>CAZWIP010000276.1:0-3807 GCA_964634125.1 uncultured Dehalococcoidia bacterium
AATTGTAATATATTTTCGATGTTTTGTCTAGTATTTAATTGCCGGGTTAATAGCTTCTGCGGTTGAATATTACTATGGTTCAACCAGATGAGGTATCCAGTTTTCATCTGCCCTTACGATATCCTCATCAGCAGCACTTGCTTTATATATCAGGTAATTACTGGAACCATAGCGTTTCGTCTCAGTGAAACCGGTCCGTTCGATACTATCGATTACCAGTGAATATGAATTAGCTGCATCATATAGAGTTTGTGAATTAAAATTCTCTGCTCCAATAGCTTCTACCACATCAGCAACCAGATCAAGCATGGGATAGAAAACAGAAGAAATCGATGTATAAGCGGCACCTGCCTGTATGATCTCTTCTGCTTCGTCTGGATGATTTTCGTAAACAAGTTGCTTAGTCAAATTGATAAGTTGTTCATTTTCACTCCACCACGGAGAACCACCTTTAACGAACAGTGTGCCATCGATTTCGTCCCAGAGTTCTGCCTCCGTTATCATTTTCAAAAATGCCATGTGAGGATCAGTACCAATGAACTTTGCAGTGCAATCAGCTTCTCTATATTCCCTCATGAACGCAATTGGCATCACACATGGAAATACATAGTCGCAATCTTTCAAAGCCTCCACCTCTGGCCCCCATGTGAATGTAAAATTTGTCAAATACCCACCAACCCACTCGAACTGCTCCGGGTGTGCCCCAGCATAGCCTTTCATTCCGGCTATGAAAGACTCGGAGAAGCCCTCAGTCCATGAAGCTCCTCCGATCTTTGCTGGCCCATTAGACTCATAGTCCCAATCATTTTGGGCAATCCAATTAAGGATTGTATAGGCCTGATGTTCAGGAATCGTGCCCATGACAAACACATATCCTGGTGGGTCTATCATCTCTTGATATCCGCTGGCTGCAAACAAAGGTATTTTGTCCTTTTCAACTATCGATTTCAACGTCAGAGGTGTGTCAGGAACACCCGTAAAGATAAAGTCTGCGCCACGCTCCTTCAGCCATTCATATCCAGGTATATCTTTGGACGGATCTAGCTGCCCATCGTAAGTGATAACTTCCAATTCTACTCCAGGGATAAGGTTCTCTGAATTGTAATATTCAACGAGGTCATCGAGTGCCATGTTTATGATAATCTGTACATTTGACGATGGGCCAGTTATATCTGAGAGGTTGCCAATGGTGATTTTGATTGGCTTCAGTATCACTTGAGGTTCTGAAGTAATGGTACTTGATGGTTGTCCCACAGGGGACAAAGTTGCTTCCTTACTGTCACTCTCACAAGCTATTGAGTTCAGTATTAGCCCTAAAGCTAAAAATGGTATCAATAGAATTGCCAACTTCTTCATTACCGCCTCCTTCTCGATGGTTTGTTCCCTCAGAATATCGACGCGAGTAGCTAGATTTGGCAGAAAGTTAGTGCCTAGTCTAGCGTGCTATGCTGTCTTTGTCAACATCGCGCAATGTTTCCGTAAATACCCGACAGTCCGTAATGAAATATGGACAAGGGATGGTCAAGTCTCAAATCGCGCGGCAGCTGGGGAAACACCGTGAAACGATTGGTATTTGGATCAAGAGCATTGAAACATATCGTCTTTAAGAACGAACATTCCCATATCGAGAGCTTCAATCGGATATTAAGGAAAGAATATCTGGGTTGGCGTCAATATGGCACAAATGAGTTATCCGAGTGCACAGATATGGTAGAAACTTTCCTGGGCAGGTATCATTATCATCGACCTCATATGGGCCTGATGATGAGACCACCTTTCCTCAATTTCAATGGAGGTTGACTATCGGTTTTCTACGGAGAATTATGCGGTGGTTACCTGAACCGAGTACTATAAAGAAATGGAAAATTACAGCAAAGGTCCTCTGGAAGCCACAGCAGACCTGAGACGTTCTTTGAATTTTTCTAAAGTTTGATCTTTGAGATTCTCGCCACTACGGAGCCGAACGGATACGGTATTGCCTTCAACTTCATCATCACCAACAATAACCATATAGGGTATCTTGGCCATCTGTGCTTCTCTGATTTTGTGATTCATGCGCTCGTTGCTGTCATCAACCTCAACGCGAATATCATCTTTCTTCAATTCATCAGCTATTTGCCTGGCATATTCAACGTGACGATCGGCTATCGGGATGAATACAACCTGAACTGGTGCGAGCCACACCGGGAAAGCGCCAGCATAATGTTCTACCAGAACGCCGAAGAATCGTTCCAGACTGCCCAGTAATGCCCTGTGCACCATATAGGGTCGGTGCTCTTTGCCGTCTTCAGCGATATATGACATGTCGAATCGATCGGGTAAGTTGAAATCGAACTGAATGGTCGAACACTGCCATGAGCGCCCCAGGGCATCTTTGATCTTTATATCAATCTTCGGGCCATAGAAAACTGCTTCGCCTTCCATTCGCTCATAAGGTAATTTTCGAGATTCCAAAGCTCTAACCAACGACCCCTCAGCCTGCTGCCACATGGTATCACTGCCGGCGTATTTATCCGGTGTTTTCGGGTCTCGCACACTCAGTTCGACATTGAATTTTTCAAACCCAAAACCTCGCAGCATATTTAAACTGAAATCCAGTACACGCAGAATTTCGCCTTCAATCTGCTCAGGGGTACACACGATGTGTGCATCATCCTGAGTGAAACCCCGCACTCTCAGGAGTCCATGTAACGTGCCGCTACGCTCATACCGATAAACTGTACCCAGTTCGGCCCACCGCAGAGGCAGTTCACGGTAAGACCGTAACTTCGTCTTGTATATCATGATGTGGAACGGGCAGTTCATCGGTTTGATGTAGTAATCCTGCCCATCGATATCCATTGGCGAGTACATTCCGTCTTTGTAGAAATCGAGGTGACCTGAAGTTTCCCACAAATGCGCCCGGCCAATATGTGGTGTGAAGATGATATCGTAACCGCCTTCATAATGGAGCTTTCGCCAATAATCCTCGATTAGCACGCGCATCCGGCCACCCTTGGGGTGCCAGTAAGCTAAACCTGCCCCTGCTTCTTCATGAAAGCTAATCAAATCCAGTTGTTTGGTCAATCTGCGATGATCCCGAGCTTCGATTTCTTCCAGTTTTTTCAGATAATCATTCAGGGCATCTTTCGATTCGAAGGCTGTCCCGTATATCCGTTGCAGCATGGGACGATTCTCGTCACCTCGCCAATAGGCCCCCGCAATGCTCAAAAGCTTGAAAGCTCTTATTCCCTTGGTTGTCTCCATATGCGGTCCGCGACATAGATCGATGAAAGAACCGTGTTTGTAAATCGAAATCGTCTCGTCTTCAAGCTCGTTGATCAATTCGATTTTATAGGGCTGCGATTCGAATAATTTCAGAGCTTCTTCTTTTGAAATCTCTTCGCTTATAAACGTAGACTTCGCTTTGATGGATTCCTTCATTTTCTTTTCGATGATACCGAGATCGTCGGGGGTCAACGAACGGGGTAGTTCGAAATCGTAATAGAATCCATCGTCAGTTGATGGCCCGATACCGAATTTTGCATCCGGGAAAAGCGATTGTACTGCCTCAGCCATAACGTGTGAGGCTGAATGGCGCATTGTTTCGAGTGAACTCACCTGATCTTCGTTCTGCATTAGCTGTTACCCCTCTGTAATCGAAGTAATTCTATAGGGTTCCAGTAGCTTTCGTCAAATTGGGTCAGGGTAATCGCATTTTAGTTACGATGCAAACGCTGACAGTTGGATCTATAAACATAGAGAAATACATCGGGACTCTGTCATTCCGGACTCCGGAGGCTGTGTCACAATGTCATCCTGAGTCTT
>CAZWIP010000277.1:0-3805 GCA_964634125.1 uncultured Dehalococcoidia bacterium
GTTTTGCAACCTCCAAATCAATGCAATAGTCGACGCCGGTTTTTTCTGCACACGGAACAAAACTGAGCTGAGTTACGTCATGAAATGCACGAGGAAGCGTTTCCGAGGATGTCCTGATGCTACGATACGAAGAAAGTGCGCAAAAAACACACCGGCACAGATGGAAGACGGTGCTAATATCTTCACAAGGCAGCCTGACACAGAGATGTAATTGCAAGGCCTTACCCGAATGCCGGGCAATGCGACAGGTGAGCCCTGAGGGATATTGCATCATCCTTCGGGCGAATACAGAGCTTGAATCGACCAGATACGGTGATCAGTAGCAGGTTCTATTTAGTCATCTGGCGAATCAGGTTAATTTATCTATCTAGTGATCGACGACTAGCACCAGCGATCGTTTCGCGGAGATCGCCACCTCAATGGTAAGCTGCCCTGACTCATCTGGTATTGCTTCGGCAACCAATTCTCCTGTTTGAGGGTCTAGTATTCGGACACCTTTCGCCTCTACATTGATATCAAGTATCTGTTTGCGATCTTCGTTGGATTCGTTGAAAAGTAAGAGAATGTCGCCTTCCGGTAGTTCGCGACGGACCATGGCAAATGCCAGTTCTCCTCCATCGCTCGCTGTGAGCGCAGGTCGCACACTTTCCGATAGCATAGTTCTCCCCACCCCACTATCTTCCGCTGCAAAGGTAACCTTCGATTCTAATCTTGCCGTAATGCCTTGAGTAGTCGCGTCCCTTTCCTCCCAATCGACAAACCCCGGCGCTCGTTTAGGAAGATCACCAATTACAAATACAGGAATTCCTTCATCCACTATTTTTTCGATCGAATCCATCAAATCCGGGGTTGCCACATCGAACTCGGTGAGTAGCAATGCTTCATATCGAGCAGCGCCAACCGTAAAGCATCCGTCTTTAACGATCGCATTGGTGAGGCCTGTCCGACTGACTCGATCATAGGTTAATCCAGCCCGCTTTAACGAGAGACTTATCTCCGATTCACCCTGTTCAGGCAAATACCCATCATTACTCATAACTACCATGTCAGGAACTCGCCAGTCAGGCTGCAACCATGCTATTTCAGCAACGTTTTTCCCAAGCGTCAGAGCATAGCACAGGCGAGCCAGATATTTATTGAACCCCGGAAGATCAGGCCAAACCTGATGATTTTCATCGAGCCATATGGTAAAAGGGATGGGCCCAATGGTTATCATATCCCTTTCTCGTTCATTTACGGCAGGAGCGCCGTACCACCGTTTACCATTATCACGTACATATTGATATGGAAAAGCATGATAAATAATACGCGTTATTCCAGCACTGAAAGCACGTCCACCAAGAAGATACAGATCTTCAATCGTTTGCGCCCTGGGATCATTGTTCATGGAGATAAAGGACTCAAGTCCGGTGTAAGTACGTCCAGCTACATGAGCTGCTGAAGACGCCATTTTCATGAAATCGAAGGTTCCTCCAGCAAACAAGGCCTCTGACTCAGGGATATCAGCGATCTCATATACATCCAGATAATCGCCCCAGCCACCTTGTGCCTGCAACCGAAGGACCAAATCATTCTGATGAGCCCAGTCTCGCAAAGGAACCACAAAATTATCAAGGAACATCCCTGCCCGAACTTCTTCGTAGTCCTCCCGAACCCTGTCTCCAATTTCACCGGATACATATACTGCCAGTGACCCTTCCCCCATTACTTGATGCAGAACCTCGGTATATTTCGATTCACCTTTTTGCTGAAAAACCAGGGGTAAGTATGGTGTCAGATCATATCCTTTCATGTCCCTGAACGTTTCCAAGAGAGAAGGTGTCCACGGTAATTCGCCAACCATCTCGAAACTGTCAACAAAGACAGCATCCGGCGGATGTTCACCACAGGCTTCCAATAGTGGGACTGCATACCCAGCTATCATTTCCTGTATGCCCGCTACATCGAAATGGTCCATAATCAAAGCATCATCTTCTAAACCTGGATATGCAGCTCCAACCGGGTGATGATTGGTTCGATTCTGATAGAAAGCAAATATCTTCCAGTTCCCTTCCGGAACATCCCATTGCAGGCTGTCACCCTGGACCAATGACGTGATATCCTGAAATGAATCCAGGGCAGGCGATTCCGAAGTATCATCGACTACACGCGCAGCCGTCATCGCGGCCAAATCAACCTCGGTATCAAATGGACCAAGCGCATCTATGATGCTGTTAATGATATTCCGATACTCAGCCGGCTCTGCTTTGGGGATCGTTCCTTCGTATGACCCCGGGCCACTTACATCCAGACTGCTCATGAGAAGTTGCCTCTCCGGTGCTTCAGATATAAAAGGTCCACCGGAGGACCAGCCACTGCCCAAAGTGAAATCGAAAGCCATCCCCAGCCTGTCAGCTTCCTCGGCTACAATCCGTATTTTTTGGAAGAATTCCGGTGTGCCAACCGACCGTATTGCAGGATCATTTTCGATCTCCTGAGGAGTAAATCCGAAATGAAAAGGCTGGACTTCAACCCCACCAACACCGATTCCTTTGAGTAGAGCCATCTCGCGCTTTAATTCTTCACTATCAACAGCCCCACCCGGCCACCACCAACGCACATAAGGCCAATATTCAATCGGCGGATCGCCAAAGAGAGCTTCATTGAAACCCATCTCCGGGGGAGAAGCTGTAGCAGTTTCGGTGTCGCCATCACCACAGCCTGGTACGGTGATCATAGTAAGACACAGCATAATAACCAATATGCTAAAAAGGACAGATACATTGGATTTCATGATCATCTTACTTCCCCCTTGGCTCCATTAATTACCAAAAAGTAATATTATTCAGAATAATACAAGGGCGAACTAAAAAAGGCAAGGACTTGAAGACTTTCTTTCCTCCCGTTATGATTTATGGCAAGAGAGGTATACTGAATGCTCACATACTATGCGTTTAAGATCGCACAATATACGGTAGCCTACCTCCCCAACAGAGTTGGCTACTTCTTTTCGCGTCTGGTAGCAGACATGATCTACATGCTGTCTCCAGCAACAAAAGCCAATGTATCGGATAACATGAGACATGTGTTGGGACCCGATGCAGACGAAGCCACAATCAAAAAAGCAACAAAAGGCGCTATAAGAAGCGTAGTCAGGAACTATTTTGGGTTGATAAGACTACCACGAACCAAACACGGTGATATTGAAAACCACGCTGTACTACACGGGTTTCACAACCTAGAGGAAGCTCTCGCTAGAGGGAAAGGTGTTATTCTGGCGACGGCACATCTGGGGAGTTTCGATGCAGCTGTGCAAATACTCGCAGCAAAATCCGTAAAGACAACCATTCTGGTTGAACCTATCGAACCCCCGGCTTTGCTCAACCATGTCATCTGGCTCAGGGAAAGCATGGGGCTTAGCTGTCTGCCAGCCCAACTGGGCTCTCTGAGGGGAATGATACGCCGTCTGCATCGGGGGGAAACTATACTGATCACCTGTGACCGAGATTTTACCAACGATGGTATAAAAATGGATTTCTTTGGTGCAGAGACCACCATTCCTGCAGGTGTCGTGCGAATAGCGATGAAGACCGGGGCCGCTGTTGTACCCGCTTTTAACATGCTTCGAGATGACGGGAAGTACGATATTTTTTGGGAACCCGCTATTGACCTTCTGCTCGAAGGCGATGGAGCCGTGGAAAAGAATGTTGAGCAGGTTACTCACTTCGTGGAGAAATACATTAAGAAGGCTCCTGATCAATGGGTAGTCACTTGCCCTATCTGGGCAAATGGGAGTAATCATTTAACAGATGGTGGAGCATAATTA
>CAZWIP010000278.1:0-3787 GCA_964634125.1 uncultured Dehalococcoidia bacterium
CCCAAGATTGCCTATGCTACCAACTGATACTATTTAATTGCCGGAGTAATAAGATGAAAATATAATCGCATGACACCATTACTTGAAGCCAAAAAACTAACAAAACTCTACGGCACTACCGTCGCGCTTTATTCAGCGGATTTTCAGGTCCATGAAGGAATAACCGGCTTGTTGGGCCATAATGGCGCCGGTAAGAGTACGGCTATTAAGCTTTTTCTGGGGCTCATCCAGCCCACTAACGGGGCTGCCGAAGTGATGGGTAAAAAGGCCGGCGAGTCTGTCGAAATCCGAACCCGCTTAGGATATATGCCGGAACATGATTGTTTGCCATCCAATCCCACTGCCTCTAAATTCCTCACTCACATGGCGCAGGTAAGCGGTTTGCCTCCTGCATCGGCTCGAACACGAGCTGCCGATGTATTGCGCCACGTAGGTTTATCCGAAGAGCGCTACCGAGCTTTAGGCAGCTTCTCCACGGGAATGAAACAGCGTGTCAAGTTAGCTCAAGCTCTTGTTCATGATCCAACCATTGTACTACTGGATGAAGCCACGTCTGGACTCGATCCAGGTGGTCGCGAAGAGATGCTGGCCTTGATCCAGCGAACTGGTAAGGAATTTGGTATCAGCATTCTGCTCTCATCTCATCTAATGGGAGACGTTGAGCGGACTTGTGATCGCATCATTGTACTGGATGGCGGCCACGTTTCAGAGGTGGGATCAGTGTCTCGGTTTACACAGGAAACACAGAATATCATTGTCGAAGTGGATAATAATCTCAATGAGTTAGTGAAAATCATGACGCGGGAAGGTATGAAAACAACTCTCGAAGGATCCTTGATGGTGGTGGAACTGGAAAACGAAGAACAATACGATATAATTCGCGATGCCGTTGTAGAGGCTGAAGCTACGCTGCGTCGGATGGTTCCTCGTCGACATCAATTAGCCGATATCTTCCGGGATGCTCAATCATGACTGAATACAGAAGCGAAGTATTTGACCTTGGCTATCAGCACTACAAGGGGCCTCGCGAAGGGCAGATGCGTGCTCGGAAAGCTATTTGGATAAATGGCATGCGTACTGCCCTCGGCCTTGGAAGGGGTGCACGGGCTAAAATATTGCCAGGGATACTATTCGGCATAGTTATTTTTGTTGCAGTGATATTTTCATTAGTTGCTGCATCTCCGGACCCCAGTGAAGACGTTCCTACTCATGCCGATTATTATCGCTTTATCTCGGTTGTATTACTTATATTCTCGGCTATTATTGCTCCTGAACTTCTCTGCCCCGACCGAAGAGATGGTGTTATATATTTATATCTGGTAAGACCACTTACAATCATAGACTATGTAGCTGGTCGTTGGTTTGCTTTTTTTACCATTTCTTTCGCTCTTATTTGCTCTGGGCAGATAATACTGTTTATCGGATTTACTCTCGCGGCGGATGAATCACTTACTTATCTCAAAGACAATTGGCTGGATGTCCCCCGCTTTCTAGGGGCAGGATTAGTGACTGCCGTTTTTACAACAACTCTACCGTTGGCTGTATCTGCCTTCACTACTCGCAAAGCCTACGCCGCTGCTTTCGTCATTGGTTTATTCTTCATCTCTGCTGGTATTGCTGGCATTGTGACTGAATGTGACGAAGATAGTTTGCCTTCCGAAGGATCCCCCGGCTATGAAATGGCTCTCGAAGAGTGTGAACCTCAGACAGGAAAAGCAGGGAAGTGGTTTGGTTTGGTCAGCATTGGAGAGGTGCCTGGTCATATAAGTGACATAATCATGGATGATGAGAACGAATCGCCCATTGCCAGACAGGTAAGAAAGTTGCCTACTGTGGTTCCAATCTTGTGGTACCTGATGATGACGATCGGGCCGGGCTATGTTCTTTGGCGACGTTATCAGGGATTAAGGCTATGATGGCATCAGAGCAGCAGCGAGAACCTGTAATACCTGAACCTGTAATCGATGTTCGCGGCGTTTCCAAGTGGTTTGGCAACCTGGTGGCTGTCAACGAAGTGTCATTGCAGATTTATCCGGGTATTACCGGATTGCTAGGGCCCAATGGAGCAGGTAAGACCACATTGCTTCATATGATAGCAGGTCTATCGGGAACGTCTGAGGGAGCGGTGACATTACTTGGCGAACCAGTACGCGAGAACCACAGGATATACCGTCGGATGGGCGTAATGTCGGAACACGAAGCGGTTTATGGATTCTACACGGGGCGCCAGTTCGTTGAATTTGCCGCGCAATTGCATGGGATCACTCAAAATAGGGTGGCAGTGGATCGCGCGATTGATGCAGTAGGCTTATCAGAAGTGCAAGATCGACCTTTGGGTACGTATTCCCGAGGAATGAGTCAGCGGATGCGGTTGGCAGCTACAATTGTTCATGATCCCGAAGTGTTGATACTCGATGAACCTCTTAACGGTACTGATCCACACCAGCGTATTGAGTTCCAGGATTTGATGCGTCGTCTTGCTGATGAGGGACGCACTATACTAATATCCTCTCATATTCTGGAAGAAGTAGAGATCATAGCCGATCGTATCCTCTTGATGGTTAGCGGCAAGCTGGCTGCATCCGGCAACATCCGTGCCATTCGAGAGAAACTGGATCAGCGACCCTACAGGGTACGTATTCTCGCTGGTGATCCACGGCCTCTGGCTTCGGCGATGATTCAAACAGATGCAGTGGACTCCGTCACTATCGATCCCGATGAAGCGATAATCGTGCTTAGTCGTAATGTATCGGTCCTCCAACGATCGGTACCATACCTTGCCAAGGAGTTGGGTATACGATTGCTGCGCGTGGAGCCTTTGGATGAATCGCTCGAAAGTGTTTTTAGTTATGTGGTGGAACGATAGATGAAACCAATTCTTATGCTTTCGCTTCGTCAATTGGGTAGTCGCTGGCGACTCCTGTTGATAATATTCTTGGCGGTACTTCCGGTTGGTTTAAGTGCCCTTATGTCCGCTTTGGCTGGTAGTGACTCCGATTATGCTGAAGAATTCACCAACGTCATTATTGATGCCATGATAATCGCAGTCATTTTGCCAATCGTCACGATGGTACTGGCTACCACAGCGTTCAGACATGAATTGGACGACAGTACCTTAGGCTATCTGATACTAAAACCAATACCCAGATCACTAATAGTTTTACCGAAGTTGTTAGCATCCATAATTGTTGGTGGGCTGTTCGTGATTATCAGTAGCGTTATCGCAACACTCTTAGGGCCGGAAGGTAGTGGGCAAGCTGTGTTTGCCGTGGGAGTTGCAGTGTTCGTTGGGGTGGTAACCTACACCACCATATTCACATGGGCCGGCCTCATCAGTAGCCATGCACTTGGTTTTGCGCTCATCTATGTCTTCCTGTGGGAAGCTCTGGTTAGTTCGCTTCTTGAGGGTGTCAGATATCTTAGCGTGCGAGGCTATGTCTTATCGATAATAAATGGTATCGATGGGGAAAGCTTTAGTATGCTGGACGAAAGGGTGATCGAGCTTCCGGCTGCTATAGTGGGTGCGACAGCCGTAACAGCGATATTCTTCTGGCTTACAGTCCGCCGTCTGCGTCGGATGGACGTACCGTAGAAGTTGCCGCACATATTACCGCTGCTACTCCACAACGTAGTATTCTCCACGATCAGCTACATTTGCTGACAAATACCACTGTAGAGCTATAATCTGCCATAGATTTATTGAGCTGGCACACCGCACTCATATAATAATAGTTTAGGGCTATCCCTTTCGTTGGACTACCTACTACATGTTGTGTTTGGGGTTTTC
>CAZWIP010000279.1:0-3776 GCA_964634125.1 uncultured Dehalococcoidia bacterium
CGTCAGCCGCAATGATTGTTATAACCAAAGCACTGGAAGATATGGCAGCATATTACACTGATGAGCAACTCGTACCCGGAGTTAGTTTTGAAGTAGTTACTTTTGATGGGAGCTACAATCCTGATTATGACGTGCCAGGATACGAGGAATTGAAAAGGCTGGGAGCTGATCTGTTTTTTGGTTGCGCGGCCCCCACTCCTGTTGCGCTAAAACCTCTTCTTGAACGTGACAAATTGGTGTTTTTCACCGCAGCTCCTCCTACGGAAGCGTTTGTACCGCCGGGATGGGTCTTTGCTTGTGGGCAAACCATGATTCAGTGGGAAGCCGCTACTCTTCTTAAATGGATAGCAGAGAGCGATCCTGATTTTCCACAGGATAGACCGGCCAAAGTTGGCGGGGCTTTCTGGAATGAAAATTACGGGCAAGATTGTTTATCAGGGGCAGAGGAATATGTGGTGGCCCATCCGGAGCAGTATGAATGGGCTGGGGGGTTTTTGAGTGACTGGAGCTTTCTATGGGACGCGGAAGTTGAAGCATTGAAAGATTGCGATTATGTATTTCCGGCAATTCCCCCGAATCAGTTTGTGAAACAGTATCGGGAAGGGGGAGGCAAAGCAAAATTAATAGGTAGTGATGCACATATTGCCTTCCTTGCGGATATTGAAAGGCATAATCTTTGGGACGCATTCGATGGGATGTGGCTTATCAAGCCTTCGCTATCGTGGAATGATGAGGGTGAAATTGTCGATTTGACTTATGAAATATTGCAAAAATATCGTACTCCTGCTGAAGTGGACGAAATCATGCAGGCTGGGATTGGGTATATGTCAACTCAGCAATTGTACGTCATGTTTGAGTTGATAAAGGAGGCATCTGCATCTGTAGGGCCAGAGAATCTAGACTCGCAGGCTATTTTTGATACGGCGAAATCATTTTCCATTACTGTTGATGGTTGTCCGCACAGCTATAACGAGAACAAGCGGACTTCCAGTGATGCATTAGCTGTTTATGAAATACGGGCGGATGAGAAGGATATCTTTAGGGCAGATCCCAGATGGCTTCCCGTGGTTTATGAACCGTAATCCTGTTTCTTTGGATGCTTTACGAATTGATCTTCAATGGACGACTATTTGCATCCCGTGTAGCATTTCCATCAGCGCATTGCGCTTTATAATGCGTTTGAAGTACGCTTTGGCCAATACCCTGTAGGGTTTGCCATGTATACATAAGTCTTCCCGGCCAAGTTCATATCATTAATTGAGAACGATTTAGGATAATCCTCCAACAGTCCTGGCAAAGTCCCACGCATATTCATAGAGATGGAGCCCTTTACTCAGGCATATCATCTCCCCATCTTCGACACCGATCTCTTTAGCCATATACTCTTTTAGTAGTTGCAATCCCCCGAGGTTCGTCGGAAATCCGGCCCACAGGTCCCAGCTGCGGAAGTAGATAATGTAATGCATCTTGCCATACCTTATTCGAGTATCTACCAATCTGAGACACTGTGAATGCTCCAGGTCGATAGAATCACGACTGCCTACAGACATACAAAGCTGATTGCATTCCGGTCCATCTGCCTTGTAACGCTCTATCACAGTGTCGACTTGCGGAGCCAGATCTTCGCCGTAAGTGTACAATTCGTGGGGCTGCTTACTGTCTGTCATGAGATAGGCCATATACTCTTCAATATAGTCTTGATTGGATGGAGGCGGGACTCCTTGAGGGACATCAGGTGTTAGGGGCCTCATGCCGGGATGATGTATGTGAATTGCCGCGAAATCGAGTTCCTTGCGTTTCGTGCCCTCAAAACTGCCTTTATCGATAGTGTACTCATATCCCTCGGTAATCACCTGTCTACAACACTTAAAGAACGCTTCTGAAAGGTCTCTTGCATCTATATTTGTTATATTCACTCCAGCTATCCTCTTTTCTCTTTTCTATATCTTCTCTCATGTAGCCATCCAATGCAAGCGCATATTCATTTCCAATATGCTTGTCCATTTATACTGTTAGAGCGTATAATGCTAACAAAACTGGGGAAGCAATTCTTGAGGGGATAGATGATCAAGGAGGGTAGTCAATGAAAAAGGTGACGATTATATTGCTGTCTCTCTTGGTATTGGTTGGTATACCTGTAGTGGCAGCTTGTGGGGGCGGAGGTGACTCAACACCAACACCGATCCAAACTCCCGATATCACTATTACATCGCCTCCAACCCCTTCTCCTACGATAGCGCCGACATTTTCACCAACATCGGATTCAGTTGTTATCACTATTGGTAACCACACTGATGTAACCGGAATGTCAGCCGAAACTCTGGCGCCCACGACCATGGCACTGGAGGACTTGGCGCGATACTACAATGAGAACAACCTGATCCCTGGAATCGAATTTCAAGTGATTACATATGATGGACGGTTTGATCCATCGAGGGATGAACTTGGGTATGATTGGTTAACAGAGAATGGAGCTGATTTGATTTTCACCCCAATTCCATCAACAGCCGTAACTTTAAAAGATCGTGTTGAAGAAGATCGAATCGTTCTGTTCACAACCGCTCTGGCTGATGAAGCATTTGAACCTCCCGGATGGGTGTTTGCTGCAGGCAATACCTTGGGAAAAGCGCACGCTTATACTGGACTTAGCTGGATTGCTGACTTCGATCCAGATTTTCCAAAAGGCCGACCAGCAAAAGTCGGAGGAGCGTTCTGGACCGGCACTTATTCAGAGAGTGTATTGGAAGCGACAATAGATTACTGCGATTCCCACCCGGATCAATATGAATTTGCCGGGGGTTATCTAGTTGCGCCTAAATTTTTATGGGATACGGAAGTGGAGGCATTAAAAGACTGTGATTTTGTACTGCCACCTGCTCCCATGAATCAATTCGTCCAGCAATATAGGGAGGCAGGTTACACAGGAAGATTCATTGGAACGGATTGGCATGTAAGCGCTCTTGATTCGATAAATGATGCTGGCCTTTGGGATACTATTGATGGCATGCTGCTCATGCAACCTACACAGTGGTGGACCGATGAGGGTGAAGTGTTGAACATGACCAAGTCAATTTTGAATGAGTATCGGTCGGATGAATCGGAAGCGATAACTCGCTCGGGTGGCGGATACCTGAAAATGCAGCAAATGTATATAATGTTTGAGCTTATTAAATCCACGGTAGAGTCGGTTGGCCCGGATAACTTCAATTCTTTCGCTATCTATGATACGGCAAAGTCGTTTTCCATCGAAGTAGACGGTTGCCCTCATAGTTACAGTCTGACCAAACGGACATCGAATGATGCTTCTGCAACATATAAAGTACGTGCAGTTGAAGAGGACATTTACAGGAGAGAAATCGGTCCTAGATGGCATCCCATTCTCTATGAACCATAAGGTATTACCGGGCGTTGCATTCAAAAGAAAAGAATCTTGTTCTCCTACGGAACTTTAGTGATTCAAAGTTCGTCTTAATGGCAAAGGACAGATATGGGGAGGTTCAAAGTGACACTTCTCAAGTGGTACGGAGTATGGCAAGTGGATTTGTGAAGCCCTGTCTACAAGACAGGGCGAGTGGATTGTCAATCAGGCTCGTATTAAGTAATGAGGCTAGTTTGAGATAGCCGACTTCGGGTGTAAATCCGGAAAAGGGCCAGGGTTGATTGAAAATTAAAAACGAGGGCCGCTGAAAAAGTGGCCCTCGTTTTTGCATACTAACATATGATGTCATTCTGAGGAAGTTTTACAACCGAAGAATCTCTTGCTAGGACAAGTGGAG
>CAZWIP010000280.1:0-3765 GCA_964634125.1 uncultured Dehalococcoidia bacterium
CCAGAGGGGGGAGACGTTTACCCTTGACAAAGGGAGTCCTTATAGGTGTTATGTTCCCAAAACGGATTACAGAACATTTTCCAAAAGCAACTTAACCAAATAACCTGAAACGCTACCTATTACAAACCAAGCAATGAATTTTATAGCAGCGCCCATATTCGCTTCGAATTCATTGTTCGATGACCATCGGAGATAATATGCACCAGAGAAAAAGGCACATTTTGCACCGTGACGAAAACCTTGAAAGTCTTTAAAGAATTTCTTAAACAGCGCTGCCCAAACACAGAAAATGCACAACAACGCTATTACATTAATCATAAAGGTTTATTGCTCCACATACTGAATTAGCCTTTCTGCAACTTCGTGCATGTCAGCGCATTGATAAGGCTTGTATTTGTCCTTTGTTGCCAAATCTTTGTTAGCCCTGATTACAAATTTTGTTTCCCGATCTGATGATAATTCCTGAAGTTCGGATAATGACATTAACCAAGCTCTTTCCGTGAATCTCAAGCTCTCGTTAAGTAGGACACAAAGCAACAATGCGTTTCTATCTTCCTTCAAAGTTGCTTTTCTTACCTCAAAATGCACTGTATTACCCCTTTCTTGTCGACCTGGTTTGTTGATGGTTGTAGTTCTAGCTTTGATTTGAATGGGGATTGCTTTACCCGATACTTTGTCATAAAACAACACATCGATGCCATCATCGTCTGCGATGGGCTGAAACGGTGATAGTCTTCCATCCAATTCGATAATAAGTTCATTAGCAACGAGATTTTCAGCCAGAGCCCCGATTTGTGTTGATGTCAATTTCATAGTTGTATTTGGGAACATAACTATAATTATGCGGAACTTTTGTTCCGCATATCTCAATAAGTCTATTCCATTCAGCTATAATATATGTCCATATTAGAAAAGTCAATTTTGCAAAAAAGAATTACATTCCGCATATCCACATATTTCTTTCCAAAACATACCAGCTATAAAATATGTTCGCCAATCCATGCTGGTTGGATTCGATGATGAATTGCCAATATACTACACACAGGGTTCACTTAATAATACCCGTTTTGCTGGCGGAAGATTGCTCCAGTTTATGAATCATTTCCTCAATAACCCATTCAGGAGTAGAAGCTCCGGCAGTCACACCAATGCATGATATCTCACTGTGAGAGGAAGGATCAAACTCATTAGCCGTTTCAATATGGAGTGTCTCAACACTGGTAGATGAACATATCTCAGCAAGGTGTTTTGTGTTGGCGCTATCATGGCCTCCGATTACCAGCATTAGATCAACTTCAGACGCAAGCTTGAGAGCTGCCTGCTGGCGTTTAGCCGTAGCATCACATATCGTATTGAATATTCGTATTTCAGATAAAGATGCGAGTTTGGAATACATGATCTGTGCCAAGAAAGTGGCAAACTGCTTTTGACTCTGGGTAGTTTGTGAAAGGATACCTATTCGACGAAGAAGACTGCTCTGCTCCGGAACTTCGGTCGTGGCAATAGCACCCTCACCGGCTCGGGAAAGCAATCCCTTGACTTCCGTATGAGAAGCGTCACCGTATACGATTACTGTAAAGCCTTCCTGATGCAATTGCTGGACAACTTGCTGAGCATTTCGCACAATCGGGCACGTGGCATCAATAACCTGCAGTTTACGATCTTCGGCCGCAGACAGGATTTCTTGGCGTATACCGTGCGAGGGAATAAGGAGAGTATCACCTTCCATTTCATCCAGGCTGTCTATTATGCGCATTCCCCGCGTGGCCAGCATTTCGACAACTTGTCTGTTATGCACAATTGCACCGAGACTCTCCAGCGATCCTCGTTCCTCAACGGCTTTTTCCGCGAGGTCTATAGCTCGTCGGACGCCAAAACAGAAACCTCTTTCAGTAGCCAGCCTGATTTCCAACTATGCCTCCCATCTCCATTCTAGTTTGTGATCTGATTATACTCTAAGCCGGTACTATGAGCAAAGACTGTGTACTCGTACATATGTTAGAATAAACAGGGGAAGATCAAATGGCCAGAGTTTCACAGGTAGAAGAAAACATATATGAGATTCACCCCGAACTAAAATTCATGTTCTGTCTCTCTTACCTCGTTTTGGGAGAAAAAACTGCTCTTATCGATCCCGGTTCCGCAACTCAAGCAGATATCGTGATTCGTGCGCTCGAAGAGGAACTGAATTTTGATCCAGCCTCACTCTCATACATCATCCCAACACATCTGCATATTGACCATGCGGGTGGAGCAGGCCATCTGGCACGCAAATTTCCACGAGTTAAGATTCCGGTCTACGAACGCCATACACGATATGCAATGGATCCTGTAAAGCTCATCGATGGAAACAAACAGACGTTTGGAGAGAATTTCGCCGACAAATTCGGGACTATACTTCCTGTGCCTGAGGAACAAGTAGTCGCGGTAGACGGAGGTGATACGATCGATCTCGGTGGAAGGAAACTGGAAATTATTTACTCACGAGGCCATGCCAACCATCACTTTTGCCTTCATGATAGCAAGTCGGGAGGGCTATTTTGCGGTGATGCTCTGGGAATGTACTACCCCGAGGTAGATGGCGTTGTGATCATCTGCCCTGAAGGATTTGACCTTAATTTGTCGCTTCAGACAATTGAAAATCTCAGAAGTCTGGCTCCCGAAGTGCTGTTCTATGCTCATGAAGGTACTGGGCGGGAGACTGACGATCTTATGCAGCGAGCAGTGGTTGAACTCAAAGAATGTGGAGATATTATCCTGGAAGCCTTGAAGGCGGGGGAAGATTCCAAACAAATGGAAAAACGTCTCAATAAATACTTCAGAGCAAATGTTTCGCAAGAACTAAAATACGAACTCATGTATCTTGATTTGACAGTGTCAGGGTATAGGAGATATTTCCAGAAAAGCGGAAAGATACAGTCAATCGGAGGAATAAATTGATATTCAAGATGTTGGTAGTGGGTCCTTATATGTCGAATTGCTACATAGTCGGATCGGAGGTATCAAAGGAAGGAATGGTCATCGATCCTGGTGATGATCCGGAAACCATATTGAATACCGTTGAAGGCTTGGGGCTAGACATAAAATTAATTGTAGCTACGCATGGCCATATCGATCATGTTGGCGGCGTCAATCGGATCAAGGATAAAACTAACGCTCCGTTTGCGATGCATGAAGCTGAGAGCATCAAGGGTGGCGTATTTGGGAAGTCACCCGATGTGGATAAACCTCTCAAAGATGGCGACGTTATAGAAATTGGAGATTTGCGATTCGACGTTAAGCACACCCCGGGCCATTCACCGGGTGGGATTGTACTGATAGGTCACGATGTAGTCTTTAGTGGAGATACGCTCTTTCAATTCAGTATCGGAAGGACAGATTTTCCAGGTGGTAGCTATTCTCAACTCATGACCGGGATATTCGAACACCTGATGGTTCTTCCCGATGAGACTGTCGTGTATTCCGGACATGGTCCGCAAACAACTATCGGGATGGAGCGAAAGGCAAATCCCTTTGTGCGAGACTGGGCTCGCCGAATTGATGAACAAAGCTAGAGTTGTGTCACATGTCAAATGACGTATAAACTGCTTTTTGCTCAGATTTAACCAAGCGAAATTGTGTCATTCCCGCAAAGGCGGGAATCCAGATGGGTGTGGATAGTGGATTCAAGATCAAGTCTGGAATGACATTTCAAGTGTGACATAACACTTGGGGCTGTTGCCGAAGTGGGTATATCCTGCAGAGGAGAGAGTAACAAAAAACCGG
>CAZWIP010000281.1:0-3742 GCA_964634125.1 uncultured Dehalococcoidia bacterium
CTCCATACAGCCACTATATCACAAAGTGACTATTAGTGTTAACAGGCCCTAAATGTTTACCCTCATTTAACTATATCGTAACTTTTGTTGACCGTGCCTTTTACTTTCAGATGGTATTTTTCATTCATAAGTCAAGTGCGTAAAGGCAATAAATGGATTGACTGCTGTAAAATTATTACGGAATCCAGAGGAAAGTTATTTTAAAGTCATCGGGTTCATTCCACAAACGCGAAGGCTCGATCAGGAGGGAATAGATGCTGGTAAACACAATCCTACAAATGGTTTTGGCGCCTTTCCGATTTCTTCTTATGGTAATTGCTCCCATTTCGACTTGTGTGATAGGAATTAGTTTTGCGATACCTTTATGGCAATCGATATTCCGATTGATAATGGCCGTTATTTGGCTCCCGTTTCTTTGTTACATAAATGCAACTAGCCAACTGTACCAAAAAATAGCAGTATTTCGTCCAGTATTGGCTTTGATTTCAATTCCCTTGCTCCTGCTATTGGATATTTTTGTTGCTTTAATGCCCGGCTCTCACAGGACGGATAAATATGATAAAGCCTCCTTGATAGATTCGTGGCCATTCTCATCGTGGAGTGGTGTTTCAGATATGCCTTCAAAAGAGATTCAGCGTGGTTTGGTGAAATCCTATCTGAATAGTGGGGAAGTCATACCAGTTAATGGAAGACAGTATTCATATAGCGCTGATACGCCAATCTCGAATGGTGCAAAAGTATCTACAGTGGGCAACAAAATTAATGAAGATGTGGAACGAATTAGTCGTTACGATAAACCACTGCGAGTACATCAATCACATACGGTAAACAAGTCGTCTAATATTAGGCATAAAATAAGCACATGCACCTTATGTGGTGATATGGTTAGGGCAGATTGGGAAAGGTGCCCGCATTGTGATGAACCGCTGGAGGGACTCCTGAGATTACCGGCTATATGGTACCGGAAAGCAGCACCGGCTAACGGTAAAGCATATCAATTTAGCCGGTAGATACTAACCGACTGCATATGTTCCTGTTCCCACTGCAATAAGAACATCTTCCTCATTGCGAAGCTCCATTCGAGTGACTGCCACTTTGCTACCAATACGCAGTATCCAGGCTTTTGCAGTGAATTCACTTCCTAACCCCGGCCTTAGGTAATCAACTCTTAGATCAATCGTTGCGTTCTTGCTGACTCGTGTTATTTGAACTTCACGTGGTTTACCTTTGATCTTCTTGTATAAACCGAAAAAAACGGCAGCTCCACCGGCTGTATCGAGAACGGCTGAAATAAGTCCGCCATGTAACGTTCGATAAATACGGTTCCCAATGAAATCGTCTCGAATCTTGAATTTCAGGCAGGCAGTATCTAAGTCTTGTGATTCATCTTTCAGATCAATGAAACTATCGAACGTTGGGTTCTGATTTGCTAGATCATCAAAGAAGCCGACCAGCGATTTAAGTTCAGGGTCGGTATCGTAAACATTGCCCATGTGTAGCCTCCCAGCTGCTTTGCAAAAAAGCATCGGAACCTAATTGGTTCTTAATTTGTATTGTGCTGTTTCATGAAGTTGTTTGTCAATTTTCCTGGATTGTCCAGGTCAGTGCTTGTGTGTTGCATATGAAACGAAAAAGTGCCCATTGGTACGTTGGAAGGCGCTTTTTTATTGTGTGTGGCATGAAGAGTTGAGGTTTAGCCGACAGTATACGACCCGGTGCCTACTGCTACGAGACTATCTTCATCGTTAAGTAATTGCATGCGTACAACAGCTACTTTATTACCAGTACGTAAAATTGAAGCCGTAGCAGTAAATCTTTTTCCCGTTCCTGGCCTCAAGTAATCAATACGAAGGTCGATGGATCCGATCTTGCTAACCCGCTTCAGTTTATTCTCTAGTGGTTGTCCTCTCAGCCGTTTGAACACGCTCAGGAAGACAGCATGCCCTCCGATGATATCCAGAATAGAGGCAACTACACCGCCATGCAATGTGCGATATGCTGGGTTCCCCACCAAATCATCACGCATCTCTATTGTAAGGCGGGGATGATCGAAATCAGGAGACACTAACGCGAATTGTAGAAAATTGTTGAATGTTGGTTTTCCCTCGGCCATTTTACGATAGGTCTGACTCATTTCGTTGTACTCAACATCGTCATATACTGTAGACATCGATATTACTCCCGTTACTGCGTTATTCGAACATTGCTCATTTTGTATTCTGAGGACGCTAATTGTAATTGTCAATTTTAGGATGTGGAGCAATTGCACTCTAATTATCGGTATCCTATGGAAGGATGAGGAGAAGCTTTCATTGGTGGGCACCAAAGAAAAAAGCGCACCGCAATATACTGTGGAGCGCTTTTCGAAGCTAAGCTTGGTACACGACTAAATCATCCTTTACATCGCTGCCTTTTTCAGCAGCGGAAAGGAGTTCTTAGGTATTTAGAAGATCCGGAGTTACTACGTAGGCGTTGGTTGGCTATTTGGATAATGATGATGATCGCTTACGGCGGGTTCTCGCCGCTATTTTGGTCTTAGCTGTGCGTTGCCGTTCGGACCATTCTGTTTGCAGATCATCAATCCATTGTCGCACGTCTGCCCAGTCGTTAATTATCTCCTCTTTGATCTTCTCTGAAGATTTCCTCCCCTGCTTGTCAGTGGATTTCATCTTTCTCCCCCACAGAAAAGACGTAGGCATCATTTTACACATGTTTTGAAAAAAGTCAAGTTTTTTACGTCTTATTAACCAAACCTTTACTTCCACTTAACTGGACTGTAACCTTCGTTGACTGGATAATTTACCTTCGAATGATATCTTTTGTTAAAGGGATATAAAAATCCCCTTATTTCCATAAATATTTTGTAATAAATGCTTATGGCGAGAATCGGAATGTGGCTCATGTGCGGAGGTAATCGATGAGTTATTCGAAGACGAACATATGTTCCATGTGTGGCGATATGGTCGCAGTGGATTGCAGAGAATGTCCTCGTTGCGGTGAAGTACTTCAGAAACCCCCAAAACCATCGAATCTATGGAACCATGCAGCCATGGCAACCCGGTGGAGACCAGAAGAATTGAATTTAATAGAGAAACCAACAAAGCGTGATAATCAAAAGATAAATACTTGTCCTGTGTGTGGTGATATGGTGAAGGCGGAATGGGAGAAGTGTTCTCGTTGTGGCGAGCCATTGAATGGAAGGCCATCAGTGACGGACCAGAGGCCTCGGGTGAGAATGTCAATAAATCGGAAAGCAGCTATCCATTTGGCTGAGAACTCGCCCAAACGTAAAAGAACAAATGCCTGTCCTACATGTGGTGATATTGTCAAGACTGGTTGGGGAGAATGCCCTCGTTGCGGTGAATCGCTAGAGCAAGTAATGGCGTTCCCGAGCTTGTGGTATGAGAATCCAGTGACGGCGAATAAGGAAATTGTCCAGTCAAGAGTAGATGAGTCAACCAACAAAAGTGTCAAAATAGGTGCATGTACCCTCTGTGGCGATATGGTCAAAGAGGATTGGAAAGAATGCCCGCGATGTGGTGAGGCGCTATAGAAAGTCTATTCAAGTTTAGGACTGTGATCCGATTGTGTTGTACTTCATTGTTGGACAGTGGCTTGAAAACATTCAGATAACTTCTAACCCACGGTGTATGATCCTGTGCCAACTGCAATGAGTTCCTGTCTATCGTTATTAACCCGGCAATTAAATACTAGACAAAACATCGAAAATATATTACAATTA
>CAZWIP010000282.1:0-3692 GCA_964634125.1 uncultured Dehalococcoidia bacterium
ATGTGTCCTTTAATTATCGGGCCCATTTGTCCCACTTTTGCTGAAGACGCACACTTTACTTATAATCCCTCTTTGTTGAGATTCAGATGCAATCTCATAGCAACTGAAAGAGTAGTTTTTTAAGGTGGTCATGTCAAGGTTATCAAAAATAGCAATAAAGAAGAATTTACTATCCGCGAAAAAGTGTCTGCTAGCCACAAAAGAAAGCGGGTGCTCTTTGACATAGCCGCCATCATCTAATTCGTATTTCTTAGCTTTCAGGCGTTTCTTGATAAGATCAATATATTCTGCTTGTTGCATGATATCGGATTAGCGCCTTCTAACGCCCGGCGTCAGCGGCTTGCAGGGCATATGCACACCATGCCCTTTGCGGCAACCCGGTAATTGCCTGAATGATAGCATTTTTACTGGAATGCATGTCATACCTGTTATTTCCCTCTTGCCAGAAAGTTGAAACTGGACAACCTTCGGAAGCAAGCCTAGGTCCAAAGGAGAGCGCCCCTGCGAGTCGGTTGCACGCCGTTGTTATATTTCGCTGATTTGGCTATAAGGACATTGCTAATCGTAGACCATTATTGACTGCCTCTATCTGTTGAGATGATAGTTTGCCAATTATTTCAGTTAAAAACGCTTTGTCTACGGTTATTACTTGGGACACATTCACTACCGAATCCTTTTTCAGTCCGGTATCTTTGTCTGTGAGTAATACATTGCCGGGGGCTTTAGCTAGTCTAAGATTTGATGTTATTACCGCAGCCATAACCGTGTTTATACGACTACGATTGAATTCATTGGATTGTATGATAAGCAGTGGTCGACGATAGCCTGGTTCTGAGCCACTGGGTTTTCCCAGCGAGGCCCACCATATTTCGCCTCGTTTTATTACCATGTTTCCTCTGGTAGCGATTCCATTTGTAACTCGACGAGTTCGGAACTAAGGTTGCTTTCTTCGCCTCCATTTCCATAGATATCATCTAATACTTGCGTTATTCCCTCACTCCGATGTTCGCTAATATAAGAGGAAACAGCATTGGTATAGAGGCTACTACGAGACATTCCCAATCGCTTAGCTAGCTGCTCCGCTGCCTTAAATACAGGGTCAGGTATTGATATTGCTGTTTTCATATTTACTAGTATAACCTAAGTTATACTTTTGTCAATCCCTGAACCTCTTCTCGTATATGAATTCTGTTGGAAATGGTTTTCTACAATAGTAATTGATTGCTTTTATGCTTGCATTATCTGCTGCGAAATATAACGCTTGAATTCACCGGACGATTGGGAATGTGCCGATCTTATCTTGGCAACACCCCGATAATTGCTGGGATTATAGCACATATTTCAAATAACCATTTGACTTGTTATTGCCTCGTGTTGCCAAGTACCCTACAAACCCGTTTTCGGTTGCGGGCAAACCTCAAGGTTGGGTGCTGGGCGGGGAGATATCAACTAATCAAAAAGTTGACTTATTGAGAAAGAGAGTTATACTGGAGTCGGAGGCATAAAATGGGCAAGGATACGCGAATAACAGTTGATTTGAAAGACGATGACCTTTACCGCGCGGTAAGGGTTGCCGCGATAGACCGGGGCACGTCGATGACCGAGATGGTATGCGAAGTATTGAAGGATTGGTTGAGAAAGGAAGAGGCCAGGGAAGACCTGGAAGCGTACTGGGAAGCAAAGGATGAGCCTGCCAGGCCGCTGGACGAGTTCCTAGCTGAGATCGGTGAGAGCCGGGAGTGAGCTGGAAACTCAAGATAAAACGCCGTGCTGAGAAAGAGGTTGCCGGACTGCCCCCGAAGATCCGGCGACAGATACTGGGCAGAATCATTGCTTTGGAGAAAAAACCCTGGCCTCACGATTCGATCAGCCTCCATGGAGGAGAGGATGCCTTCCGGGTAGACAGTGGAAATTACCGTATTCTCTACCACATCGATACTAAAACTCGGGAAGTAACGGTCTTCCGCGTACGGCATCGCAAGGATGTGTATCGGGGGCTTTAAACTGCCTCATATTTGACGACACTATGGAAGACATGACAAACGATAGGGAAGTCTGATAAGTTTAGTTGTGAAGATTATGGGGTTAACCGATAAATATTAGAACTTGATGAGGGGTAACATATCTCGTTAGCGATTCGGTTTGCTTGCATCCAGGATATTATTACCAACAGTGGGAGTTGTTTCAGGGGGAGTTCGACTCTCCCCCGTCTCCACCACAAACACAGAGCCTCTGGATCGTATAATTCCGGGGGCTCTTTTAATAGGATGACATCGGAATCCTGATTACTCCGACATGGCAAACATTAGAGACATTGCTCGTGGGTTCACGCTAAAGAACCGGAAGAGGCCACACAGAAAGCAAAGGATATAATCCGCGGCTGTCGGTAGCGAGGGCTTGCCACTTAGAGCCGTTGCGGGAAATTGACCTACCGGTAGACAAAGGAACGTTAATAGTTGGTGGAGGTATAGCCGGCATGACCTGTGCTCTCTCCATAGCCGAACAGGGACATGAGGTACACTTGTTGGAAAAGGATACGGACCTGGGTGTAATGGCTCGAAGAATTCATTCCACCCAGGAAGGACTGGATGTTCAGGCATATGTGGAGATGCAACTTTGGGAAGTGCGGAAATGTTATGCGGATTGGGAATATGTTGCGATAGGCATTGATGTAGATCACGTGCATTTGTATATGGTCATCCCGCCGGAGTATAGCGTGAGTTATGCAGTAGAGACACTGAAGAAAAATGCTTCCCTGCAATTCTCCCTGAGGTTTCGTTTTCTGAGTCAGGTATATTGGGACAACCATGGGGTGTGGTCACGAGGATTTTTCGTGTCGACTGAGGGGGCACGTAAAAAGGTTGTACAGGACCACGTGAACATGCAAGCTAAGGAAAATACGGGATAAGCTCAGCTTGAATTGGGCGTCTTAAGTGCCACGTCTGTAAAGGCGTGGGTACCTATGTAGTGCTCAGAATGCTTTCGGCAACCGCACCGTCAGTGATGAGGATATCGTAGCATCGAATGTTTGGCGAAAGCGAGGCGATTGTTGCCTCCACTGCATCATTTCCGGCAGATACCGCTATCACATGCTTTCCAGGTGACTTGGACATCTGTTTGAGATGATCGAGTGAGACGGTAATGATATCATTCAAACCACGAAATTCCTCAGAAAGGAAATGTTCGGAATCAAATGCCTGGAAGTTTATCTGACCCTTTGAAAGTTGTTTCAATTGATCAATATCTGTATTGTAATATTGCAGAATCGCTTCGGCTCGCTTATCGATATATTTGAAGGTACCTATTTCAATAAGGATAGTATCGGCATCCATTGCTTCTTCGAACAAATCACGGATTCCATTTTGCTCTAGAATCTCCAGTTTTTCCTGTTCGTTCAGTTCCTGTTTCTCTACCGGCGAGACTTGAAAATTAAACGCCTGGACATCACCGCCATATTTGGCTCGCAACGAAGCGACCAGCGCATTAGGGAAAAACTCCACCACCTTGGCAGCGTTAGCCTTTAAACCCAGCTCCATCACTGCCATTGGATAGAGCCTTATATCACGAAACCGCCGAGGTGTTAAGTTATCGACCATCTGCGTCAGCGTTGTCCCCGAGGCAACGGCGATTTTCGATCCTTCTTTTACCAGCCGTTCGAAATATCTTGCAGCTGTTATACCTACACTTCTCCT
>CAZWIP010000283.1:0-2872 GCA_964634125.1 uncultured Dehalococcoidia bacterium
AAACCCAAAAACACAACATGTAGTGGTTAGTCCAGCGAAAGGAATAGCCCTAAAAGGTTTATATATCATGGGTGATTCATATCGTGTATTAGTTACCGGAGGTGCAGGCTTTATTGGCAGTCACCTTGTAGATCGTTTGCTTGGTGATGGCCATGAGGTGGTTGTATTAGACAATTTTATAACAGGCAGACACGAAAATATATCTCATCATGAGGGTGATGCGCGATTTGAAGTGCACCATGTTGATGTTGCTGAGTGTGAGTCTATTCGCCCTTTTTTCGATGGTGTGGAATGGGTTTTTCATCTCGCGTCATTGGCGGACATAGTGCCTTCAATCAAAGAACCTCTCCAATACCACAGGGCTAACGTAGATGGTACAGTCAGTGTTCTGGAGGCATCACGTGCTCACAATGTGAAGCGATTCATTTATACTGCTTCCTCATCCTGCTATGGGATCGCAGATCAGTTGCCGACGCCAGAGACGGCGCCAATAAAGCCTGAGTATCCCTATGCGCTAACCAAATATACAGGCGAACAATATGCACTCCATTGGAATAGTGTTTACAAATTACAATGTGTTTCGCTCCGACTCTTCAATGTGTTCGGGCCGCGATCTCGTACATCAGGAGCATATGGAGCTGTTTTTGGGGTGTTTTTGGCTCAAAAGATTGCTGGTAGACCATATACGGTTGTTGGCGATGGTACACAAACCAGAGATTTCACTTTCGTATCTGATGTTGTTGATGCTTTCGTGCGGTCAGCAGAATCACAAGTTGAAGGAGAGGTGTTTAACGTTGGTTCGGGTGGGACATACAGCGTTAATCGATTAGTAGAACTACTCGGCGGTGAGAAAATATACATACCAAAACGACCTGGGGAACCTGATTGCACTTTTGCTGATATTACGAAGATATCGCAAATTTTAGGCTGGGAACCAAAGGTTGCCTTTGATGATGGCGTTAAAAGCATGATTGATAATATTGAAATGTGGCGAAGTGCACCTGTATGGGACGAGACGTCCATCGCGAAAGCCACGGAAGACTGGTTTGCTTGCTTGGGTAATTCGATCGGGAGAGAATGATACCATGACACAGAATGGTACAGAAAAGGCCCAGTATAAAATTAAGACTGTAGAGAACCTCGCAAGTATTTTGAATGACTTTCGGTCTAATATGAAGATAGTCCATTGTCACGGAGTCTTCGATCTGTTACATATTGGACATATTCGTCACTTTGAACAAGCCAAATCCCTTGGTGATATTCTCGTGGTAACCGTAACGCCTGATAAATATGTTAACAAAGGGCCGCATCGTCCTGCGTTTACTGAGCGATTGCGGGTGGAGGCTGTGGCTTCACTTAGCTGTGTGGATTATGTTGCTGTTAATGAATGGCCTACGGCTGTAGAAACTATCAAAATCCTCCAGCCTAACATCTATGTCAAAGGTTCGGATTATGTTGATCAAAAAGATGATCTGACAGGCAAAATTGTTGACGAAAGAACGGCAGTGGAGTCTATAGGTGGGGAAGCCGTTTTCACGGAAAATATCACATTCAGTTCTTCAAGTTTGATAAACCGATATATTCCCGTTTTCTCGAGGGAAATAAGTGAATATTTAACAGGATTCTCGACACGTTATTCTTTTGATGCAGTACTGCAGTATCTTAAAAATGCCCATAAGCTCAAAGTTCTAGTTGTTGGCGAGGCCATCATTGATGAATATCAATACTGTGAACAAGTAGCCAAATCTAACAAGGACCCAATTCTTGTCACTCGATATGTATCAACTGAGAAGCACGCAGGTGGGATATTAGCGGTGGCCAACCATGTTGCAAATTTCTGTGACAATGTTGGTATGGTGACAATGGTAGGTAGTGACAACTCGCAAGAGAACTTTATTCGGAGTAGTCTTAATTCCAATATTGATCCGATGTTTTTTTTCAAAGCCAACTCACCAACGATCGTGAAACGTCGGTTTGTTGAAAACTACCTTCAGCAAAAGCTCTTTGAGGTCTATGAGATGAATGATGAGGAATTAGATGAGCAGTTGGATACATCTCTGAGCGAGACGCTTGAGGACGTCATTCCGCAATATGACGTTGTGATTGTAGTTGATTATGGCCATAGTATGCTATCTAAGAACGCGATTGATGTGCTGTGTAACAAAGCACGTTTTCTTGCAGTGAATACCCAAGCCAATGCTGGCAATATGGGGCTCAACACCATATCGAAATATCCTCGCGCAGATTATGTTTGTCTTGCGTACCCTGAGATCCTTTTAGAGGAGAGAATGCCGCGAGGTAACCTCAGAGAAATGATGTTGAATGTGTCACGTAAACTGGGTTGCGAGCAAGTCGTAGTTACGCGTGGTAAAAATGGCAGTGTTTGCTATAGCGGTGATGAAGGATTTGTTGAAGTTCCTGCATTTACTGATCTTGTTGTGGATCGAATTGGAGCTGGTGATGCTGTCTTTTCTCTGACATCCCTGTGTCTGAGTCAGCAGGCGCCTATAGAGGTAGTAGGATTTGTAGGCAATGCTGTCGGTGCGCAAGCGGTTGCCATTATGGGAAATAGAACAGCTATAGAGCCTGTTTCGCTGTACAAACACATAGAATCACTGTTGAAGTAAATACAATAAGTTGAAGGGAAGAATAATGAAACCGATAGAACGTGTTTTGGTTACAGGTGGTGCAGGGTACGTCGGCGCAGTGTTAGTACCCAAGCTACTATCTGCTGGATACCAGGTAAAAGTTATAGATCTTTATATATATGGCGAAGATGTTTTAGACGCAGTAAAGGATGATCCACAATTAGAAGAGATCAAAGGTGACATACGAGATACAACACTTCTTGAACAGGCCATTAAAATTTTTA
>CAZWIP010000283.1:2882-3670 GCA_964634125.1 uncultured Dehalococcoidia bacterium
TGTGACGCAGTCATTCATCTAGCATGTATCTCCAATGATCCTAGCTTTGAACTCGATCCAGAGCTGGGACGATCTATCAATTACGATGCTTTTATAGATTTGGTAAATATATCGAAGGAAAACGGGATTAAACGTTTTATTTATGCCTCAAGTTCAAGCGTATATGGCATCAAAGAGACGCAGAGTGTTACAGAAGATCTCCCTCTTGATCCTCTTACTGATTATTCCAAATTCAAAGTGATGTGCGAAGAGTATCTGCTCAAAGTACGCGAACCAGGATTCGTTACACTTATTATACGACCTGCTACGGTCTGCGGTTATTCCCCCCGACTACGGTTGGATCTCACAGTTAATATCCTTACAAACCACGCGATTAACAATAAAAAAATAACTGTTTTTGGTGGGCAGCAACTGCGTCCCAATATCCACATAGAAGATATGACTGATCTCTATATCCAATCGCTGGAATTACCAGATGAACTCATCGATGGCAAGGTATTTAATGCAGGTTATGAAAATCATACTGTTTCTGAGATCGCCAGAATGGTACGTGATGTAATTGGAGAAGAAGTAGAGATCGTAACTACTCCAACAGATGACAATCGCTCCTATCATGTCTCTTCGGAGAAGATAAAGGAGGAGTTGGGATTCATACCCAAACACACGATAGAGGATGCGGTTCGAGAGCTAAAAGGAGCTTTTGAAGCTGGCAAATTGCCAAACTCTATGAGCGATATTCGTTATTATAATATAAAAACCATGCAAAGCATTAACCTCAAATAATTTAT
>CAZWIP010000284.1:0-3628 GCA_964634125.1 uncultured Dehalococcoidia bacterium
CATCTATTTCGCTCTGATCAACGATGCGCTGCTTAGTGTGAACACGCCCTAGTCAGTTTCCCCACTGTAATCCCAAGAGGGCCTTCATATTAATGCTTGTTCCCCACCGATTTCTGGTATCAGGGTTTTTCGACAGTCTCGTTAGATTGCTTATGGGTATTATTCAACCAATACTTCTGCCAGGCTATCTGCTATGTCTGCTATGCTCATTTGTGCTGTATTCAATGCAACCTTGTCAGCAAGTGGCGGACTATAGATTAGAACATCTTTTTTCTCGATGTTGTGCCAAATAGGCAGAATCACTTTGCGACCCTCAATTTCTCGGGCAGCAAGACCGTTTAGTTCATATTGGGGCCAGTTCTTATCAAAAAATGCTTTTGACAACACCACAATTCCATATTTGGAGTTTACAAGACCTTTATCAATAGATATTCGGAGGCTACCCCCTACTTTCAACTCGAACTCATCATACCAAATAGTAAATCCCAGTTCATCCAGCGCCTCAGCTAGTGGACGGACGATATCATCTTTATCTCCACTGGCATGGCTGATGAAAGCATCGTAGCCAACCTCGTCAGGCTCTTCATCAGATTGCTCAAAATCGCGGGTAGCCAAGCGCATCATCATCCCTGTGTGCATGGAGAACGCTTCGTCCGCTGACTTAAAATGTGACTTAGCGTATAGATTAATAGGTGTTGTGCCACCCACGACCCACCATTCTGGTTCATCAAGATCAGTGGTCTTTGCTGACAAAACGATCTCCTCTTGCCCAAGCAAAGTGAATCGCTCTGCAAAACTAACATCGATTACTTCCGTGTGTGCCTCGACTTCAACGTATTCTTTGGCTCGGTTGATTAATTCCTGTAAATTCAGTGCCATTGATTATCACCACGACACAAGCAATCTAACAACTAATATACGGATGCGTGTTGCACCATGGATCGGCTTTCCACTATCCAATTTAAAGTTTTTTTCTGAACCACTTGTCTATTGATAACCATTGGGGTTATTTGATTGCCATCGCCATATATCTGTACACATCTCGTCTACGAATCGTTCAGCTGACCATGCCAATTCAGATTTTGCTTTGGATGCATCAGCATAACAGGCAGCAATATCACCAGAACGTCGCTCAACGATCTTATACGGTATCTTTTTCCCGGAAGCCTTCTCAAACCCAGCTACCATTTCAAGAACACTATTTCCCCGTCCAGTGCCGAGGTTGTAAATAACGATACCAGGGTGCGACATAAGTTTCGGCAAAGTCTTTACATGCCCAATCGCCAGATCTACGACATGAATGTAGTCTCTGACGCCCGTCCCATCTATAGTAGGGTAATCATCTCCAAAAACGGAGAGTTCATCAAGTTTGCCTACTGCGACTTGAGCAATATAGGGAAGTAAATTATTTGGAATCCCATTCGGATCTTCACCGATTCGCCCACTCTTGTGTGATCCGACCGGATTGAAATACCGTAAAATGGCAATATTCCATTCATCATCCGAATAATGCAGGTCCTGAAGTATCTCCTCGATCATGTATTTCGTGCGCCCATAGGGATTCGTAGGCGATAGAGGAAAGTGCTCTTTTATCGGAAGTTCTTCAGGGTCACCATAGACCGTAGCGGATGAACTGAAGACTATATTCTTTACATTATATTCACTCATCACCTGACACAGAACAAGTGTTGCCATGATGTTATTGTGGTAGTAGCTCAATGGAAAAGCCACAGATTCACCGACAGCTTTGAGACCAGCAAAATGGATGACCGCATCTATAGATTTCGCAGCGAATATGGCACTAAGGGATTCCCTATCAAGCAAGTCCAACTTTTCAAAATCCAAGGTCTTGCCAGTAATTTCTTGTACTCTACGCAGAGACTCTTCTTTACTATTGCTCAGGTTATCTATCGCAACTACTTCATACCCCGATTCCAGAAGTTCAACGCAGGTATGACTACCAATATAGCCTGCCGCACCTGTTACTAATATGGTTTGTGTTTCTTCATTATGATTCATAGTTGTATTCCAATTAAGTATCTTTTGCTTAAGAAAAAGCAATCAAGTATTTCAATCATTTCCTACACCTTCAGAATTTTTCGCCCCTCAGATACCAGTTCCTTGGCCCTGTCGAGGCTCTTTGCCTCAGAATAGATACGCAGCAAAGGTTCAGTGCCAGAGAAACGCATGAGAAGCCACGAGCCATCAGACAGGCGAAAAAGGTATCCATCGATAGTATTTACATCAACAACTTCAGTTCCACCAATATTGTTAGGCATGTTGTCAGATAAACGGCCAATAATTGCTTCACGCTCCTCTGCTGGAAATTCCACGTCGTTGCGGTGATAATGATGCTGCCCTACCTTATTATATAGATAGTCAATAAGCTCCGAAGGACTTTTTTTAGTTTTAACCATAAAATCTAAAATGAGCAGACCAGAAAGCACCCCATCCCGTTCCGGTATATGCCCACGATAACCAAATCCACTACTCTCCTCACCACCGATGAGGGCATTTTCTGCCTCCATTATCGGTGCGACATGCTTGAATCCAACCTTCGTTTCAAAAATGGGAACACCATACAACTCTCCAAGTCTATTGATCATACCAGTTGTTGTTACTGTTTTGACCAGGGCTCCGCGTTCCCCCTTTATTTCAAGCAGATAGAAAGCAAGTAAACCGAATATCTGAAGCGGGGTTAATGGTTCTCCATTTTCATCCACAATACCAACACGATCAGCATCACCATCAGTGGCGATCCCGATATCTGCTTTTTGCTCGCGAATAAAATGGCAAAGTTCCGTTAAATTGGAGGCAATTGGCTCAGGCTGCTTCATTCCGGGGAAAGAAGGGTTACGCTCCTGGTGTATTTCTATCACCTGGGTTTTTGCTGGTCCGATTATTGTTTTTAAATAACCAGACCCAGCCCCAAACATAGGATCTGCTACAATCCTGAACCCTGCCTGCCGTATTCCATCCAAATCCACTAGTTTAGCAATCTGTTCAGCATATATCGGATAGAGGTCGACATACTCGATCGCACCCTGTGCCAAAGCTTGTTCGATTGAAATGGTCTTAACTCTATTCTGAGCAATAATATCAGGAATGCGCTTTTCAATTTGAGCTTCGACCTCTAGAGGAGCACTGGCCCCACCGGCCGTCTTGATTTTAAAACCATTCCATTCCGGAGGATTATGACTGGCAGTAATGACAATCGCCCCTGCAGCTTTGAAGTGTAAAGCACCAAAGCTCACCACTTGAGTTGGAGTAGCACCGGATGTTAGACGCACCTTGATACCATTTGCTGCCATTACTTCAGCTGAGACAGAAGCAAAACGTTCCGATGCAAATCGAGTATCATAACCGATAACGATTCCCTGCGAGGAAGCCCCTGATTCCAGCAGGTATTCCGCCATACCCTGGGCACAGTATCTGACATTTTGAACCGTAAACTCATCCGCAATTATAGCTCGCCATCCATCAGTACCAAACTTTATCATAGGCCTCCTATTAACGAACCCAGTTTGTGAGATAACTCTCTGAATTATTTCCGTTTTGATTGCAGTTGTCAAGCTGTTGGCAACCAGCGATAATGGGACACTTTTTGAACCGAACACTTTGGCATCAT
>CAZWIP010000285.1:0-3574 GCA_964634125.1 uncultured Dehalococcoidia bacterium
AGTCAATAGGTCCGGGGTTCGAGTCCCCGCAGCTCCACCAAACCTAACTCCATCGTAAATTCTATTCCCATTTTGAGATGGAAAACCCATCCAAATTCCATGATTGGCGACATTTTGGCGACATCCTTTTTAAAAAGTGGTTATTTCAGCTTCAGTGGTAGGGCTTTGTAGAGCCTCCTCAAAGGCAACAGCCGCAGCCTCTTGGAGACCTGGTAGCACATGACTGTAAGTGTCCAGTGTGATGTTAACACTGGCATGCCCTAGCCGTTCACTCACGATCTTCGGATGAACACCTTGTTTTAACATAAGTGTGGCATGGGTATGCCTAAGATCATGGAAGCGCATGTTGGATAGACCAAGCTTTCTAACTGCCTTTTTAAATGCCCACGTTATCGAATCTGGGTCTGTGGGTCCTCCATTTGCACTTGGGAAGATAAAACTACTTTGATCCCATTCCTTTCCATCCTTTTCCATCCGGTCTTTTCTTATTGCTTTCAGACCATTGAGCACAGCCACGGCGCTTGGCGGGAGAGTTACCAGACGTCGTGAATGTGGTGTTTTGGGCTCACTCAATACCAGACCCTCCCCTGCAATCCGTACAACCGTGTTGTTGACGGATATGGATTTATTCTGAAAGTCTACATCCTGCCACCGGAGAGCAATTAACTCGCCTCTTCTCATACCGGTATATAAGGCCAGAAAGAACACATGTCCGTAGGACGACTGGGAAGTAGCATCAAGTAACCTTTGTACATCGGCGGAGTCAAGAGCAGTCATTTCCTTTCGTCTTGGTTTAGGTGGGTCTACCGCATCGCAAACATTTCTACCAAGGAGCCCCCATTTGACAGCGTGGCTTAGGGCTTGTCTTAGAATCCTGTGTGTGTATTGCACCGTACGAGCTGATAGGCCCCTTTCTTCGAGTAGATACGCATACATATGCTGTACGTGCTGAGGATTCAGTTTAGTCAACTGGATATGGCTCAGTTTCGGATTAATGTATTTTTTTACCATGCATGAATAATGCTCAAGTGTGGTAGGTGCTGTATTCGTACTAACGTAATCTCTCAACCATTGCTCTAGAAACTCACTAACAGTGACTTTCGATGTATTTATGGGCAATCCTTTGTCAACAGATACCAACAACTCCCTCAATTGCTTCTGTGCATCTGCTTTATTGCCTTTCACGGTAACAAATTTCCGCTTCCTCTTGCCTGTTTCATCCCTACCCAGTTCAATGGTCAATCGCCAAGACTTACCTCGTTTTTGAATACTACCGTTCATAATTCCCCCTTTCTACGATAACCCAGGAGTTCTTCCCTCTTTTTCTTATGTGACCTCTCATCTACTTTCTCCTTTAACTTCATCAGAAGGTTCTAGTCCTACTTCCTTAAGAATCTTTCGGGAAGGTTCCCAATCTACGTGCTCCCAATACGGTAAGTTTTTGGTAGCTGCTATTTCCTTGCGCAAATCCATTGCTATCTTTCTTTTCCTATCAATCGTTAAGTTTATCCATTGAGTACCTTTGCAAAGATGGCGTAACCATAGAGCATAAGCTGTCTTTCCATCTTCAGACAGATCATCATCGTGTTTAAAGTCAAGGCCTACCGGTTTTAATACTATCGACTCTATAATACGATCTGCATTTGATACATTATTGGTATTAAACATATTCTCAGGGGAAATTATGATTAATTCCTGTGTTTTTTCTATTATATGTTTTGGCTTTTCGATTATTCCGGTATTGATAGCCGCAAAGAAACTTGTCTTTGAATCATACTTGCCGAAGACCAACTCGGCATCCAAGTCAGCTGTATCATTGGCTATTTCTGATACTAAACATGCCCGCTCTCTTATTGAATACTGAACAGCATGATAGAGAAGGTTTTCGGGTGGAACTACTTCCTTTAGTCGCGCAATCCATTTTGCTTCGCGTATGGTAAGTGTTCTGCCAATAATGAGGCAACCCTTGAGAATTTGAAACAGATCGCCATTTAACTCGTCAGGGATACCATACTTAGCTGATGTGCTAAGGGACCATGCCTGATCCTCATTTGTATCACTATTACGAGCTGCCGAAATCATTCTCTTAACGGTTTCTAGGGAGGGTGTCATCAACCCTTCATCTGCCAAATACTTCCTGAGAAACTTAGCCAATTCTTCTCGGTCAATGTTGGGGAGTAGTAACGCGGCCTCATTGATAATCCCCCGTGTCTTCACTGGTATTTTGCGCCCTCTTTTACCACCTGCCATTGTTCCCTCCTAATGTTCCTTTTGTTCCGTTTTAGGTATGTTATATATTTGAACATATTATAACGACTATATTATAATTATACAAGACATAATGGTTGTAGTCAAAACCAAATAAGTGCGGAGGAAATATTATGGACAAACTATTACTAAAACCAATGGAAGTAGCCGAAACACTTGGTATAGGTCGTTCTCGTATGTACGAGATGCTGGCCACAGGTGAAATACCTTCGGTAAGAATCGGTAAATCAATCAGAATACCGGTTAGGTCTCTGAATGAGTGGGTTGATAACCGCTCCCAAGCAGGTGTCAAAGACAATGTCAAAGACTAATGGTGGGATATCAGAGTTCTATCGCAAAAAGCTTCTCATGCTTGGCTGGGCCGGTGAGCTTGATAGCTCTGAGCTTGCCTACATCAAGAAGAAACTTCTAGCCGATAGGAGAATAAGGGCTCAGTGGGGTTTCAAAAAAGGTACAGGTCGTCTGTCCGAGGAGAAGATCAGTTATGTGGCAATGTATGGAGTTGATGGCCTTCAGGAATGCCCCTCTGAGGACTTGGAGGCCTTTGTACAGCTACGGACAGTTTTCGAAAAGGAAGTCACTGGTGTAAGACATCAGAACAACCAACAATAAAGGAGGTAATCATGGGCGGATATATATTTTCTACTTGGTCAAGTCAAAAATCTAAGGGGATAAAACGATTGTTAGATATAAATCTACCAACACGACGTGTTTGGCTTGATGCTATCCATGATGCAGGGTTTTCTAAGGTATTGCATGAAAACTTCAGGTGTACCAGAGACTATGATGGGATGTGTGCCAAACACGGCTGCCTTCAAAAATCAATGGCAGGTATGGTCTGTGATGTAGAGACGTTGATCACCGTCAACAAAGGAACCCTAAGTTTTTTGGCCGAGCATGAGAACTGGTGTTCAACGGATAGCAGCAAATGGGTAAACGGATCAACTGATTGGGAGGAAGCGATAGATTTAATAGAACTTCTGATAAACAAGTTGGAACAAGTAAGTACTGGTGAAGTCGTGATATGGAATGATTTTACGGATTCTGATCGTGAACCGTGTCCACGGTTTCTTCCAAGAATGGAGGAAGATGGGGATTGGCCTATGTTGGATCTCACAGCAGAGCGCATTCCATATTTCAAAGCAAAAAAAATGTACGAGAACGGTGAATGGGACAGGTTGGTCGATGTTGAAATTGATTTGCTCAAAGCTGATAAGGGTGTGACAACGCCATGGTAAGGAGTTGTAAAAGTTGGCTCTCTGAGCTCCTGACCCCTTCTGTACAGCTACGGACAGATTTCGAACAG
>CAZWIP010000286.1:0-3569 GCA_964634125.1 uncultured Dehalococcoidia bacterium
TTATTCCTGGCGATGTAATAAAACTAGATCCTGATGATCTTCTCTCGACACCTCGTAGGCGGGAAGCATTTCTTGATATCCAAGTTCTTTTTGAACCACAAGTGCAAATAGGTAGAGTTTATGAAATAGAAAGTCTTGAGCCACGATACAATGGCCAATACAAGATAGTCGGATTCACTCACAATGTTGAGATCTCCGGCGCTTCCTCTGGTTCGGCCATTACAACTCTATCGCTTTATTTTGGCGCTGAGGGACTCCAGGAGGCTGCATAATGGAACAAACCATCAATCCGCCTGATCTGGATGATCTCCTGGCCGAAAGTCGAGATGCAGTCTTTTCTAATCTCAACTGCATTCAGATCGGACAGATTCAAAAGGTGAATGACGATCAGACAGCGGAAGTCAAGATCCAGTTTCTCAGACAATTGCAGGATGGAAAGACCGCTAAATATCCTCTACTCGTGGACTGTCCTTATTTTGTGCTAAATGGTGGCGGTTCATATATCGATATGCCGATCGCGCAAGGGGATTATTGCCTAGTTCTTTTCAACGACCGGAATATTGACAACTGGTGGGATACGGCAAATGTGGCTGTACCGGCCGACACCCGAAAACATTCCATAGCTGATGGGATGGCCATCGTAGGCATTAATCCCAGATCAAAGGCTTTCGCTCGCAGCGGTACTGATTTTAGGATTCTTGGACCTGAAGGATCCGGTATTTCTTTGGAATTCAAAACAACCGGGAAAGTAATTCTAAATGCTCCGGGTAGTTTCGAAGTCAATGGAGATACTGGAATAATTGGAAAACTCACAGTATCTGGTCTAATTCGAGGGGCAGTGGATATAATCGCGGATTGGGCTGTTACAGCTATTGGATTGCTGACTCATTTTCACCAGGGAAACCTTGGATATCCAACTGGAACCCCAATTGAAACAGGTGGAGGTACAGCTCCGACAACACCTCCGACAACCGACGCTGATGGTGATTTGATAACTGGAAGCAATGCTGGAAGCGTAAGCGTTGAAAATCACGATCACGATTATACGTGGACAGATCCAGCCGGTTCCGGAACAACTGATCCCCCGAATTAAAAATGATTATCAGGAACTCAACATCGACAGGAGACTTCACTTTCGGCAAAGGTCTGTCGGACTATTTGATCAACCGGGATGCCATCCTCCATAACGTCAAAACCCGTCTGCTGAGCTGGAAAGGGGATTGCTTTTATGCGGTGGCCGAGGGAGTCGATTATAATAATCTGCTTGATATCGGCACAAAGGATCTATTAGACTCAGACGTAAAAAGAATCATCCTCCAAAGCGAGGGGGTTATCAAAATAACTATTTTTGAATCGACGCTGGACAATGATGAACGTGCCTACTCTGGAGAGGCAACAATTACCACAATCTTTGGAGTTGATAAAATAACATTTTAGGTACTGTTTATGAGCGATATAATTGAAGATCTTGAAGATTTAGGAAACGGTTGGGTAACTCTTAAAAATGGGAAAAGGACATTACTGATTGCCAGTGGTGATGATGCCATGCCGAAGGTACCGGCCGATCAATATTATGGGAGAGCTCAATGCCTGATGAATTAAGTGAAAACGGTCTGGAGGTCAAAACCCTGGAGGAACTTCGTGGAGAATTGGTTGATGATTTCGAGGCGATATACGGTGAGGACATCAACGTCGACCAAAATTCCCAGGACGGACAACAGATCAATATCTATGCCCAGGGCGGTGTCGATCTCCGGGAAGTCCTGAATCAAGTCAATGCCAATTTCGATCCAGATCAAGCTCTGGGACGTGTTCTTGATCAGCGGGTCGCTATTAATGCCATTACCAGAAACGGCGGAACATATACTCTCACCCCCGTTGAGATCGTTACCGATGATGCCGTAAACCTGGTTGGACTTGATGACCAATCTGACGAGCTTAATCCTACTGTAGCAAATCTCTATACGATCAAGGATGATGCCGGAACTGAATATTATCTACTGGATTCCATCTCGATAGTGGGAGCCGGTACTCAGGATCTAACATTTCGAGCAGCTGCAATCGGTGAGGTTGAGGTTCAACTGAATACCATCACCGAACCAGTAACAGTCATTGCCGGTGTTACCGGAATAAACAACCCATCCGGAGCCTTATCAATCGGAGTAAATGAAGAATCGGACGCGAATCTAAAAGTTCGTCGACGTGGTTCCGTTGCAATTCCATCTACTGGATATTTGGACGGAATAGAAGCATCTCTTGGAAATCTTGATGGTGTTTCGATTGCACGGGTATATGAGAACGATACGAATGTGACCGATGGAGACGGGACCCCAGCTCATACTATTTGGGCGATTGTTGAAGTTGGAGACGATACTGAAATCGGAGAAATTATCTATAAAAAGAAATCATCCGGATCGGGAATGCGAGGGTCTGAAACAGTCGATATCACAAGGCCAAATGGCACGATATTTGAGGCAAAGTTTGATCGGCCAGGATCAGAAGATTTATATATTCGTTTTTCTCTTGATTTGATTGGTGGTGGATTCATAGATACAGATGCGGTGAAAATCTCAATCGTTGAAGGATTATTCTGGCAGATCGGTGGAGATGCCGGCGGTGATGATGTGACCGATTTTCTGAAAGATCAAAACAGCAATTACAGGGTAACCGGCATGCAGGTTTCAGATGATGGAATTGTCTGGGTCGAGGTCGTTTCCGTAACTTCCCCGCAAAATAGATTCGTTAACGATGTTTCAAGGATCACGATCACATGAACGCTGAACTGATTGCATACTACGCGAATCTTCTGATTCTACAATACAGGAATAAGCCGAATGCCATGCCGACCATCATGGCTATCATCAGATCTTTGATGATTTACGACCTGATACGCCAGGTTGAAAACGGATACAATATCGATGATGCGATCGGTGTTCAGCTTGATGTTCTTGCCAAATATACCGGAGCCGATCGGGTCGCAACCGGCGTTGATTTCTCCAGGACCTTTTTTGGATTTGTTGACTATGCAGAACCTACGCCATACACAGGAGTTGCTGGTCTAATTGAATATGAAGAATTAAATCCTCCGGATGCTCAATTTCTGAAATATGACACTGATGTGGAGTCCGCATATCGATTAACGGATAACGAACTTCGGTTCCTGATAAAGCTCAAGATAGCCCAGAACAACAGCAACCATTCAGCCGGTGAGATCGATGAAATCCTGGACGAGTTTTTCCCCGGGCAGGTGATCTTCACTGATAATTTCGATATGACAATCTCATATATTTTTGATACGGATATCGAAAGAATCGCAGAAATCGCAGTCGCTCAAGGAGCAATACCGAAACCAGCTGCCGTTGGCCTGGAGGTCAGTTTTGTTCCAAACATTGAAAATATCTTTTCCCTTTTGAAATATGAAGGCGGAACTCCTCCGGATTTCTCACAGGGATTTATTGAATATTCCGACGATCCATTCGGGTCCTTTTTAAAATATTAACAAGAGGAAGATATGGCACTTTTGACCAGAGCATTGCAGAAAATTTTCGGTTCTACAGGTGGAACGGGTG
>CAZWIP010000287.1:0-3562 GCA_964634125.1 uncultured Dehalococcoidia bacterium
AAAACCCAAAAACACAACATGTAGTGGTTAGTCCAGCGAAAGGAATAGCCCTATACTTTAATTTCAAGTTCATTGCTTAATGAGTGTGGTGAGGTGAATAGATAGTACACAATGGATATACCACCTTTGGCAATATCCAAATCAATAATACCAAGGAGACAAAACAGTGAAAATCCCAGGGAAAACCATAATCACTATCCTGGCATCTCTGCTGCTCATATTGCCGGTATTGGCTGTCTATGGATGTGATGGCGGCGGCGGAACCAAAGAACCAACCAAACCAACAGAAACGACACCCGTACCATCAGTAGAGACACCACCACCCGGAGAGAAAGTGACTATCACCATTGGCAATCATACGGATATAACCGGCGTATCCTCTAATGCACAGATCGTGATTACCAAAGCGCTTGAGGATATGGCTGCATATTTTAACGATAACGAGATCATCCCGGGCCTCGAATTCGAAGTTGAGAGTTATGATGGTCAGTTCGACCCGTCCAAAGATATCACCGGATACGAGTGGTTGAGAAACAAAGGTGCGGATATCATGTTTACCGGTGTAGCAGCAACCACTGTTACCCTCAAATCGATTCTTGAAGAAGACGAGATGATTATGTTTACCGTGATGCCGGAGAGGGAAGCCTTTGAGCCACCTGGATGGGTATTTGGTGCTGGGCAAACATCCGTTCAGTACGAGACGTACACTCTCCTTAAGTGGATCGCTGAGAACGATCCGGATTTCCCCCAGGATCGGCCAGCAAAAATTGGTGGAACATGCTGGGAGGAGCCATATGGTATGGGAGTGTTGGAGGCAATAGAGAAATATGCCAAAGCCCATCCGGACCAGTATGATTGGGTAGACGGACCCGTTAATCACTATTCATTTATCTGGGATACTGAAGTTCAAATGCTGAAAGATTGCGATTATGTACACCCCCCGGTTCCACCACAAGCTTTTCTCAAGAGCTATCGTGATGCGGGTTATGAGGCAAAATTCATCGGCACGGATGCACATATTGCTTTCCTTGGACTGCTGGATGATCTCGATCTTTGGGATTTTGTTGACGGTCATTGGCTTATCAAACCAGCCCAGTGGTGGACCGACGAAGGTCCGGTACTAGATTTGACCCAAACATTGCTGGAAACATATCGAGAAGATGAAATCGATAATATCAGGCGAACCGGTGTAAGCTATCTGGCGACCCAGCAAATCTACGTCATGTTTGAATTAATAAAAGCCACCGCTGAAGCCGTGGGGTTTCAGAATGTGAACTCACGGACTATTTATGATACGGCACAATCATTCTCAACCACTGTGGATGGGTGCCCACACAGCTATACTGCAAATAAAACAACTTCCAGCGATGCTCTGGCAGTATACTACCTCAATGCTGAAGATAAAGAAATGTACCGGGCAGATGACGCATGGATCCCTGTAGTTTACGAACCTTAGGAATGAACTGGCACTTGAAACAGGTTAGATTAACCATTGTAGTGTGTATAAATTAGTATTCAACAAAAATGATAGAGGAGAAAGGGAGGTGTAGATGGTCTGATTTGGAGCCGACGTTGTAATTACACTTGCGGGTGGCATGATGAGAGGGGAATACTACTAAATAGCAGTCAAAACTCAAACAAATAAGGAGAGGAAATGGTGAGAATTTCAAGCAAACTGGGGATCATCGTTCTGGCGCTTCTACTGCTGGTAATACCTGCGCTTGTTGCTTGCGGTGGCGGCGACGATGACGACGACGTGGTAACCGGAGGGGGCGACGATGTTACAGTCGCTCCAACCAATGATAACGATTCAGACGGCATTTTGAATGACGCCGATAACTGTCCCGACGATAAAAACTCGGATCAGGCTGACTCGGACGGTGACGGCGAAGGCGATGCCTGCGATGACTGTGATGATCCTGATGGCGATGGTGCCTGCGTTGGTGCAGACAACTGTCCTGATGATGCCAATGCAGACCAAGCCGACTCTGACGGAGATGGAACAGGAGATGCCTGCGACGTCTGTCCGAATGATGAAACCAATGACTTCGATGGCGACGGTGTTTGTGGTGACGTTGACAATTGTTCTAGTGACGCCAACCCAGATCAGGCAGATGCCGATGGTGATGGCGTTGGTGACGTCTGCGACACCTGCCCCAATGACGCCACTGGCGATATCGATGGAGACGGCCTCTGTGACAGCGATGATACTTGTCCCAACGACCCCGACAATGACATTGATGCAGACACAATTTGTGGCGATGTAGACAATTGCCCAAATACTGCTAACACCGATCAAGCCGACGAGGATGGTGACGGAATCGGAGATTTATGCGAAGATGATAATGATGGTGATGGAGTGCCGAATGCAGATGACAATTGCCCCGCCGATCCGAACTCAGACCAGGCAGATGCCGATGGTGATGGATTCGGGGATGTCTGCGACACGCCGGCATGCGTGGGTGCCAGCTGGCAGTATGAGGTTACTTACATAAGTGACGATCCTCAGAGGCCGGAAGAGAACACTATTGCACTGACAGCAAACGTTACTGGCAAAGAAGAGATAGACGGTGTCGAGACTTATCTGATTGAAACCGAGACTGATACAGTGGGTAAACGTTTCTATTACCATGCTGACATGAGCATGACCGTGCCAACTGATCTTTCAGCGCCAACAGTCTACCGGGATGCAACCCATAAGGGTATTATCAAAGAGACCTTCCCGTTGTTCGCTAACGTTATGGGTGGAATAGACCTGGCTGTTGACCGGATGTATGTTGACTACGAAGGTGCTCCGGAAGAGCTCTCTGTAGGCGCTACGTGGACATATAGGACAATTATCGATCTGCCAACTTTTGCTGTCCACATTGAAAACGATTGGAGTGTGGAAGTTGTTGGTGAGGAAGAAATAACTGTACCTATGGGCACATACAATTGCTACAAGGTAGAGAAAACTAAGGATGATGGCTGCATCAATACCGAGTGGTGGGCCGTAGATGAGGGCTTCTGTACGCCGGTGAAACACACCTACTCATGTATTTTCGTAGGTGAAGAAACACAGGTACTGACTTCCTATACTGCTCCTTAGTAATATAGTTACAATTTTAAACTAGAGACTGGGCGAGGCGAGTAATACTCACCTCGCCCTTTTTTTTATATATTGCATATAAGGTCCAAAAATCAATCACCTCCTGCAGATGACTCGCCCCAAACTTCTTCAAAACCAAAAGGTGTATCATGCCCCGATAAACAATATCATCCAAATGAGCACTTCGTCAGGACAATCGCATCTAAAATAAACGTCAGAGATACGTTTTCAGACAATAGACCTTACCAATGTCATTCCCGAGAAATCGGGAATCCAGATGGGTTGAGGGGGATAGATTCCGGATCGGACAGACTGTGTCACAATCCAAAAACATCACCCAATGCCATGTCATTCTGAGTGTAGCGAAGAATCTCCATGTCTTCATCTGCTCAGCACGAGATCCTTCGCCCTTTCCCGAAAAGACTCAGGATGACATTGTGACACAGCCTCCGGAGTCCGGAATGACAGAGTCCC
>CAZWIP010000288.1:0-3556 GCA_964634125.1 uncultured Dehalococcoidia bacterium
TCTATTTCGCTCTGATCAACGATGCGCTGCTTAGTGTGAACACGCCCTAGTTATAGAGTGGTTGATTGAAATGATTGTACCGTCATGTTCCACAACCATGATGACATTTGGAGAATTCTCCACCAGGGCATGCCATCTCGCATCGATTTCTTGCAGCGTGTTCTCTGCCTGCTGGCGACCAGCAGTTTCGAATTGTAGTTCTTGACTAGCCCTGGCGAGCGCGTTAGTGCGCTCTTCGATCCGTTGTCCCAATTCGTCTTGTGCTGTCCGTAGTGATAACTCGGCTTTTTTACGATCTGTGATATCCCTGATGATGGCGATAATGCCTCTTGGTTTACCGTGGCTAATTACCAGGCTGGGACGTGTGTTGATAAATACGGTGTTGCCGTCTTTGCGTCTGGCCTCGAATTCTCTCAGAGGTGGTGTGCCTCCTTCGGCAGCGGTGTTAAGGCTCTCTGTCATCTTAACCAGATGAGCCGGTTTAAAAATCCCCAGTTCTTCGAAGTTCTTACCGATCAATTCACTATGGTCGAGCCTAAGAATATCCTCGGCCTTGGAATTAGCGTCGACAATTCTTCCCTGTATATTAAGGAAAAGGATCCCGTCATTAGCGTTCTCGAAAGTTTCTCGCAGTTCTTTTTCATTTTCTTGAAGCTTCTGATTAGCCTCAAGTAGATGTTCTTTCGTTTGTTGAAGCTCATCTTTTGATTGATCTAGTTCTCGGGAATATGTGTGAATCTCTTCAGATTGCAGTTTAGATTTCTCTGTTAATTGCTTGATTGGTGTAATATCGCGCATGGTCATGAGAATTGCATGTCCGGAATTGTATTGAATGGGATTTAGAATGATAGAGATTTCGGTTTTACTACCATTTTTATGGATACATACGGATTCATATGTTGAAATGGCTTCTTTAGCTAACGCAGAACTCCGTTCCAATTCAGCAATTAGTTTTTCGACATGATCAGTGTGGATACATATAGCAATTGATGTATCCACCAGCTGACTAGGATCATGACCGGTAAGGTGTTGAAACTGTGGATTAGCATATTTGATGAAGCCGTCTTGGATGATGCAGGTTGCATCGGGGGCATGGTCAATAAAGTATTGGAACTTCTCTTCGCTTTCTTGTAACGTCTTTTCTAATTGATTACGTGCAGCGATTTCGGATTGTAGCTGTTGATCAAGGTTTTGCTGTTTGCTGATATGCTCTCTGATTTGTGTGCCCAATTCATCGCGCGATCGTCGCAGTTGTTTTTGAGATTCGTTAAGAGAAGTGACCGTTGGTACCCATTGCCTGAAACCGATAGCCAGCAGTATAAAACCGGGAAAATATCCAATCAATGAGGCGATCAGTTCTTGATTTTCAGTATTGATAATGGAGTAGGAGTTATCTAAACCGAAGAAGCTATCGGTGACGCTGATGAGTACACCGTACATCAGAAAGGCAAGACCGGCGAGCATATATCCCCAGCCTTTTTGCCGATTAACTTGTCCTCGTCTTCCCACGAACACGAAATATGCGAGGATTGCAGGACACAAGATTGCCAGTATGACATCCGTCATGTGTGGACTTCCTCAATTTCAGGTAGAATCCCAGCGGTACTTACATGCTAGCGGCTATATACTATAAGGTAAATAGAACATTCGTACCAGTGTATCGTTGGGACATTGGTCCTAATGAGGAAAATCCGGTGGTTGCAGGACGAAGAAATAGAGCTAGCTGGTGATGTTAATGCCAATAGGGCAATGATCGGAACCTATCACTTCCGGCATGATAAACGCATCGGTGAGTGATGAAAGAAGGTTTTCGGTGACGAAAAAGTAGTCGATTCTCCACCCAACATTTCTGGCTCTGGCCCCGGATTTCATATCCCACCAGGTGTAGTGGTTCGGTTCGGTGTTGAGATGACGAAAGGTATCAGTATATCCGTGAGAGATGAAGTCGTCAAGCCAATGGCGCTCAATAGGGAGAAAACCTGATACCTTCTCATTCTGTTTGGGTCGGCTTAAGTCGATAGCTTGATGGGCTGTGTTGACATCTCCGCAGACGATGACCTTCTTACCCTTGTCTTTGAGTTCATCGGCGTATTCAAGAAAGGCCTTGTAAAAAGCCATTTTGTATCTCAGGCGGATATCGTCCTTCTTGCCATTGGGGAAATAAATGTTGAACAGAAAGAAATCAACGTAATTGGCTGCTAGGATTCGCCCTTCAATATCGAGTCCCATCTCTTCGAAATCATACGAAACTCGATATGGCTCTTCCTTTGAAAAGATTGCAACACCGCTATATCCCTTGCGCTCGGGATGGCTCCAATAGACGTGATATCCATCAGGTTTGAGCAAGTCCGGACCGAGTTGTTCCGGATGAGCTTTGGTCTCTTGAACACAAAGGATATCAGGCGATTCGTGTTGAAGCCAGTCCAAGAATCCTTTGTCCCTCGCTGATCGGATACCGTTGACATTCCAGGATAAAATCTTCACCTGTGCTAAACCTCTAATCCGAAATAAGTCAAAACCAATTCGTCTGATCCTGTGTTGGAAACCTCGTGAATCTCCGATGGTTCAAAGATTACGCAGGTACCTGCGGCGACTTCATATTCTGTTCCATCGACATCCAGAGTGCCTTTGCCTGTTTCAATGAGAAATATCTCGTAGAGATGCTCATGCGCATGAGAGTGAGCGACTTGTCCGGGTGTCATACGAAGTTGGGCAAAGATTTTAAGGTGTGGTAGCTGCCCTTGACGAATCATAACCTTCTTCATCAAATCTGGATCATGAGACACTCCTTCTTCGGGCAGATCTTCAAGAGAAACCATTTTCATGATTAGAGTGCCTCCTTGATTCTTGAAAAGTAACGTGATCAATGTTCGTCGGTGGTTCTATGAGTCTGTATCTGGTCTGGGCATTGCCTTTTCCGTTTTCAGGATCATGTATGTTGCTTGAGCTTTAGCGATGAGTTCACCCTTTTCATTGAATACGTCAACATCACCCAAAGCTATATTGGATCCTTTATGTGCGACCCTTGCTTCGGCGAAAACTACGCCGCCGATAAACGGTTTAACATAATTGATTTTCATTTCGATTGTGGTAACAAGTTCGCCCTTTTCCACAGTGCTCATCGTGGCCATGGCTGCGGCTGCATCCGCAGCGGAAAAGATCGATCCTCCATGGGCAATTCCGGTTGGATTGGTGATCTTTGCATCGAAAGGTAACCTCACTTTGGCCCAGCCCTTTTTGAAGTCGATTAACTCCATTCCCAATAATTGCCAGAATGGGGCTTGGGTGTTGGTCACTTCCATCATGGCGGTTTTATAGCTGGTGGGAAGATCTTCATATTCTGACATATAAAATACTCCTTGGAATCCCGTTACGAATCCAATACCTCAATATGAAACATGACCAGGTAATTGTGTGCCCCGACTTCCACCGGAGTACCCTGTTTGCGGAATCGGAAAGGTGCTACCATGTGTTCGACTTCATCGGGAGAGAGCCTGATTTTTAACGGGGGCCCCGGAGGCCCTTCGATTTTCTTGAACTCGATGATGGCAAGCTG
>CAZWIP010000289.1:0-3546 GCA_964634125.1 uncultured Dehalococcoidia bacterium
CGCATCATCGATCTCATCTTCGTCAACTTCATCGAGAGGATTCAATGGGTTGCCGTCCTCATCCAAGAACCAACTGTCTACATCAACTGTCAAGGTCACATTCACTTCGAGGCCCTCCTCGTCGATGACTAATGGAGGATCGATATCGACTTGCTGTTTGGTGCTTTTGCGGGATTTGAATGTGAAGGATGTTCCGTCATACGAGCCCTTCACGACGACCGAAAACCGCTCATGACCGCTGCTGCCTTCCTTGAAATCGGGATCACCGGGATCTTGGTCATCCTCAGGTTTGTGGATCCTGAAGCTTACTTTATCATAGGTCCCTAGTGGGATGTCGGCAGTCGCCAGCGTGTTCACATCACCGGACAGATCAAGGTTAAGGATCTGTGAATCGGTTCTGAAATCCAAGGAATCACCTTCAGCTTCATTGTGAAACTGGATGGTTCTCAAAAGGATCTTAACAGTGTCGAGCTGCACATGAGAATCGCTCGGTTTCATTAATGGAGCGTTGGATGGAACTGTAAAGCTCAAAGACGCAGTGCTGTTCGGTTCACTACTGCTTTCTTCACATCCAATGAGCAAGATACCGAGTAGAACGAATGCTGTTAATGCTGTAAGTCTCTTCATGATGATTGCCCCTTTACTTGATCAGCATCATACGCTTCGACATGATTCCATGTTCCGTTCTAAGCGTATAGATGTATATGCCTGTAGATAGTTCATTGCCTGATTCATCACTGGCATGCCATGGAATACTATGATACCCCTCGGGTGAATAGCCAGAGTATATCCGTCCAATGTGTTCACCCCGAATCGAATACACGTCAAGATCAACCTGTCCACCAGACACGAGCTCGAAGCTGATATTTGTCTGAGGATTGAAGGGATTCGGGTAATTATCGTGCAAGACGAAGCTTGCAGGTGATAGTGCAAGAGGATCGATAGACACCGGGCTACCAATATCCGTGAACTCAGTATTATGAGCGAAAGACGATGCAGTATTCCCGCTGATGGTATCCATTACGACTCTCCAAGCATGATCTGTAGGAGGGGCGTCATAGCTACCACTTCCATTGAGATCTGCCCAAAAATCGACATTGTAACTGGAACCATCCTCGAGTGCATGCAGGAACACAAACTCGTAGGTTGCATCGTCGATGCTTGTTAACTCCTCACTGGTAACGATCTGATCTTCGGAGGTATCGACAACGCGGATCTCAAAGTACTGCCCAACATGAGGGGTCATGTCGGCGAACCGCATGTGGAGTGAAGACTTTGCGGCATCTCCGCTGGGTACACTGCTATTCGACCCAGGGTTGGTAACAAAAGACGTTGTACCTGGATTTGTTGTTCCACTTGTCCAGACTCCAAAGGGATCTTCCAGCTCATGACCGTTGCTGAATCCGTCACCATCGGCGTCTGCTGCAGCCAGGGCTGGTCCCCAGACTACATTTCCACCTGACAGGTAGTCATCTTCGATCATATCACCGAAATCATTCCGGCTCCCACCACCATTAGGATTGACGTGGCAAGCCGCGCAGCCAAGCTCCGAACCGTTTGGTATCTGATTAACACGATGGCTTCTTGCTTGAACGACCTGGACTGAGATGGCCAGAATCATCAAGCTTAATGGAATATTTGTTAGCGTTCTTCTCATCTGCTTCTCCTTGAATGGTTTAACATTGAACAATCTATTCTAGGTCATTCCAGCCCATTAAGTGATGATATTTATCACAATTATTGATAAACAGTGCGTTCGGTCCAGGTGAGTGTGATCCATATCAGAGCAGGTGCTGTCTGTGACTAAGTCACAAAAGCTTACTGCTGGGTAAGCTCATTAAGACGATCCATATCGTGGAGAGTGATCCTACCGAGTTCAAGGCTCACCAGACTGCGTGACTCGAATTCCTTCAGAATCCTGCTGACCACCTCGCTTACGGTACCAAGCTCAGCGACAAGTTTCTACGGCTGACAATTCGGGGGCAATTGAGAAAGCAGTGCTGATATCGTTAGCTTCAAGTCTATTCATTATAACTCCCGCCGATGCTCAACCGAGATGTGTAAAGAGGATTCGAATTCCAATAGTAATGAGGATCAAACCTCCGAGGATCTCTACCTTTTTGCCCAACATTCGTCCTGCAGCCTTCCCTATTTGTGTTGCCAGCACAGCCATTGCGACAGTGATGAGTCCGATAAGAAGGCAAGGCACCAGAATGGCCACATCGAGCAGCGAGAGGCTCAATCCGATAGCCAGGGCGTCAATACTGGTAGCAACGCTAAGAGTCACTAGCGTCCAGCCTCTTGTTGGATCAGTCATGATCCTTTGAGAGTCCTTGTCAAATCCCTCATAGATCATGCGACCGCCGACGATACCGAGTAGGATGAAAGCGATCCAGTGATCCCATCTCTGGATGTAATCCACGATTGTTGATCCGAGCAACCATCCCAGGAATGGCATGACCCCCTGAAACAATCCAAAGTGGAAAGCCAATCGGAACACTTGGCGTTTCTGGCTAGTGAATCCAGCTGCAGCGGTGGCCATTGAGACGGCGGAAGCATCCATTGCAAGCCCAACAGCGATCAGTATGATCTCAAGAATGGTCACCGAGCATATTAATCATCATAGATGAAAATGATATTGCTATGCATGAGGTAATGGTGGCTGATGGTTCTTGGGGTGTGTAGTGATCAGGGGATAACTAATCCCCGCGTCAATTGTTTCAACGAGTTGATGCACAAGCGCTTACAGCCTCCGGTCTAATTGAGTGTGCACTATGTGAACATTTTGAGCCAGGTCTTCTGATTCGTAGTAATATGACATTCTCTAATGGGCAGGCTACCAATCGGCAGGCCCGTAATTCTCAGAATCAACTAATAAGTGTTGATAGACAATGAATTAGGGGAAAGGAAATCCTGCTTCATTAGCAGGAGGTAACTTATTCAAATCTTGTATTGTTCACTTGGGAAGTCGCTGTATATGGGATGACGTAAACTGGACTACTTTAAATCGTCATATCACAGATAAAGCCCCTTTTAAATTCTAGGTACAAACCATTACTATTACATATGGCATCTTCAGCTGGAGCTCAAGGAGACCGACAACAAATCTCATGGGGTCTCATCGGATGTGGTGATGTCACAGAGGTGAAGAGCGGCCCGGCGTTGGAGAACGCAGAAGGGTCTCATCTGGTGGCCATCATGCGGCGGAATGCTGAACTTGCGGAAGACTATGCCAGACGTCACTCGGTACCACGCTGGTACACTGATGCTGAAGACCTGATCAGCGATCCCGAAGTAAACGCCGTTTATATCGCCACACCACCATCGTCACATAAAGAGTATTGTCTGAAAGTGGCCGCAGCCGGCAAACCGGTCTATGTGGAGAAACCAATGGCGCTGGATCAGACCGAATGTCAGGCAATGATCCGTGCCTGCCGGGAAGCAGAGGTGCCGCTGTTTGTAGCCTATTACAGAAGAATGCTGCCCAAGTATCTGCTGGTGAAAGAAATCCTGGATACCGGTATTCTCGGGAACGTACTAAGTGTC
>CAZWIP010000290.1:0-3532 GCA_964634125.1 uncultured Dehalococcoidia bacterium
GTGGAGGAGGCGTTGATAGACATTGAAGGGGAATATGAAAGTGTGTGGGGCTATCGGGATGGAGTTTGGCAAGTCTATGATCCACAGAACCCTGGGTTCAGTGACTTATATGAAATAGAGCCTGGGAGGGGATATTGGGTCAATGTACAAATGTATATGAAGTTCTCACCTTGAATTGCGGGGTCTATACAAGAACCTTGCGCCACTGTGAGAACCTATGATTGGAGAAATCAGACATATCAGTAAATTATCGCTGATTTTTGTCATGGCCGCAATGCTTATCATCGTTTCATGCAATGACAAAAACAAAGCCATTGAGCGTGCATCCAGGAAATGGTTTGATTCTAAATATACCGGAACGAGGGGTTATCCGATTACCCTCAGGAAATTGAGGCAACAAAAGGTATTGAACCAGCTGAAATGTTTTGAGGTGTTTTTGGTTTATGGCGAATTTGAAACACCTCCGGCCGTAGTAATCGTGGCCTACGAAAAACATAAAGGTATTTACATTTTGCCCGCTCAATTCAATGATATGATTCTCCATGAAAATAAGAATGTAGCAAGTATAGAAGATATTTTTAACATATTGAAACTAAGGGTTTTTCTCGATTATCCACGTGGTAAATCACTGGTTATTAATAAGTCATGGGATATTCCCTATTCCGATAATAGCATGGGGATCAATCCGGAAAGGATAAACCGAGCGCTATTTCCTGTCCAGATAAGGAGAAAAGATTCCAATTACATAGCCGAATTCTTTTCGTGGCATGAGGTAGGAGGTCACATAATTAGGTGGAAACTGGCCATAACACAAAATGGCCTGATATCCATCCAGAAGAAGATAAGGCTTTTTAGTGGAATAGGTGATCTTGTCATAATGAATTGATAAATTGTTGTATCAAAGAGTGATAAATTACCTTATTTATCAAAGGAGGTAATAATGAGAAGGTTACTCATTTGCGTGACGTTGTTCGCGGTTGTGTTGCCTTGGGCAAATGTAGCAGTGTGTTCTAACCTGTCATTGAAAGAAAGCCAAATACTATTAGAAGAATGTCTCAAGGTTGCAGAAACAGCCCATGAAAAAAGGGCGGTAATTAGGGAATTTTATGGGGATACTCCGGAATTGAGATCCTACATCTTAAGCATGGATGCTTCAATAAAGAGCGAAGTGCGGGAACCTAGGTGTGGGTTTATTGACAGCTTGGTTGCCTATCAAGTGTCGTTGCGCTTAAATAAAGAGATGCATCGATTGTATGAAATCTTTGCCAGCAAGCCAGCGCACCTCAATACGGAAGTCCATGATACGAATTTTCAAGTCTGGTACACAACTGATGATCAAAATTATCCAAACGACGCGGTTGATAAAGCTTATGCAGAAGAAGTCCTCGATTACTATAAAAAGGCGAGAGCGAAAGAGATCGATTCATGGGACTATAGACCGGGGAAAAGCAAAGGACAAAACAAGTTTCAGATATGGATATATGATATGGGCTCACTCGGAAAGTGTGGAGAATTTGAAAAGAATTCAGGTGCTACCGGAGACGATCCACGGACTTACTGTGTAAATAAGATCATGCCTGACTTGGATAGTAGCTATGACGATTCTTTATTACTTAGTACATGCGCACATGAATACCATCATGCCAGCCAAGTAGCTTACATTGATCCTAGTAGTGGTTATAAGCTTTGGATTCTTGAAGCGTCAACTCCATGGATGGGATACGAAGTAAGGAAGCAATACCCTTCAGTTAACGGTCTTTGGAGTGAGGCAGTCTACGAGGATAGGTATGATTATTGGCAGGAGCACTCTGATCAAGGCATTGAGTCAACCGAGTCTGATTCAAACGACGTGACAGATACTTACGACGCATGCATTTTGATACATTTTTTGACGGATAACACCGAAACGGGTAGCCTTATCCCAGGAAAGCCCCAGAGAAATGTCGTATTGAGGTTCTGGGAAAAGCTTGGAGATTATGGTGATTGGGGCAAAGTCTATCAGGCATTTAATGGTATTTTATCAAATGCGCCTGCAGGGTATCAAAACTTTGAGGACACATTCGAAAACTTTGTTGCGGCCAATTATACTCCGGGACGTTATTATCCTGCAGGTGAAGTGCCGGATCAAGTCACAGTGAAGGATGATTCAGACAATGACGGAATCACGACAACACTCTCAGATGGTGACCCACCTTACGAGAAAAATGATCAATCAGTAAATCACTGGGGAGCCAGTTATTGGGTTTTCTCTCCAGATGCTACCGTAGCACAGGTTGTTGTAAAATTGGACGGAGAAAATGATTGGTGGTGGCCTGCTGATAATTTAGGAAATCCATCATACCAGATTTTGTTGGTCGATCAAAATGATCAAGTATTGTCAACTATGTCATCCAGAGATGTGGATCATACTTTTAACATACCGATTAGCTCAAGTGTCGAAAGAATAGCTGTGATTGTTGCTGCATTATCTGAGGATGGCATCCTTAGTGGTGGTGACGGTGGTGAGTACGGCATAACGGTCGAAGCCTCTACCGCTCAGCCCAACATCATCACCCCCACCGAATCCGCACCGGATTTTGTTGGAAAGCCTGATGATCCGAGCAAAACCAGCATTGAGGTTGAAGTAAAGACAGCTAGTGGCACTTTCATAACCGGGCTGACAAAGAATGACTTTGAAGTCACTATTGGAGGTGTGAGCGCAGACATAGTGACTTCAGTTGAACTGGCAGATAAGTATGTCCTTAATGTTCAGCCTCCTGACCAATCTGACGAAGGTTTGTATAATCTGGAAGTGACCGTATTTGGTGAAAGCGATAGCGAGACAGATGCTATCCAGTATGCAGACACCACCCAAAGTAATGTGGATGTAGTTTTGACATTGGATAGGTCGGGAAGTATGTCGGGTAGCTACATACAATCTGCCAAAAATGCTGCAAGCCTATTTGTAGATCAGATGGAAAATGGTGACCAGGTTGGTGTGGTAAGTTTTAGCAGCAGTGCCAGCCTTAATTATGGCCTTACAGAAATAACTGGATCGGGCATTAAAATAGAAGCCCAAAATGCCATCAGCTCTATCTATGCGAGTGGGATGACTTCTATTGGTGCAGGTCTGAACCTTGCCCAGAGCGAACTTACGGGAGGAGGGGCGGACACCCATCCGTGGGCTATTGTTTTACTCAGTGACGGTTATGAGAATACTTCACCCTATGTGTCCAGTGTCTTACCAGATATTGTCTCAACAAAAACCAAGGTCTTTACTATAGCATTGGGATCTAATTCAGATCAGGCGCTTCTGCAAGACATCGCTTCACAGACAAATGGGCAGTATTATCTTTCGCCTACTGAAGCAGAGCTTGCTGGCATATACAGTAGCTTGTCTGGACAGGTGGCAGGTCTCGAGACCTTGTTCTCAGAAACTGGGACAGTTCAGCAGGGTGCTATCGATGAGCAGACTGTCAACATTGATCCGTCAGTAGAGGAAGCCATATTTTCCATTAGCTGGTCAGGAAGTGGAAACGACTTGGATCTCGCA
>CAZWIP010000291.1:0-3527 GCA_964634125.1 uncultured Dehalococcoidia bacterium
ATCTCCATACAGCCACTATATCACAAAGTGACTATTAGTGTTAACAGGCCCTAACGAGACTCCACAGCATCACTCAACCCACCGCTCTTTCGAGCCAAACTGTCTGGCATAATCAGCTTATATAGCTATACTCACTCTATTTTATATATACATCACCTCCATGTTTCGTTTAAAGGTAGCATACTCGTATCTATTGGCTCATGTCAACCGTCTTATCGCAACAATATGTTAACTTCAGACTACAGTTTCTAACTCTTTTCTTTCTCCAGCTTGCAGTACCCGCCAGGGCCTACAGTCGCTGTTTCAATACAGTTGTTGCAATAAGCACACTTTTTGATTTCTTTCTCCCGACCTTCCTTCGCCTTTTTGGGCCAGTCGGGGTCTCGAATAATCTGTCGGCAGACTCCGGCAAGATCGATTCTTTCTTCCTGCAAAAGCTGTTCTGCTAGTTTAGGGGTGGTTATTCTACCGGCTCCCATAATCGGGGTATTAAATCCGGCCTTTCTTACTGCCTTGCGAATAGCCTCTGCGATATAGATGTTTGTAGCTTCCGGCATATACAGTTCCGGCATGCACCGAAAACCGCTGTAACCGCCCCACGGCGGGTAGGGGAAGGTCAGACCCCAAGGATCGGTCCCGTATGAATCATCATATTTACCGCCTACCGAAACGCTGATATAGTCGAGCCCCATTTTGGCGAAATTCACCGCGGTGACCGTCGACTGCACCATAGTGGTTCCGCCAGTGATAAACTCATCGCCATTGATGCGGACGCCGATGGAGAAATCCGGGCCCAGCGCTTTTCGCATACTTTCAAACACTTCAGTAGTGAACCTCATCCGGTTCTCAACCTTTTTCCCGCCGTAATCATCCTTTCTCTTGTTCTTTAGTGAAAGAAAATCGGCGAGCAGAGTACCGTGAGCAGCATGGATTTCGATACCATCGAATCCGCAATCCCGGGCACGATAAGCCGCTGCTTCAAAAAAGCCGATAGATTTAGGAATATCCTCTGCCGGGTAATCATTGATATCCATTCTCCAGCCCCGGGCGGCTTTGACGAAATCATAGAGCTGCGGGATGATTTTGCAATTAGTTTTACCATGGATTCGCTCAACCATTTCCTTGTAACCGGGAATATAGTCATCACCGCTCAAGCGCGGTGCCGGAAACGGCCTCGGGTTGACGGCCAGAGCACCCAGTACGATCATCCCCGCTCCGCCTTCGGCTCGCCGTAAATAGTAATCGCTGTATTCCGGAGTGCAATAACCGCCATGGGCCAGTCCTTCGTGGGCCGGGGCCATCACGATGCGGTTTTCAAGCTGAATCTTGTTGATCGTAATCGGCGAGAATAACTTCTCATAAACCATGTTCAATTTCCTCCGCTTCTAACTTAGGGGATATCTGAATAAGTTCAAGTTTATAGCCTCTCAATGGAACAGAGTATAGCTTTATCCTCCGGGTACCCCATAATCGGATCGAGATGCTCCCCATTGACCAGTTCACATGCATTGGCTTCCGACCATGCATGCGGTATGCTGATGACCCCCGGCTTCATACCATCATTGAATTTGACCTTCATCTTGATGCTGCCAACCGGCGTGGAAATCTTAACCATCTCCAGGTCTCGAACACTATACTTATCCGCCGTGACTGGATTGATTTCAGCTAAAGGCTCCGGTACCAGCTTGCGCAATTCGGTCATATGCCGCAGCTGAGTATGGACGTATTCCAGCTTCCTGGCTCCCGTGCTCAAAATGAGCGGAAACTCCTTAGCTAGCTCAGGAGTGCTAACCGGACTTTCGGTCGGCTCGTAGAAAGTGGGCATGGGATCGAATCCCATTTCGGCCAGCGTATCGGAATATATCTCGATCTTGCCGGAGGGAGTACGGAACTTCTGTGGCACCGTGGCAGGGGTCCGCTCACGATACATAAATCCCTCGGGGTGACTCTTGAAATGTTCATAATTGAAACCGGATGGCTGAACCAGCATATCCAGCATTTCCTCGTCTTTTCTCCAGGGGAAATGCTCGCCGAATCCCAGTCTATCTGCCAGTTCCGACCATATCAGCCAGTCCGTTTTGGATTCTCCCAACGGTTCGATGACCTTCTGTCTCAGCTGAACATAAGGCATACCATAGTTACCCTGAACAGTGTAGCTTCCCAATCCAGTTGTCTCCAGGAAGGTACATGCCGGCAGCACCATCTCAGCCAATTCCGCAGTCTCGGTCATGAACATATCGATCACCACAAACAGGTCCAGATTTTTAATGGCCTCCCTGAATTTTTGTGGATACGGCAACGTCACAGCAGGATTGCCAGCAGAACTCATCAATGCTTTGATCGGGTACGGCTTTCCATCCAGTATCTGCCGGGTCAGGACGGTATACTGACCATAGGGCACTGGTCGGCCCCACAGTTCGTAGTACAGAGGATAATCTTCTGCCCCGATCGGTTTCTTTGATTCCAGCGGCAGCCGCAGATCGGTGAGGAAAAACGGCGCGAAGGGAATCCAACCACCGGGAATATCTATGTTGCCGGTGAGCGCCATCAGAATCGCTATCATCCGGTGATTGTGCACATTAGTTATCTGTCTATCAAGTGATGCTGTCCCCTGGTATATTGCCATTGGCTTGGTCGTAGCTATCTTGCGGGCCGCTCTCTTTATTTCTATCGCGGGAATATCACAGATTTCGGCCACTTTTTCCGGGGGATATTTCTTGACATGCTCTTTGAATTCCTCAAAACCATGGGCCCATTCTTCGATAAAGTCTTTGGCCCACAGGTCCTCGGCAATGATCACATTGGCCATAGCCAGCATCATGGCCAGGTCGGTGCCCGGGCGCGGTTGCAGGTGCATGCCAAGTTCGGCCAGGGGAATACGCTTGGGATCAATGACAATGACCTCCATCCCCTTTTCGGCGCACTCACGAATTCGCTCTCCCAGCGGAGCCATCGATTCCTCTGGATTATGACCCCAGAGCACAGCCAGTTTGGTGTACTCCAGTTCGTCAGGTATGGTATATCGACCCAGGGTCATCTGGCGCGCCAGTATACGAGCCCTAAAACACCCTCCCTCAACCGAAAGGAAGTTGGGAGTGCCAAAGGCCGCCTTGAAGCGTTGCAGAAATGCTGCGGCTTCAAAGTGCTCCACACCTACTGACCCGCAGTACAAAGCAAGGGCTTCGCCTCCGTATTCTTCTCTGACCTTGAGTAATTTGGCCGCTATAGTGTCATAGGCCTCATCCCATGTGATTCGCTGCCAGGTACCATCATCCCGTTTTTTCATGGGATGGGTGATACGGTCCGGTGAATAGACATATTCAATGAGCTTCTCGCCCTTAATACAAAGCGTACCGCGGCTGGCCGGGTGTTCTTTCATCCCCTCGATCTTCACCAGTCGGCCGTCTTCAACGTAACAATCCAGCCCGCAACAATTCACACACATAGCGCAATCGGTTTTGATTATTTCCATTTAGTCCCCCTTGAAGTTAAGTGTAACTGTCGTTGCGAGCTTTAGCGAAGCAATC
>CAZWIP010000292.1:0-3515 GCA_964634125.1 uncultured Dehalococcoidia bacterium
ACGTGATATGTTCGCCCGCCTCCGGCGGGTGAACTTCTCTTTAAAGGGCAGGTCGTCAAAGTGGATGCGTTGGCGCAGGACTCTTTTAATAAAGACGATGTTCTGAACCTGATTTGGAATACAGGCGCCTCTGTGATTCTGCTGGTTGGTCACCAGCCCCACCTAAGCACCATCGTTCAGGATTTGACAGGCACACATGTCGAAATTGATCGTGGTGGAGCAGTGGGACTCGAACTTCCGAATGTTGGCCAAACGGGTAGTATCACCTGGCAACTGACACAGGCAGAAATTCGCCACAATAATGGTTTGGATGAGAAACATGATCTTGAAGTGGCGTTCTACAGGGGTGAGCCCACCGAGGCGTTCCCATGGAATGAGATTGATATAGGAGCTCTCATCGAATCCATGGCACGAGAGCCTTTTCATATAGGCGGTCAAGAAGGCATAATCGAGACTGAGGTTGTCAGATCCCACGAGTGGGAGTTTCTTCTCGTACTTTTTGTCACCGGAGCTGGCATTTTTGCGAAAAAAGTTATCCAGGAATTTGCTAGTGGCACTTATAAATGGATTAAGGCTAAACTCAAGAAATCGAAACAGTCCAATGCCGAAATCCGAACAGATTCAGGTGACACTGTATCTATCGAGGTAGAGGGAACTTTCGAGAAAGTTGAGGAGATTATTAGGATTATGCAGCAGGCTATGAATTCTCGAACGCGCGTCAAGATAATAATAGGGGCTGACACGGACATGACCCAAAAGGAGCTTGCGTGAGATGTGGTTTTAACCCATGCCTAACAAAGCAAAATTCAACCGCCGCAACAACCGCACGGCTGATTTCGTTGTTATAGGAGAATATAAAATTGAATGAGTAAAGACTATATGAAACAATCTATCGTGCATGTTGCTTTGGTAGTCAAAGATTACGATGAAGCCATAGATTTCTATACGAAAATGCTTAATTTCGAATTGGTAGAGGATACCTATCAGCCTGAACAGGATAAAAGATGGGTCGTTGTTTCACCTCCTGGTTCCAAAGGAGCAACTTTACTATTGGCGAGAGCTTCCAAACCGGAACAGGAACCTTTCATTGGCAACCAGACAGGTGGCCGCGTTTTTCTATTTCTCAACAGTGACGATTTTTGGCGTGACTACAATGAAATGAAGTCCAAAGGGATAAAGTTCGTAAGGGAACCCAAAAAACAGGAATACGGCATGGTCGCAGTGTTTGAGGATTTATATGGAAATCTTTGGGATCTCCTCGAATTGAACGAGGACCATCCAATTTCAAAGCGCGGCTTTTAAAAAATTGCTGTACTTGTGAACTGCTCGTCGCGTTACTCCTCTCCCAGCAATCCCTCCTTTTCAAGCGTATCGGCCATTTCACCCAGATCAAGCTCCTGGAGTCTGGTCTTTTTCTGACGACCGGTGTCGGTGTCCCAACCCCTGATCCCGTAGTACTCGCTCTTCACGTTTTCGAATTGCTCCCGGTCGACCACCATTCCCTTCCGAGAGAATGTCTCACCGTCTTTTCCGGGCAGGTTGCAGTCAGGAAGACCAAATTCAGTTTTAAGGGGAGTGGTAAAGTGGAACTCTTCCAGGGCATCGCTCTCCCTGCCCTTGTGTCCTTCACGGGCATGAATGGCTCTTTGAAGGTTGAAGACCCTTTCTCCAATTAGATAGAGCTGTTGCTCATCCGTTTCTCTTCCAGTGACAGCACTGAAAAGCCGGCTTTCCAGGGCGGGATCCCCCACATAATCCGTTGTGTTGTTAGAGAAGGTAATCGGGAACATAAAATCGCACACGATGAGACTTTCCTTGGCATACTCCCGATCCTGGACCTTTGCTCCGGCCATGGCTTTGCCTTCATAAGTGGAAAAATCAGCGGCCAGTTCACTTCCCCAGAACCGTTTGGCAACCGCACGTAAAACCTCGGAAGTAACGGGATTGTCGTGGGTGCCCGATTCTCTGCTGGCCCATCTCATCGTCACACCACCGATTTCGTTGATGTGTTGAATAGGCAACCTGGGTTCCATGGCCCAAAAGAGTCCGGTCGTCAGGTAGGACCGCGGTGCCCCGACACTATAAGTATAGCCGGTTCGACTGACGTAGTCGGTGATACACTCCTGTGCTTTGGGTCCGATCGCCTCCGCTGCTTTGTGGACGCCCTGGGTCATCACCTTCCCGAACCCCTCTCCGAGGGCAATGCTTCGCACCAGCGTCTCGATGAATTCCAGACTTCCAATCTCGGAAAACGGCAACCCGGTCTCCTCCTCGGTCAGGACCCCATTATAGAAGCATCTAACCAGCCACATCATCATGGTTTCCACATTGTAGCTGTCCAGCCCGTACTCATCTATCAGCTTGGTGGCCTCAAAAGGGACCTCGTTTATTTCGCCGTAGTAACGTTGCGCTCGAACGGCATAATAAATTGATGCTCCGCACATAAATTTGCCTGATTGACCGCTTTTTGACTGATATTTATTGCGGATGCATCCGCCCATACAGCCATAACAATTGTCTTTTTTTAGACCCTCCACAGGCACCACGGGTTCTTCCGCCACCAACATACCCTCAGTCAGCATCCGCACCCGATCCCTGATCTGTAGGACCCCCTCCGGATCGGCCACCTCCACCCTGCCATTTCCCCGCACGGTGATGGCTTTCAGATTTTTCGAGCCCAGAACGGCTGCGAAGCCACTTGAGCCAGTGGAATCGTCGTCTGCAAGTAAGGTGGAAAATGTCACCCCATTTTCACCTGCGGGGCCAATCGCTACCACACGAGCGGATTTACCCAGTTCCTGTTTAAGTGCTTCACGACAGGATATGGCTCCTGTGCCTTTCAAGTGATTGGCTTTTCTGATTTCCACCTTGTCGTCTTCGATATGCAAAGTGACAAGCTCATCTGCCTTACCGTGCACAACAAGGGCATCGTACCCCGCGTACTTGAGCTGGGCACCCCATGCCCCACCCAGGTTGCAATATGAGAATAGATCATGGATGGGGGACTTGCCACAAACCTGCCACCGTGAGCCAGCAAAGCGAGTGGACGCGGTGACGGGACCGGTTGCGAAGATAACCCGGTTCTCCGGATCAAAGGCACCGGACTGCGGTGGTACTTCGTCCCAATAAATCCTGGCAGCCAGCCCTCTACCACCGACAAAAAGCTCGGCAATGTCCCGGGTGGGGACACGGTCCACGGATCGTGAGGTGAGATCGACCCTCAGAATATTCCCTGCGTATCCATCAGCGTGCGTCATGTTGTCCCTCTTTCTATATTATTGTGGTGTGATTAGAAGCTCGGTTTTTGAAGCAGCAGTTTAGATCATTCCAATATAGTAATTCAAGGACAAAGTGGATCCCAGTTCCATCGTCGAAATTTGCGTCTTGTTTAGTATTATTAGTGAGAGCGTATTATAGTTCACTCTCTAGGCCCGGGAAAAATAAGGGACACGTAACGAGATATATGTCATGTCACGAAATTTGCGTAACGGAAGTACATGTCCCGTATTTTTCCC
>CAZWIP010000293.1:0-3508 GCA_964634125.1 uncultured Dehalococcoidia bacterium
TGATGTGTTCCCTCGATGAAGTCCTCCGGCCACCATCCCTGGTTGACATTGACAGTGCCCGATTGTATCGCTTCGCTTACATCAACTTTGAGCTTCATTTTTCCTCTGTCGTTGAAGACTCGAACAATATCCCCATCGTTTATTCCCCTGGGTTCTGCATCCACAGGATTCATTTGGAGAAGCGGTTCCGGTTCAAGATCCCTTAGTCTTTGAACATTAGCTAGCGTTGAATGCGTACGAAACCGTGTGTGTGTTGTCATGTAGGAGAGAGGGTATTTCTTACTAAGTGGGTTTCTGACGCTTTCGAGTGGTTCCTTATAGCCTGGTAGCTGCTCTCCCAGCCCAACGAGCTGTTCAGAGTAGAATTCCATTTTGCTCGATGGTGTCATGAATACAGGGAGGTTCGGCCGTAGAGGGGCCTTCACAGGTCCCTCTTTGAGTTTTTCCATGGTTATTCCCATCTCGGCCGGATATCCGATGGAAAGAAGCGATTCGATGAGTTGTTCATCGCTGTTTTCGAAGTAGTCACCAAGTTCCAGCCGGCGTGCCAGTTCCCTCACTATCTCGGTGTCCGGTTTAGCTTCGTGGAGCGGCTCGATGGCTCTTTGCTGGAGTTTGAAGTAATCCGGCAGTGTAGGCGTAAAGTTTATGGGCGGTACCAGATCCATCTGTTCATAGAAAGTGCATGCCGGGAGGACGATATCGGCATATCGGGCACTAGCCGTCATGAAGATGTCGGCGACGACGATCAGGTCCAGTTTAGAGAAAAGGTCTCTAACAACTCTGCCTGAATCGGGAATTTGATTGACCGAGTTGTGCTTGGCAATCCATAGTGCTTTGATTGGATAAGGATCACCTTTTTCGATGGCATCGTATGCTTTCATGATCGGCATGATGTTACAGGTCATGATCCCGTGAAGATACATGTAAAGCTCATATATCGGTAATTGTGGGGCTTCCAGGTGGAGATTACCGGTGATCGCTGCCAGAGTATTTATAGCTCGAAAGGTAATATCTCCATGGAAAGTACGCTGGACACCCATTCCTCGACAGGCAACTACCGGCTTGCGTTGAACATAGTACAGTGCCAGTTCCGTGATTGTGTCCTCTGGGACCTCTGTTATTTCAGAAACCTTCACCGGAGTGTATTCTTTAACCATGTCTGCAAGCAACTGAAAAGCCGGTTTGCATTCAATACCTTCGATTGTAAAGGTTCCTGTGAGTGCAGGAGTTGGGTTACTGGAATCGGATGTACGAGCCTCATTAGCTGAGGCATCCCAGATCATAAATTTCTGATCGGACCCCTCGGCTATGACTTCATTTTCCCTTACGAATTGCCCTGTCTGCGTATTGACCAGAAACGGACCAACCGTGTTCTCCAAAATGAACGAATCATCCTGAAGACCTTTCTCCAGAATTACGTGCATCATTCCCAGGGCAAGAGCTGAGTCGGTGCCTGGACTGATCCGTATGTATTGATCAGCCTTGGATGCGGTAGGCGTGAACCGCGGATCGATGACAATAAATCTCGCACCCCGTTCCCGATTGGATTGAATATAACGCATGCTGAAGGCCGCGGTCTCCGCATGATTACTTCCCCACGCGATGATCACTTCGGGATTTCCCATCCCAGACAGATAGCGGTCACCCCACATCGTACCGAAGTTGGCCATATCCCCACATGGCCCGCCTGAATCGCCATAGCCAACCATGCTGCCGAATGTCCCCTGCAGGGATCCGGCCAGACTCGCGTAAATAAGGTCGAGCCCCCCGATAGGCGAGACACACCACATCAGGGATTGCGGACCGTATTCCTCTCGTATTGTCTTCAACTTGTCAGCGATTGTGTCCAGGGCCTCGTCCCACGATATACGCTCCCATTTTCCTTCCCCTCGTTCCCCCACTCGTTTCATGGGATATTTCAGTCTATCGGGGTGGTAGACCATCTGGATCGTGGAGAGCCCTCTGGCACATATGTGTCGGTGCCTGGGATCGGGCATATCCTGGGCCTCGACCTTCGTCAAAAACCCATCTTCAACGTGAGCCAACAGCCCACATACCAAACCGCAAGCAGAATGGCAAACGGTAGGGACCAGTTTCTTGGTTGCAGTTGTCATGGCACCTCCTGATTTGCATCGTTAGTCGCTATCGCCTGGGTATAGCGCAATCTGCCAATCTCTATATTTCTTGTTATCGCTTTCGCACCTCCTTCGCTGTCAGTTGCCTCTTTAGATACTTCATACCTTTTAACAAAGCTGCTGGTTAATTCAATACTCGAACTCCATATGTACAACAATTGATATATGTATCACCACTACTTGTTTCTACGGCTCAAGGATAGCGGCATGCCACTGAGGATCAACCCTAAACAAATCTTCTTCAGCAGATCTGGCCTCATATATCGCGAAATAGTCTAGGGAATTTCGTTTGGTTTCGCCAAAACTGGCACGTTCAATACCATCAACTATCATCGAATATGACAGCGCGGAATTGTAGAGAGCTTGCGAATCAAAATTCTCTGGTCCTACAGTCTCGATTGCATCTTCGATGATCTCCAGCATCTGGTAAATCATATTGACTCCGCCAATGTACCCGGAACCTTGCCGGATTATACCTTGGGCTGAGTCAGGATGATTTTCATATAAGAACTTTTTGGCCAGATCGACCAGTTCCCCCTCATCATTCCACCACTCCATTTGCCGAATGAACAGCATTCCGTCGATCTCGTCCCAGAGATTCCCATCATCGATCATCCCCATGAAGGCAGCCTGGGCATCACCACCGATGATCTTTGCCTTCCCCCCTGCCTGGTGATACTCTTTGACAAAAGATGACATGAGAGGGCATGGATTCACATAGTCGCACTCCATTAACGCCGCTACTTCAGGACCCCACGTGAAGCTCATACTGATCAGATGGCCACCCACCCACTCAAATTGGTCCGGGTGAGCCCGGGCATATTCCTCCATTGAATCAAAGAAGAGGATGGAGTAGCCATGCTGCCAGGCAGCCCCGCCAATCTTCGCAGGACCTTTGGTCTGGTAGTCCCAATCGTTTTCCGCGATCCACTTAAGTAAGGTATACGCTTCATGTTGAGGATGGATCCCCAAACTAAACACGAATCCAGGTGGCAAAAGGTCCTCCGGGTTAGCGGATGTTGTAAACAACACAATTTTGTCTTGATCGACTCTGGGTTTCAACGTTACTGATGACCCACCTACCGGGGCAAATATCAAATCGGCACCTTTCTCTTTCAGCCACTCGTATCCTGGTATATCCTTGGCAGGATCGGATTGCCCATCAAAAGTAACTACTTTCAATTTGACCCTAGAGATGAGGTTATTATTAAAGTGTTTTACCATATCCTCCAATGCCATGTCCACTTTTTTCAGCTTACCTCACATGATCATGGTGTACATCAGCCTTTGTGTCTTGTTTTGAATAAAGTGGCTAATTATTAACCCGGCAATTAAATACTAGACAAAACATCGAAAATATATTACAATTA
>CAZWIP010000294.1:0-3494 GCA_964634125.1 uncultured Dehalococcoidia bacterium
CATCTATTTCGCTCTGATCAACGATGCGCTGCTTAGTGTGAACACGCCCTAGTTCCACAATCTGAATTGCGCGATATCAGCGGGATCGACGACAACGTCAAAATGCTTATTACGACTTTTATGCAGGGCGCCGTTTACTGCTGGGTAAAAAATCGACCAGGAGAACGGTTTACCGTTCGAGACCTGATGGGTGGTGAAAACTTTGAATGGGAAGGTACTCCACTCATAGCCCTCTATAATAAGCACATAGCTACAGGAAAAGATAATGAGTCAGCTATTCGCGCCGCTGCAAGAGACTTGGGGTGGCTCGTGAAAACAGTGTTGGACGAGGATAGACGGACATTCGAGACCGAAGAGGGTTATGTCAGAACTTACCGGTGGATCGGTGATGAACCGTAACCGCATAGTTGAGACATCTGTTCACCAGAAAAAAGTGCCGGTTTTTCTGTTGGAGCCTTCCTGACAAGTACTCGGTTGATAAAAAGCAACCTCTCCCTAATGGACGAAACATCGGTTACACCGGATTTGATCACTCGAAGATTATAGGTTGATATATTACATAACGCGCGTCTGTTAAACCCATCCCTAAGCCTTCTGAAAATCATTGCTTGCATATTCAATGTATTTATCAACTATAGTCCATGTTCGTCTTAATACACTGGCTCTCTCTGAATCAGTAATCGGTTTAGTAGAACCATGCCTTAGTGGATCAGAGAATTGTTTTATAAAGTCTATTTCTTGTCTGTCGACCCCTAATTCCTGTCGAAGAACTCCCCATGATTTTCTATCTGTTTTCATTTGTTTTTCAACCATGAAGTAATTGCGAAGAGATTCAATTGCACGATAGCAGAAGAACCCGGTATCCTTAGGTGAACGGATGGCCTCTCTCAAATCCGAAAGACACCTTTGTAAATACGCACAGCGCTTGTCTGCATAAAGGCTAACAATATGGGTAAATGCCGATATGGACTGATCGTCACCAGCAGATAGAACTGGAATACCGACACCAAAAACTATTGGCTCGTTTCCGATATCATCTACCATCTGTATGATCTCACAATCATAACCACAACCCTTTGTATATCCGAGTGCATCCACGATTGTTCTTATTGAATCATCGATGTAATTTTTAAGTGTATAAGGATCATCGAAAATGGTGTCTGTAACTAAAATGGCCGTGATCTGTGAGAGCGCAATCTTAATAGAGAGGATACCCTCTAATTTAGCCTCAGGCACTGTTAGCTTCATCCGTAAACTTGAAATACTAACGTTCGCTCTTTCGGGATGAACGACGCCAAAAAATGTATATTGCATTTATCCCTGACCTGCCCCCCTATTGAGTAGAATACTAAAATGTGGCTTTGTTGCACTATTCATTTAGCTGAACATTTAGAATAAAAAAGAAGCGCCCTAATGCTCATTTAGATCATTAAAAGAGCTACATGAACCAAATTGATATCGGGAAAAGGGCAGGTACCCTGAAAATCTATAAAAATCTGCATTTATGCAACAAAACCCTCAGTCTTGTATAACGGTGGACTACACCTACGCAAGACTCCAGAGAGCCTACAATACTATTCCAAGCTCATAGCAGAAGGGCCGACTTTTTACTCCGGTCTTGAATGCTTCACAAACCTCATACAGAAGAGGGGAGATTCATATGAAGTCTTAATTCTCATCTACCCCTAAGACTAATGCCTGCCCCGATGGGTTGTGAGGTAAAGCCCCACAATATCTACCACCTTCTCGTTGAGCTGAGGATCCTGGCTGAATTTGAAGGTCTCTACCCAGTGGGGCTTTAAGTCATGAGCCTTCCATATACGTGCGTATCTTCTCTTTCAGCGCGTCGCTAAGAAGGCCTGCCTGGCCAAGCTCGCCAATCAACGCCACGACGTTATCAATGTCCAAAAAGTCCTTCTGCCAGCTCCATTGGTAGTTTCCGGCATAGCCGAACCATGAGACGCCCATACCGGCAACTTCGTAATTCGATCCGTCGGGTCGTTTGCCAGGGGCGATCTGCTTCCAGAACCCCACGACCTCCCCCTTCGTCTCGTCGATGAGAACCTGTTGGTAAGGATAGGTCCAGCCTTCCAGTCCCTCCATCGCCGTTCCCAGAACCCAGTCGCTTATCTCGTCGCGGCCGCGCGCGACCTCATCAAGACTGCTCGCTGCGTTCACGGTGTGCTCAGCATCCTCTGTGTAGAACGGTGTCAAGTGTTTTTTCCAGTCGCCTTCGGCCTCGGCCTTCTTGTTCGCATCGAGAAATCGTCGCACCATCTCCTCAATCTCTTCACGTGGGAAGCCATATTTCTCTTTCTCTTCCTCGCCGTCATCGTCGCAGCCAGACAAGAACGTGGCTAGCAGGGCCACGACCATAAAGGCCACCATTATAATCTTCCACTTACTCATCTCTCCTTGATCACCTCCTTTCTAGTCTGTTTGTAAGCCAAAGAGATATTAGCACAGATTTGTTCATCTATACTTCCTCCAAGTTGACTACCGGATCAGGTATCTGATGTATGGCGTGGAATCTATATAAACCGGCATTTCCCATATCAAATCTAAATCATGCAACCACCCCCTTTCTGTGAGGCGCCTCGATTGTACGTCTGCTGCACTTCGCTGTCAACAACTTGCTCAGACCCCTGGAGCTGACCCACGGCATCCAAGAAGTGCTTCACATCATCGAAAATCCCCCTTCCCAGGGCTCCCTCGAAACCCCTAAACCGCTTAGGAGGCATACGTCCCCCTTTGTCACCCTCCCCACCCAGTTTTGCCCACAGTGTATGGCTTAGCTCGGAGCCGGCCTTAGCCGATTCAGACGCTTCAGGATAGCGGCAAACATGTGTCTGGATATTGCCACCTCGGCCAACTGGAAGGTAATCCGCCGGGCGTGGCGCACCATCCGACCCCCCGTCTTGATCAGCTTGACCTGTAGGCTGCGCAAGGACCAGTCTTTGATCGCCTTGGGCAAGCCCAGCCGACGCAGAAAGTTGCCCAGATTATAGGCCAGGAGGAAAAGCTGCAGCCGCACCTGGTTGGCCACAAACCGGTGGCAGGAGAGCCGGGTCCAGTTCAGGGCATACTTGCCCTCCTTGATCCATTGTTCCGCCATCCCTCGCCTGTTGTAGAAGTGCACCACACCTTTAGGCTTGGCGGAGAGGTTGGTCACCACAAAACCTACCCGGGGGAACAGCTCTCCGCGGTGCCACTCCACTTTGGCCACTACCCGCCGGGGACGATCCCAGCTCCCTGCTCGATATCGGAAGTCATGATAGTGGATTACGGGATTCTCCGGTAACTCTCCTTCCGGACGTCTCAGCAGGTGTTTAATCTCCCGTTCCAAGACATCATTGGCTGGCAGACGAATGGCGTATAGGAAGCGGTGCTCCTCCAGATAGAGATAGACCTCAGGCTTGTCAAAGGCCGCATCCGCCCTGTGTCCACCTTCAGCGAAAATGGGACACTTTAAAGACATAAGTTAAAGGACACTT
>CAZWIP010000295.1:0-3492 GCA_964634125.1 uncultured Dehalococcoidia bacterium
GGATTAGTGGATACGGAGTTGTATTGGATGCCAGCATCCCTATCAATGCCGCCGCAACCCCTAAATGTGACAGCGTCAGGTGAGGTGGCGATCTCGAGGCAGAGATCAAGTGACGGCGGGTTCCGAATCGCATGGGGGGCATATCAGAATTTCGTCTCCCAGATGTTGACGGGGGAAATCGTTCATGATGGGTCTCGTGCTGACCTCTCCAACGTACGAGTCGTTTATGAGTACCCTTCACCGCAGCACGGAGACTCGCCGGCCACCTTCGTCGAGACCTACAACTTTGCCAAGGACGACAAGTCGGTCACGTTCTGGACAATTGAGCGGACGACGATCAACGGTGAGATGTATGAATTGGACCTGAGTACGGGTGCCCTGACGAACATGTCACCGAACCCATGGCACAATGAGACGCACCTCTTTCCCGACGAACGCTTCGGCCTAGAGGAGTCGAACCGTGCCTCCGACCCGAACGGCCCTCTCCGTGGAGTCAGCGGTCTCCCGGCCGATGTCCTCCCATTGATACTGGCACTCTTTGGTGGTAATGATCCTCCCCCTGATGCTAATAATGCCGGCCGACCGTTCGACCTGTTCGTGGTCGCCATCGATGACTCAGAACGGGTCCGCAGACTCACGCACGTGAGCGACATCGGCGGACAGGCTCACCAGTCGGTCCCTGCGCCGGATGGGGGCCGAGTTGCGTTCGCGCTCCAGGCACCGTCGAGCGGAACGTTCGCTGGTAAGACTGGACTGTACGTGGGTGAGTTCAAATGAGAATATGGCTTGAGTTGGTGATCAAACGAAAAGAAGCCTAAATCAATAAAAGCACTGGCCACACAGGGCATCATAAAAGATTGGAAAACATATCCGCTGAGTCAAAGCGAATCGAAAATAAAAGGAGGGAACATTAGCATGTCTCGAAAGGCTTTCTGGCACAAGATTGCGGTCATGGTTATCGTATCGATATTGATAGTGCCGGTGCTGGCTGCATGTGGCGATGACGATGAGGAGGATAGTTCCACAACACCGCTGGCTACCACGACAATACCACCGACAATCCCGGCGACCAGTCCGACCCCGGCGCCGCCAAGCATAGATAATTTACCAGCATATATCACTTGGCTGACTACTTGGGGACAACGTGCAGATTGGTCCCATGATGGACAAAAAATATTGTTTATGGAAAAAACTTTTGGAGATGTTTTTGAGATTGATCTGAAAACAAAAGAATTACGTCCAATGACTCACCACTATTTTCATGAAGGATATACTCGTGCATTATATTTGAGCAATGGGGATATCTTATTGGCTGGAGCGAGAGGATTTGATGCAAATGATCCATGGCCAAGTAGAACTGAAGAAAATGCCGAACTTTGGATTCTAAAGCACGACCTTTCGGGTCCTCCTGTAGCTTTGGGAGAGAAAATTTCAGAAGGGCCAGCCGTATCGAGGACTCAAATGCGCATTGCCTGGACACAAAAGAATAAGTTCTATTTAGGTGACATATCGTATGAAAATGGAACTCCGAAAATTGTAGAAAAACGAATTATCTTAGATAAGCAAGATTTAGATTTCACATTTGGGTCGATGGAAACACAAAATTTTCGACCACCTGAAGAGAATGAGATCATTTTTACTGTTTATGCATATCAAGGAGGTGAAGTGATGGGAGTGAATATAGAGACAGGAGAAGTTATAAACTATTCAAATGATAATGCATCTGACGAACCAGAAGGGATATTCCCTGATGGTCAATACACGCTTGTTGAGAGCGATAAACATATTCCAGAAGAACGAGATACTCATGATCTTCATAAATTAGCATTGGATGGATCAGGAAAATATCAGCGCATAACCCATTTCAGTGATTATCCGGGGGGATGGGAATCCGGTGACGGTGTTGTTAGCGACGATGGAAACTTTATTGTTTTTCAATGAGCTAAAAATACCGATCCCCCAGGTGTGGGACGAGGCATATTAATTCTTGATTTAGAGATGTACGAAAAGATTAGTAAAGATAATGACAAGACTACTCCGATTCAGACAACGGCAGAAAATGTCTCCCCGACAACAAGGTGGATGGCAAAACCAGACATAATGACATCAAACGAGCCACCGCCGACCCCGGAGACCAGCCCGACCCCGACAGTGGCCGCCTTCACCATTAAGTCGGCACTGGGAGAGCTAATTGAAAATCCAGATACTCAGGCTATCCTGAGGGAGTGTTTGGGAGATGAGGCAGTGGACCATCCTGACCTACAGAAGGCCTATGCGCTGGATCTGCCCACATTGGTTGTCTTGAGCGGTGGAACGATAAGCGATGAGATGGTTGCCTGCGTTGATGCGAATCTGAAGGCTTTAGCATCCGGGGAGACGCCATAACTGGCGGAGGCCTCTGCAGATCCGGTGAAGTTCGCGGCATTCCTACCGCGGAGTCTTCCGATATCCTCCTAATTCACAACCAAGTCCTTTTGGAGCGCAATGATTCTGCCCTTCGTCTATAGCTGAGGGTGACATACCCATTTTGAAACACCAACGCCATTTTAGCTAACTACAGTAATTGCCATCAATCAGCCGTTTCATGGTAGCATAACCGATACCAAGTTCTTCAGCTGCTCGACGTCTTGAGATTTCCCCGGTCGAAACTCTTTTCATGACTAACTTGAATTTGGTCTTGAATCCTCGTTTTTCGGTTACACTTGGTCTTCCGATCCTCTTTCCTTGCCGTCTGGCCCTTTCCATACCGGCCTTCACTCGCTCCCGGATTAGTTCAAGTTCAAATTCCGCGAGAGAAGCCAGAAGGTTCAATAGTAGCCTTCCTAGGGCTGTACCAGTATCAAATTGCTCTCTGAGGCTCTTAAAAGCAATCCCCAACATTTCCCAGGTATCAAGGGTATCATGCATATGCTTGACTGAGCGGAATGCCCTATCGAGCTTGAAGACAAATACAACCTTGAACTTGCGTTTGGCAGCATCATCCAGGAGATCCCGCCAGGCTGTTCTGTGGGCAACATCCAATGCCGACGCCTGGTCGACATATTCTTTATAGATCTCCCAGCTCTGAGCTTGGCAGTAATCCCTGAGATGCATTAGTTGAGTCTCAGGATTCTGATCCTTGTCAGCGGTGGATACTCGGGCATATATGGCTACCTTCATTATATCTACTCATGTGATGGTATTGTTATTCATATTTGTCGACACAATTAATATGTGAATACCTAATTCATTTAATGGGGGCTTCGCCCCCCGCTAGATCTTGACAAAATATCATTATCATTTTCGGCGTTCCAGTTCAGCTTTCCGTTGCTTAGCGAGATATTCCCCGAATTCCTGTCGCTTTTGGTCGTCCTGAAGTATTTGTTGGCCATTTTCAGTTACCCAATCGGTTAACACATGGCAAACAAGAGTTGAAATCGGAACCCTTAGTTGCACTGTGACCTGACCCCCGAAAACTGGTCCAGTTAAAATGTTAGACTTGGACTGATTTGA
>CAZWIP010000296.1:0-3489 GCA_964634125.1 uncultured Dehalococcoidia bacterium
GGGGGGGCAGGTCACCATTGTTATCCAACAAAAATCTCGACCTTAGCTGCACCAGCAAGTTGGTTAAGTTCATTGGTGAAGGCTGTCCAGTCAAAGCCTGACTGCCGCCGGTAGTTGTAGTGTAGGCTGACCCGGTCGTCAAGCGTAGACATGGTCTCTAGGCTCAGTCCTCGCAGCCGTTCCTTGAGGAAGGTAGTTAGCTTCTTTTCCATTTCGAGGAAAGAGGGTTGTTCAATGGAAATCATCAGATGCCCTCTTCCAAACAAGGTAATCCGATTACGCGTTAACCATTGGACTCCCAGTGCAATAAAAACAACAACGAACAGTAGGCCGGTTATCAGAAAGTTACTGGTAGCGGCACCGATTGAGGAAGCGATCAACAAGAGGAGAAATCCTATCTCTGCCGGGTCTTTCACTGGTGTGCGGAAACGGACAAAGGAGAGTGCGCCCAGAAGTCCCAGTGACAGTGGTATTGATGTTTGGATACCCAGAAAAAGGGCAGTGATTGCTGGACCGCCGATGAGGAAGGTGCGATGAACCCCGGCACCGATATGCCTTGAGCCATAAAAAAACTGGTACATAAAGTAGCAAATTATTGATGCTACCAATGAGAAGCCCACAGCTACGATACCTTGCACAAGGCTTACCGGGGACTCCAACGCTTCGATGTACTGCAATAGTTCTTCCCACATAGTTCTATCTCCTTTTAAGTCTCAATTATTTTTCCTGAGGGCCACAGGCGTGCCATAGTGCCCGGCTCCGACAGGTGTGAATCAAGGCAATATGAATATTTAGAAAAGCGGCTCCAGTCTAAATCCAGCAGCCTCATTCTTCGCAGTGTTACCGGTAGCTCCATTTTTTGTCCCTTAACTTCAATAACACCACCTGCCAGCTTTAGCTCTCTTTCGCCGTAACCCAGCGATGGCTTAATAACGGTCGACCGTATATTATAGTCAAGTGTTACCCGCATACCCGTCAGCAATTCGGTGAATCGGTAGCGCCAATAAGATATAACGATGATAGGATGGACCGGTGTTTCCAAGTGATGACCGAAACCGGCAAGGGTATCAATAATCGTGGCCATAGGAATAACACCATTTGAAAGACCGGTCGTTTCAAGATGTTGGATGGGAACCTGCAGTTTTTGCCTCTGCTTACTACTGTAGAAACCCTCTCTTGATTTGAGTTCCAGAAATACAGGAACTTCTTCCCAGTAATCATCAAGCGTATAATACCAGCGGATACGTACCTTATTCTTACGATATTCTCCTGAAGACGACTTTACGTATTGTTCGAGGTCATCAGTATCAAAATAGAGGCTGTTAACCTGCTCTTTAGGGTATTCCTTATCCAGGCGGCAAAACTGACGCAGTAACGCGTAGGCAAGCCCAATATTACGGGGTAGTACAAAGAATTTTCGCTCCAGCCTTCGAGGTGTCTGAGCAGTATTAGTGGTTACTTTATGTACCTGTACCCCAGCTATCTCGTCTATTACCATTCTCCTACCGATATATTGTCAGTCGATTTTTTCTATCTCGCGAATCCTGGTATTAGTATTATCTCCGTTACCGCTCCCATCACCGGCACTGGGTTGTTCTCCGTCAAGCTGCTGTTTGACCGACGCAGTACGCTCAATCACAAAGGTTTTCAAACCAATAGCAGTTAACCCTGACCGTTGCTTCATCGGTTGTCTCTGTTGTCCAGCTGTCCTGAAGGCATCCTGAAGTAGGCGCGGGAGTACTGCCAACTCCTCCCGTGTTAAACAGATCTTAAGTTTCTTTAGCTCTTGGGGGGTGGGCCTTCGTGTAATAAACTCCTCTAGGATAACCATGCCGAGCTGTTTCTTGAGACAGGCCAGAGTTTCTGGTGAAAGTGCGGGGGTGACTATTGGCTCCTGGCCCACTGGCGTAGAGCCCCGCACCTCGACATGCCCAACATCTTCGCTGAGGCAGCGTTCAAAATCATCCGTAGAGTAGAACTTGAGTTTGTCGGCCTGCACGAAGGGGCGTATTAAGTCGGCAAGCTGGTCAATGCGAGATTCCATCACCTCAACGGAAAAGGGGCCGTCTAACAGTGCTTCCAGATATCCGTGGTAAGCATTTAGGTATGGCTGGTGAGAGAGTAACCGCTGAACGAGAGGACGTTCGGCTAGTGGCCCAACAGTTGGTTCATCAATGTAGAAATTCATTATGCCTTCGCGGTCTACTGCCCCAAAGCCGTTAAAGGTACCAAAAGCCATATTCAAATCCCAGGGAAGTATCGTAAACTTACCATTAATTTCGTAGAGGTAGTAGTTGTGGCCCAGGCCAATATAGTTATCCAGATGCACAATGAGTGCTGATACCGCTAGAAATCGGAGTGCCCCATCTACATCCAGCACCTTCTCGATTTCAACGGGGAAAGTCTCGTCAGGCTCGTTGTTTAGAATATCAAGGAAGTGAAGCAGAGCTGAATAGTCAGGACAGTTCTCATTTGTCTTTAGCCCCATCAGTTCTATTAAACTACGACTCTGGTTCCCAGGCATGCCTCCGGGTGGTGGCTCTCCTCCAGGCGGAGGTGGCCAGCCTCCAGGCGGAGGTGGTTGTCCTCCAGGCGGAGGTGGTTGTCCTCCAGGCGGAGGTGGTTGTCCTCCAGGTGGCATCATTCCTCTTGGTACGTTGGGTACGGTGATCGAGGTTTCTGTATCATTAACAGTTTCTCTGGGTTCAAGTGCTTGCATGATTTCACGCAGCTTACCGCCGCCCAGGTTAATATCCAAGCTGCTATCCAGATTATTCTGCTCGCTGGTCTCCAACTTGGCTCGTTGTTCCTCAAGATCCGCTTCCGTCCAATTCAAAGAAGCCGCATATGCTTCGGGTTTATATAGATTGCCAGTGGCATCGATGAAGTACCGCCCTAAGAAGGTCTTGTCGACCTGCTCAACCGTTGTGTACACCCCTAAGTGGGTATCATTTACCCATAGGTCGACGAAGGAAGTACGAGGAGTAGGAATACCCATCTGCTCAAACAGCTCATAAGCAAGGCACTCCCGGATAAGCGTTGGGTCGCTAAAGCCGTTATTGAGATTGAGTTTTTTCAAGCCACGGAAAGTGCGAGCAACATTGAAGAAATTAAAGTCAATCTTCAGGCTGAACCGGGGGGTACCTGAATCAGCCGCTGACCGGAGTGAGGAGTTACCCTTTGGCCGGATGGCTACATCAGGCACGAGTTCACCGTCAAACCAGAAGTCAGCTTTTATATATTCTTCCGCCAGGACATTGGCCTGACAAGAAGCCCAATCTTCCTCAGTTGTGACAATACGTAACGTGACTACGCGGTCGGTGATAAATGGTTCTAAGTTGTTAGAAAGTGTTTGTCCTGACATCTGGACAGCACATCCAGTTCCACTCCCTACCAATATATTGATGACCAGAAACCCGACAAAGGCTATACTAGTGCTTTTCCAGATTCTTCCACAACCCATTGCGATAATCCTGATCTTGTCAGGTG
>CAZWIP010000297.1:0-3478 GCA_964634125.1 uncultured Dehalococcoidia bacterium
ATCTCCATACAGCCACTATATCACAAAGTGACTATTAGTGTTAACAGGACCTAGTTTTGGGACCTGGGCTCTGAAATAGTTACTACGAACCCCTAGTCTTTTAGAAGCTCAGTTTCAATCGCTTTGTCTAAAAGGCTCTTCGATCTCTATTGTTGGCTGTGTTTCAGGTGCTAGACTGTCCTGAGACTAATCAGCTCTGGGTTCTTCACTTGTGTCTGGCTGATCTGTTTCGGGCTCTGCAGTCGCAACTGGGGAATCCATTGCAGGTGCGGGGGATTCAATGGGCTGATCAATTTTAGATTCTTTACATCTGCACAATTTACTCCAAAATGACATGTCTCTGTTTCCTCCCTATTTATTTAAACCCACGATATCAACCGACTGTTATCCCTAAGTCGATATTCTCGTTGGATTCAACAGATTACACCGCTTGTAGTAAATGGGAAGCGAGTAAGTTCATCCATATAGGAATTATGAACTCTAGCTCTACCCGATTCTGAACACCTTCGTCTTACACTTACCACACGTACCCTGAGTGGCTGGTTTGCCGTTTTTCATCTTGATCTTCTTGGGGCTCTGGATTTCCACTTTCTTACGGCATTTCATACAGTAAGCAGTCATATCTATACCTCCCTTTGAATAAAGGCTATTTAATTCCTAGACGAGCAGCAACGTTCGGAAGTTCCAAATGAGCCTATGACAGATAGCGGAGGATGATTCTCAGATCGCTGTACGCACCAGAATCGTTATAGGGACGAGTTTGGTCTTCTAGGGTAGGTTTCCACTAGCTTGGGCATTGTTCACCTTCAGCAAAACTCAAGGTACAGAGAGAATCACCCACTATACTGTTAATCATTTTTCGCACCAAAATCCACTCCAAGGTAACACTTTGTATATTTTGTCATCTATCGATTAGGTCGGTATAGCAGTATAATACAAGCGTTCAGGAGATAGTAAGTTGAGGATCAATCGATCGTAGAAGGAAACCGAAAATGCTGTAAATCTGGGCGACAATTATGTCGACATTGTTGCTTGTGTGGTATAGATTGTCCAGTATGGCATGTTGACGTGGCATGAATACAAATACCGGATCAATACGATCAATCACATACAGCAAGTTTCATCAAACATTTTTTCCCGCTTGACATTTGATCAGAAGTATGTATAGAATAGGCCATAATGAGATTAAATAAGAATAAATAGTGGAGATTGAGAATGGCTCGACAACGAAAAGTACGTAATCCACAGAGGTTGGTTGCCGTAGTGGATGTGCCAACCGCCGCCGATTTATTGGACGTCAGTCCCAGTACTGTGTACCGTTGGTTAGCCGATGGTGATATTGGGTTTATCACACTGCCCAGTGGGATTCGAAGAATACCACTACCAGAGATTGCCAGAATCACAGGGATGCCGGTTGAAGTAATTGTACAAATACTCCAATCCGGAGGGCGATAGGAATGTATGGAAATGACGCATTTTGGATCGCTATAAACTGGTTTCGTATTTGTACATACGTACTAACTTCTGGCACTATGGATAATACCTGTAAAAACCCATTGAAAAAGGATTGTCAGCAATGATGACGATGCAACTTAAAATGATCAATTCGATCTCTCTATTAGGAGACCTATTTCTGGGACGACCACCAGTTATTCCAGATTTTAATAACATAAAAGAGCCCAAATCAAGTAAAAAGAGGAAATCCGATATGATCAGTCGGTTGGGACTTCGTGTGGCTTATGCCACGCCCAGTACAGCCTATATATCGCTTAGAAACCGAGTACCTGTGAGTTATTGGCAGTTTCCTGACACGTCGATATCAGAGCGGATTATGGATGATATCAGCAACTGGCTTTTTAGGAGGTAAATACATGTTCGAACTACCAGAAGCCATGTCTAGAGAACGTTTCGATAATTATATAACCATAGCTGCACGTCAAGCGAATTACGAGGATGGATTCGGTGTTAAAGGGTGCGACCTGACAAGATCTGATTTGTATGCAAATTATAATAGGCAGTCTTTGAAAGAACAAGCAGATAACGATCGTCTGGGTGAATACATGCTCACATCTGCACTGAAGGCGAAGGAAATGGGCGCTACTATTCCGTATGAGTTGATTCTATATGATTGCGACAGTAGCGAAGACTTAGATCGTCCAAGTATGTCATATCTTCGAAATGATTTAATAGCTAATAGACTCATTGCGGGGATCATTATTCCACAACAAGGGCGTCTTTCTGATAAGCCACTGCACCAACTCATCTTCGACCAAGAGTGTCAACATTATGGTGTCAAGGTTATATATGGTGATGCCCCAAGCGGTAACGACTGGTCAAGCGAAACCGCCCGTCTTGTTCAAGCCAAGGCAAATGAGCTACGTGTACTTAACAATCAGCAAAATGCACTTGCTGGAAGTAAAAGTCGTGTGTTGGCTGGCAAAGTTCCGGCTCATAAACCGCCATATGGATACAGGCTTCAAAGAGAAACGTCAACCGAATCTCATACTGGTAGGATCAGAATATTGAATGCATGGTGGGTACCTGATGAAATTGGCCCCGGCGGAGAACCGATTCCGTTGAGTCCAGTTTGGGTAGTATCAAAGATATTTGAGTGGGCTGGTAGTGAAGAAAGAACTGCATACTGGATCGCAAATCGGCTCAATGAATTAAAGATATCCGCACCTGGCAAACTGGAGTGGGCGCCTAAAGCAGTTATACAAATCATCAGGCGACAATGCTACACAGGCAAAGCCGAGTTCAATTCCACAGGACGAGTCCCGAATCCAGAGCGTCCCCTTGGTGACCTGACCCATGGGGTGAAGAAAACGATTATCAGGCCTAAATCACAAGAAGAGAGGATTCCGTTCGAAGTTCCACCATTAACAGATGAATGTCTATGGCAACGAGCCAATGATACTCTAACGAAGAGAGGGCGTGGTAGAGGAAAACAAGGAAGAAGTATCGAAGCATTATTAAGAAATAGAGTGCTATGTCCCAAATGCAACAAGACTATGTCGGTGAAACGAGATAAGCGTGGTCGCATTTATTATTATTGCCGGTCACATTATTCGAAATGGTTGCAGGATCGGTGTGATTACAATCACTTTGTTCCTGGCACGTGGGACGACCAAATCTGGGACGACATCTGTGCGTGGTTATCAAACGATGCATGGATACATTATCAAATAAATCACTTACCTGCTAAGGCTGAAGGTATTGAAAAGCGTATAAGATTACAGCAATGGAAAATCAACCAGGCAGAGGACGCTATTAGAAAAATCCACGATGGCTGGGAAAAAGACTTGTACGCATCGGACGAGGCCGAACAAAGGTTATCCAAACACAGATGTATCATCGATACGGCGAAAGCTGAGATCGAGCGCCTTCAGACGATATCTGACCAGGAAGCACTGAGGCCATCAGATGTTCAAAGTATGGCGGCGGCGTTGAAAGAGCTTCGTGACAATAATCTACGTGA
>CAZWIP010000298.1:0-3476 GCA_964634125.1 uncultured Dehalococcoidia bacterium
GTGCCGGTAACAATGTTTGCCATCGGCAGCGAGAAGCGTCTTTGGCCACCGGAGGGTAAGACCAGTGGGCATCTGACCCCTCTGGGAATGAGGAGAATTACTGCTTGTATGGCCATTACGGAATCGTGTCCCGAAATGGCTCCTCCGGGACATCATTTACTGTATTTCGTAGCTACACCTCCATCGACACTGTGCCCCATGAATCCAGAGGTTGAGATATCTGAGATCAAACTGGATCTGGAAGAGCTTTTCCCTGATTACGAGAGGTATGGGAAAATACTCAAAATAGAGACACGCAACATCGACCATTTTCTACCGGAAGGGCGATCGTGGCAATCCCCATCTTTTTGTATGTCATATAAGACCCCGGTAAAGAACCTGTATGATGTCGGTGATGGAGTTATCTCTGGCGGAGCTATAGGGAGTTCGGGGAGTGCTGAAAGCGCCAAGAAGGCGGTCGATCTGATCAAAAAGACGGTCAAGCGATAGACCTCTAAAACTACATACTACTTCGTTGGGTGTGCTTCGAGTGATACCGTAAAATGAAGACAGCAATCTGGAAACAATACAGAAAAATACTAGAACCGTATTACATTGGTCCTGTAAAAATCAGGAATCGCATCATAAAAACCGCAGCAGAAACGGGCTTTTTTAACCAAGACAATGGCTATGTAAACGAGACACTAAAGGCTTTCTACGAAGCACAAGCAAAAGGTGGTGCTGGAGCTATCTATGTAGAAGGCCCCGGTATCGACTATCCCCTGGCAAAGACTACCCCAGAAGGCATCCGTATTGATGATGATAGATACATATCAGGACTGAGTGAACTTACGGATGCGATCCACAAACATAGTTGTCCGGCATTTGTTCAACTTCTACATGCCGGCCCATGGCATCGGGGTGGCCTTCAACCAGTAGCTGCGTCTGCCTCCGATTCCAGTGATAGAGCCGGTATGCAGCCACCACGTGAATTGGCTATCCCAGAAATAGAAGGGATAGTGGAGCAATTTGCGAGTGCAGCGGCGCGAGCGCAGAAAGCTGGATTCGACGGTGTTGATGTGAACGCTGCTGCGGCCCATCTTCTGAGCACGTTCCTATCTCGTCATTGGAACAAACGCCAAGATAAATATGGCTGCCAAAGTTTGGAATCAAGGGCCCAAATTGTAGTTGAAATCATACAGGAGATAAAGAGACGATTAGGAAAAGACTATCCGGTTGGTATTGTTATAAACGGGGCAGAATATGGGGGAAATGACGGGGTATCTATTGAGGAAAGTCAAGGTTTGGCTCGAATATTGGAACGGGCAGGTGCCAACTCCATTCAGGTGCGTTCCTATACATTTGGTAATATATTGTCGCTATGGCCCGAACAGCTATTGTATCCAGAGCCACTTGAACAACTTCCAAGAGAGTTGAGTTGGAGTCGTAATGGGGCAGGTGCTTATGTACCATTGGCTGCTGCAGTTAAACAGGTGGTTTCGATACCCGTAATTGCTGTGGGTCGGCTTGATCCTGCGCTTGGCGAGAAGATAGTGAGAGAGGGTCAAGCGGATTTCATCGGTATGTGCCGACGCCTGCTGGCGGATCCCGAGCTTCCCAACAAGATAGCCATGGGAAAGCTGGAAGATATTGCTCCATGCACGGCCTGTCTTAATTGCCTGCAGAGTTTTCGTATTAACCGATACCTCAGGTGTCGAGTGAATTCCGCATTGGGAAAAGAACGTGAATATGAAATCAGGCCGGCAGAAAAGAGGAAACAAGTGTTGATTGTTGGAGGTGGGCCAGGAGGAATGGAGGCAGCAAGAGTAGCTGCATTGAGGGGCCACGACGTCACACTCTATGTACGAGAAGGTAAGCTGGGAGGTTTGCTGCCCATCGCCGAGCTAGTAAAGGGTCGTAAAATCGAAGATTTGTCAGCACTAATCAAGTACTTCCAGTGTCAGATTATCAAGCTTGGTGTGAAGGTAAACTTGGGCAAAGAGATCGATGTTGAATCGATTGATAGAACAAAGGCAGATGTGGTAATCGTAGCCACAGGAGGTTTACCAAGTATTCCCGATATATCGGGAATCAACGAACGCATAGTGGTAAGCAGCACTGATTTGCATCGCAAACTAAAAATCTACCTAAGAGTGTTCAGCCCCCACGTATTGAGATGGCTAACCAAGTTCTGGATGCCCGTGGGTAAAAGGGTTGTGATTATTGGCGGAGCACTTCAGGGCTGTGAATTAGCTGAGTTTCTAGTGAAACGAGGGAGACAAGTAACCATTGTCGAGGAATCCGATACGCTGGGTGATGGTATGGGGACTGATCAGCAACTGCGTCTTCTGAAATGGTTCCAAGAGAAAAGGGTTACGGTACTGACTCAGGTGAAGTGCGAAGAGATTACAGAAAACGGGATAACCATTGTTACAAAGGAAGGCATTCGAAAAACTATCGTGGCTGACACCATTGTGCCAGCTTTACCAGTTAATGGTGACATGGAGTTGACGGAGATGCTGGGGGACATAGTTCCAGCGATCTACGCTGTTGGAGACTGCAGAGAGCCTGGCTTGATCATTGATACAGTTGCAGATGGTGCAAGAGTCGGACATACTATCTGAATAAACTTCGTTAGTGAGTATGTACGCTTATAGAAAACGGTCAATGGCAAGTCGCCCAAAAGTGGCTTCCAATGGCCAGGATACTGAGGTAGAGTTGGGTTAATTGACGTGCCCCCATTCATTGTACCACCTGTAAAGTTAGATTTGGTGGTTTGATGCAGAGCACCCCATCGATGTCCAGCCCAGGGGCTACCGGACGATAGGCGAGCTCTGGTTGAACTGCCGGTACACCGAAGCGCTCGTTGAAACGGGGCAGGAATGATTCGAGGATGTTGTTGGCTTCAACCAGGGTACTGGCGCCGGCCAGGCGCAGTTCAGCCACCAATCGGTCCTGAAAGGTGCCGTTGGCTCGTTCCACCCGTCCTTTGGCCTCCGGGCTGTGGGCAAACACGTGGGTAACCCCCAGCTCCCGCATGGCCCGGCCAAACTGGGTTGGCTTTCTGTTATCGTTAGTAGACGATTCCAGGTTATCACTTGTGGGACGCGGGCTACGGAACACGATGAGACGATCGCTGTATAATGCCAACGGAATGCCATGCTGCTGGATAACACCCGTCATCAAACGAAAATAGCCCTCCGTGTCTTCCCGATCCGAGAACAGGGCATAGGGAGCGATGGCGTGGCGATCGGCGATGTCGGGGACTGGGGAGTCCGGCTTCTACCAGTAATCGCCGCACAGTGGACCGAGACACCACCACACCCTCTCGTTCTGCCAGAAGCTCGGTCAAGTGCGTGTGGTTGACTCCCGCGTAGCGCTCACGTGCCAGGGTGACGACCTTCTCCTGCATCATCGGAGATGTAGCATTACTCGGCCGGCATCCCCGATTCCCGTGACTCAGCGCTTTGGCCCCATGTTTCCGATATGCTGCAAGA
>CAZWIP010000299.1:0-3422 GCA_964634125.1 uncultured Dehalococcoidia bacterium
GGCGGAGACTACACCGGTCATCAATACCTTTTCGTACTGGATTATGTATGTAATTCGACTTAAGCATATTACCTCGTCAATTGCCTGATTCGTGGTTCGAAGGTTTTCGCCTTCATTTTTCCAACGAGAATATCAATCACAATCAGGAAAAAGAATCCACCTATCTTTCGCATTACTTTCAAGAAGTCTATAGACGGGGAGGTCATGAGCTTCTCCTATTCTTATCTGATTGAAAATCTCTATCTTCTTGGCTCCATTTATCGCAATGATCCTATTTTTTGCACTATTTATAACTGCTGGGCTAAATGTGATCCGCCAACCTCCCAATTTTTGCACATAGATATGTCTTACGAGATCCTGATCATTATCCTCATAGTCAGAGAATATCGAAGCATAGTGCCCATCATTGCCAATCCCCATGTAAATGAGATCTAATGAAGGCAACCCTTCCACTGTGCTCAGCAGCTCTTGCAATCTAGCACCATATTCCCGGGCATGCTGGAGAGGATTGAACCATGAAATGATCCGGTGCTTGTTTATAAAAGGGTTGTTTTTCAGCCAGAGGTCAAAGCACATCTTGTAGTTATTCTCAATACTATTCTCTGTAACACAACGTTCATCGATGAAGAATACATGGACCTTTGACCAATCAAGACAATCCAGGTATTCTTTCTGCCCCAGGGATATGAACACCTGTCTAACCGACGAACCTCCTGACACGGCAAATGAGACCAGACCATTTTTCTGGATATATTCGTCTAATATTTCTATAATCATACGAGAAGTGGACATCCCTAAAGTCTCTTTAGAGACATTGATGACTTCTCCACTAAACGGCATTGTTTTCACCATGATCAGATCTCTGAGTTGTGCTCGTTATGGATTTTACCGATGAGGTCTAGAAGTCCTTGTCCTAGGTCAACATGCGGATTTTTAACAATTTTTTTCGCCATCTTCGGATTAAAAGAATACGGAGACATCTTATAGTGTGTTGCTGACTTCTTGGGGTGTATACGGATCTCAATCTCGTTGTTAAATATCTCTTTAATCATAGCAAGGAGGTCTTCATATTTGATGGATTTGATTCCCGTCAACATAAGGATTTGGTCATCATATGTCTCCTTGATGGCTTCCACACTTAACGCTGCCGCATCCAGCACATGGATATACTCCCTATTCTCAGACCCGTCACCATAATAATCGATCTTACCATTTGTCACAGCTTCCTGCAGGTAGCGGTATATGCTGTTCCGTGAATCTGATCGGTCACCATAAAGGGAGCCATATCTCATGATCACATACTTAAACCCATGCTCATCGGCGAAAGACTCAATAAATGCCTCTGCAGCCTGTTTGGTAATTTTGTAGTAGGATCCGGAGGAGCTGTACACATAGGCTGAACTTGAATACAGATATTTCCTGATTCTCCTTTCACTCGCAGCCTTTAGTATCAAGGCATTTGCCAGGATGTTTAGATTAATGGCTTCTATTGGGTGCCTATGACATTGATCGATATCGGATAATCCTGCACAATTATAGATTATATTAACACCTGAGAGAGCTTGGTATAATGCCTCGTAATCTCGAATGTCACCCTTGATCATCTCAATTGACCGATCTCCGATATATGACGACATCTCTTTGTCGAACACCGCAACCTTGTACCCCTCTGAATAGAGTTGGTCAACGATGTGGCTTCCAAGAAATCCTGAACCACCGAATACCATTACTTTTTCATTCTTAATCATATCTATTCTTCCATTTAGCTTCCATCAAATACCCACGTACACTTTGGTAATAGGACTCTAGCATATCTCTCTTGATACCAAAGATTCCGGGAGCCAAGTAAATGGTACCACCCAACAATGCCAGATACAGGATACCCGTCATCCCAAATGAGATAAATGCGTTAGTTGATATCTCCTTTAAGACATAGGAAACAAGACCTGCCAGGGATCCTATTACCAGAACCGAAAGGATCTGATTCTTCAGCATGTGTCTATACTTAATATTCAGTAACCTGACATTGTAGAACAGATTGATGTTCTGTCCGATGATCTGTACAATGACCATCTTGAATGCAAGCCCCGCTGAGCCCAAATTTAGTCCATACCTGTCTGTTGGCGCTAGTACAAGATATGTAACGAGCAACCCGAATGTTGACTTCAGAATACCAATATTTCGATATAACCGAGTCCTGCCTGACGCGAAGTACACAGCGCTGTTAAGTTGCCCATAGGTTTGATGAATGGGGTACAGGGACATTATTGCGATTGAGACTGATGCATTCCGGAACTCAACACCGCCCAACATCATACCTACATTTTCAGCCTGAAAGAAGAAGATTGCGGCGATCGCCACTGCCAGTGAGTAAAACATGGGCACATACTTGGAGAATATCTCTTTAGCCTCCCTGGTTGAGTTATTTTTGAATGCTTTGGCCATCTCCCTCTGGAATAATGGTACGATGGCTCCTGTGAATAGAAAGCAAAGTGCGCCAATCCGATATGATAGGCCGAATAGCCCTTGTTCAACTGATCCTCCATATAACTGCAGCAGCCACCTGTCTGCAAAGCCAATCACAAAACTGAAAACACCACCCACAAATAATGGCATGGAGAACTGGTAGAATTCAGAGCCATAGCCCCTTATCTGGCTGCTGGCCAAGCGATTCCTCGGAAAAAGACTGATGTTGTGCTGATTCAATATCCTCTTCCAGAACACAAGCATCACGATCAGGATTAGGTAGTTGTATACGAAATATAGGAAGAGGCTGAACTTCCCCACAATCATCATTAAGCCTAGTATGAACAACCCGAGAAGTCTCTGTTTGACTACAGCCAACTCGCCTTTTACGGTTAGTCCGTGCGCGTCCACTATCTTGTAAACGATCTGATTCAGCCATGTTATCAAGCCAAAAACCAATCCCAGCCAGACATAGACCGGTCGTTGATCGATCCAAACGCTGTCCTGTCTGTTCAAGAGAAAAACAGTACAGACCACAACGGTCATGATGAGACTCAACAGGACCACATATCCTGCATAGAATCTGATAATTGGTGAATCGTGTGGACGCTGAGATAATTTCGTATAAAGGGCTGTAGACGTACCGGCATCGAACAGACTAACAAACCTGGTATAGAAATCGACAATGAAATTGAAACTTCCGTAAGCCTGGACACCCAACCCGCGGGGAACCAGCGCAGCTGTTATGAATCCGATGGGGATACCGACAAGCTTGGTACCAAGCTTATACAGGAATCTTTTCTTTAACGAATCTTCTTGAATCAGCTAACCATTCATACCAAACTTCTGAACCAGCCGGAGCTATTCGATCTCATCCACAAGCGTTATCACCTGTTCCCAGAATGGGCGTTCCAGGGTTCCTGGGGCCTTGATATACTGCTCAAAGTACTGTCTGT
>CAZWIP010000300.1:0-3421 GCA_964634125.1 uncultured Dehalococcoidia bacterium
ATCCCAAGATTGCCTATGCTACCAACTGATACTATTTAATTGCCGGAGTAATAAACAATGAGCGAACAGAAAACGATATCTATTCCTGCGGAACTCTATAATGCAATTCATGAAAGGGTGGATGGCACCGAGTTCAAATCCGTGGAGGAGTACGTCACTTTTGTGATGGAAGAAGTGATCAAGGACGATGATGAAGAGGAAGAGGAGACTGCTTTCACCGCTGAGGACGAGGAAGAGGTTAAGAAGAGGCTGAGGGCACTGGGCTATCTCGATTAGTTTTCTGGTTTTTGCTATGCAAGGTTATTGTGTTATCAGGAGATTATTTGAATGCTGAAGAAAGAAATTAACTATATTGTTTCCGGGCTGGAGCGCTCCGGAACATCGGTAATGATGCAAATGCTGAACATGGGAGGTATTCCCATAGCTTTTGATGAATCGAGGCCGCCCGATGAGCACAACCCCAAAGGGTACTTTGAGCTGGCCGGGGGAAAGATAATCAACCAGCTGATGGACGGTAAATTCGATATGGAATCGCATCGGGGGAGCGTGGTCAAGGTGACTGCATACGGATTGAAGTTTTTGCCTCCGGTAAAGCAGTACAAGGTTATCTACATGATGAGAAACATCGAAGAGGTACTCAATTCGATGAACAAAATGGGCGCTGAGATCGATATGGAGAAAGACAAGGTACTGTTCGGTAAACTGAATAAGCTTTCCTTCGAAATAATGGAAACCCGTGCTGATATAGAATACATGACCGTTAATTATAGCGATGTCATCAATAATGCTCGTGCTGAACTGGAGAAGATAAGCCAGTTTATAGGCGAGGGATTTAACATCGAAAGCGCTACTGAAGCCGTCGATGCGAACCTGTACCGGAACAGGGCAGGATAAAACCGGGTAAATTCAGAGGTGCAGGGCGCAGTTCCCTGTTCAAAGTACAAAGTTCAACGTTGAATATGGAACATAGCACCCACAACACTGAACCTAGAACATTGAACCACAAAGAACACAGACGGAGTGCAATCATGAGCCAATCTAAAAACGAGATCATAAAGAATTATTTCGCCGAAGTGAGGACAACACTTGATACTCTCCCGGTGGATACTATTGCTCTAGTTGTTGAAGCCATTGAAAACGCCCGGATCAATGGAAAACAGGTGCTCCTTTTCGGCAACGGTGGATCAGCAGCCACCGCTACTCATTTTGCCTGCGATCTTTCCAAGGGTGGAATAGTGGAAGGAAAGCCAAGGATCAAGGCAATCTCCTTATCCGATAATGTATCCCTGATGACCGCCTGGGGAAATGATACTGCTTACGAATACATCTTTGCCGAGCAGTTGGTCAATCTGGTTCAACCCGGCGATCTTGTCATAGGCATCAGTGGAAGTGGTAATTCACCCAACGTTTTAAATGGGATGAAGGTAGCTCGGGAGAAAGGCGCTACAACCATCGGTTTTTGCGGATTCGATGGTGGCAAGCTCAAGGACATGGTTGATATTCCCCTGGTTGTTGCAAACAACTGCATGGAACAAGTTGAGGACTTTCATCTCCTGCTGGAACATGCGATCACGACGTGTTTGAGGGAATTTTAGGTTCAAAGTGCAAGGTTCGGGGGTTCAAAGTTGGGGTAGTGAGTGCGAACCAGATCGTAGGGTGGGTTCAACCCACCAATTAGCAGGGTTTTGGACAGGATTACAGGATAAGCAGGATGAACGAATTGCATGTGATTCAGCGTGGGGAAGTGAGGGCTGACCCCCGATCCCTGACAACTGAATACTGACTATCAGCCCAAAACCTTGAACATTGAACGCAGAACTTGGAAAATGGAGGCTTTAAAATTGAACTCAGAAAGTAAATCACCGACCCCAACCCCCCAATCCCCAACACACGCCATGATCCTGGCTGCGGGAGAGGGAACCAGGCTGCGTCCTCTCACCCTCAAAACGCCCAAACCACTTCTTCCCATTGACGGCACTCCTCTCATCGAAATTACCCTGTACTGGCTCAAAAGCTACGGGATATCAGATGTAGCTGTAAACTTGTATCATCTTGGTGATCAGATAAAGGAATACCTGGGTGACGGTTCGCAGTTAGGGATGAAAATCATTTATTCGGAAGAGGAAACCCTTCTGGGAACAGCCGGAGGCGTAAAAAAGGTGGAAGACTTCTTCGATGGGACCTTCATCATTTTCTATGGTGACACATTGACGGATTTCGATCTTTCGGAGATGATCCAGTTGCATCGGGATAAGAAAGCGAGTGTTACTATCGCCCTCTTCGAACCGTTAGATCCTTCCCAATATGGAATAGTGAACATGGATGAGACAGGCAGAATTCATGGTTTCATTGAAAAGCCTAAGTCTCCGATCCCTGGTCTCAAACCACCTCTGCTGGCCAATGTTGGGGTTTATGTGATAGAGAAAGAGGTCCTCGACTATGCACCCCAGACCGGTTTCTCCGATTTCGGTTATGATATCTTCCCGCAATTGATCAATGCTGATGTGCCGATTTATGGGTACCCTCTTAAACCGGAAGATTACTTTATCGATACGGGGAATATCGAGAAATACGAGCAGGCAAATGCAGATATGAAAGCAGGGAGAGTGAGGATTGAGCGTGGGAACTAGAGCCGTCTTCCTCGATCGCGATGGAACCATCTCTGAGGACGTCAATTACTGCAGCCGGGTGGAGGATTTTCGCTTTCTACCAACAGCGCCGGAAGCCATAAAGATTCTAAACCAGAACTGTTTTAAAGTAGTGCTGATCACCAACCAGTCCGGGGTCTCCAGGGGTTATTTCACTAAAGAGACTCTTGACGAAATACATGCCAGGATGGAGAGCGAACTTGCCAAACACGACGCCACTGTTGACGCTATCTACTATTGCCCTCACCATCCGGACGATGGATGCGATTGTCGCAAGCCCAAAACGGGAATGCTAACAAAAGCAGCGAAGGAACTGGGGATCGACTTGAAATCCTCGTATATGATCGGGGACATGCAGAAGGACATTGATGTGGGCATAGCTGTAGGTTGCAAGACAGTCCTGGTAACCACCGGACCCGACGGAGGTGATGGCGTCACAAATGCCAACTACACCGCTGATAGCCTTTCACAGGCCGCCAAATGGATACTTGAAAACAGGTAGAATTTGATAATTTACCTAACTCTGCGATTTACATCGCCCATGGTTTTGAATCCCCCGATTGTTCCAAAAGAGGCCTCCATGGTTGCATAGAGATTGTTACCCGTTTGTTTACCGAACATTGACCTTTTGTTTACCAAGTCTGCCTATTGCTCTCCCCATTGACCTGATATAATAACCTCGCTCTGATATATATATTTGCAGCATACACTGGAGGTTAGGTTATTACTCCGGCAATTAAATAGTATCAGTTGGTAGCATAGGCAATCTTGGG
>CAZWIP010000301.1:0-3415 GCA_964634125.1 uncultured Dehalococcoidia bacterium
ATGATGCCAAAGTGTTCGGTTCAAAAAGTGTCCCATTATCGCTGGTTGCCAACATATTGTGATTTCATGACCCTGCTGCCATACCAGTAACCAAGACAGATGAAAACCAATAGAGAGGCAGATCAGCTATTTAAACAAGTCCTTGTTCGCGCGACGGCTAACCACAGACGTCGCGTAGACGCCACAATGATACCATCGGAAGTGATAGATGACGCTTGAAACGAGAGTTCTCATTGACGGACTGGTTTTCCCGGAGAGCCCGCGGTGGCATAATGGAAAGCTGTGGTTTTCCGACATGCATGCGCATTGTGTAATGAACATCAATCTCGATGCTAAATTGGATAGGATTGTTGAGGTTCCGGGACAGCCCTCCGGCCTTGGCTGGCTCCCCGATGGCAGCCTCCTGATAGTTTCTATGACCGACCGCCGCCTCATGCGATTCAATTCCGACGGATTATCTGAGGTCGCAGACCTGAACAAGCTGGTATCGTCGCATTGCAATGATATGGTCGTGGATCGCCAGGGCAGAGCTTACATTGGGGATTTCGGATTCGACGTGGTCGCTCAGGAGCCATTCGCACCGGGTGAGATCATCATGGTTACACCAGACGGCAATGCACGAATTGTGGCTGATGACCTGGCCTTTCCCAATGGAATGGTCATCACCCCTGACGGACAAACGCTCATCGTCGCCGAGACCTTCGCTTCGCGTCTCACCGCCTTTGACCTCCAACTTGATAGTTCATTAACCAGACGCCGGGTATGGGCCAATCTGGATCAAGCGGTGATGCCGGATGGCATCTGCCTCGACACAGAAGGAGCCATCTGGGTAGCGTCGCCGGGGAGCACGGAAGTCCTTCGTGTCTGCGAAGGTGGCGAGGTAACCCATCGAGTAAAGACATTGGCCCCAACTCTGGCATGCATGTTGGGAGGACCTGATCGAACCACGCTTTTTGTGTTGACAGCCGAAGCCTTCACGGCCGATGAAACCCGGGTTAAAGTCAGCGGACGGATCGAAACTGTTCACGTCGATGTGCCAGGGGCAGGAATACCATGAGGTCAATGTGTCATTTATGATTTAAAAGGAAGAGGATGCGATGAACAGAAATGAACAAATAGTTATGGATTTCATAAAAACCGTGAGCACAAACGACATGGACAAAATTATGATGTTTTTTTCTCCTGATTGTTTCTATCACAATATTCCCTTAGACCCGATCACCGGAACGGAAGAAATCCGCAATTTACTTACGACAATGTTTGATATGTCTACTGAAGTCGAGTGGACTGTTCATAATGTTGCCGAAACATCAGAGGGACATATAATGACTGAACGTACAGATGCTTTTATGATGAACGGGAAATGGGTCAGACTGCCGGTGATGGGGATATTCGAATTACAGAATGGCAAGATCACATCATGGAGAGATTATTTCGATGCCAATCAGATGATTCAGATGATGACACCCAATGGTTGAATTACCGTAGATATAGGGAGTAATAACAATTCTGAACTAAGAAACTAAAAATATAGAAGGGAGAGGAGAACCAAAAATGACTAATGATGCCGACAAAGCGCATAGTAAAGACAAAATCGACGTGTCTGTAGGGGGTACAGTTCTTGAACGCTACTTCACCGGCAAAACTGAGGCGACCTATGTTGCGGACAATACTTTATTTATGACCGCAGATTACGTCAATCTCATAGCGTTCGAAACCAGTGATGGTTTGGTCCTTGTTGATACCGGGATGGTGGAAGCTCCCAAGACTTTCGATGAGATTCGGAAAATAACAGATGCACCTCTTCACACCGTTATCATTACCCACGGGCATATGGATCATGCCTTTGGATTGAAACCCTGGCTGGAAGCAGGTGAAAAACCCCGAATCATTGCTCACGAAAACATGACCCGCCGTTTTCGCACATACATGAGACTGGCGCCAATGAACGTTCATATCAATCGTGTTCAATTCGGCATGGAGGCAGACATCCACTGGCCTGACAAAGAAGAACACTTCCCCTGGCCGGACACTACTTATCGAGAGCAATTAACCATACGTGTGGGCGGGGAGATATTTGAGCTCTACCATGATAAAGGGGAAACCGACGATTCTACCTGGGTTTGGGCACCGGAGCGAGGTATTGTTTGTACGGGTGATCTATATGTAGGGATGCTGCCCTACTGTGGAAATCCGCAGAAAGTGCAGCGTTATGCAGAGGAATGGGCTGATGGTTTGGAGGCAATAGCTTCGGTTGGGGCAGAGCTACTTCTACCCGGACATGGTCATCCCATAAAGGGGAAGGACGAGATACGTAAACGTTGTCTTATCACAGCCGAGACGCTACGTTCCATCGTCAAACAAACACTCGAGGGCCTCAACGCCGGGAAAACCCATGAAGATATCATGGCTTCCATCAAAATCCCGGAACATCTGTCCAAAGAACCCTATGTGGATTCCTTATATGACAAACCTGAATTTATCGCTCGTGCCATTATTCGCAGATATGGCGGATGGTGGAACGGATTCTCCTCCCAACTTCTACCAGCCAAAATGGCCGATCAGTCCAAAGAGATCATCAGGCTTGCCGGGGGTGTTGAACCACTAGTTGGGCGCGCTCGAGAACTCATTGATTCTGACCCGGCGCTTGCCTGTCACCTGGCGGAATGGGCGGCTCTCGGTGCCCCGGACAATCGCTTCGCGCATGAGTGTGTGATCGATGTCTTCAGTAAGAGAGCAGAATCGGAGATTGCTCTTATAGCACGAGGTATCCTTTCACACGCAGTGAGGAAATCTCAAAAAGCCTTAGCTACCCTCGAGTGATTTTAAATATGTACTTCTATTTTGATTTTCGCACCTACTTCAAAATTATTCGGCTGGTTATTACTGACAAGCCGAATCCCAAGCGCCTGATTGTCCATTTCATATTCCTGTTTGGTTTAACTGGTTGGGCGTTTAATAATGCCATATGCATGCAGCTTGATCGCATATTTTTCCCCGGCTACAGAAATACCAAGGTAGTACAGCCGGTTTTCATCGTGGGTAATGCTCGTAGCGGGACCACCCTGTTTCACCGTCTTCTCTCGGGTGATGATGAACGATTCGTATGTTTTAAGGGATGGGAGATTTATTTCCCTTCCATTATTCAGAAAAAGACAATTCGGACTCTAGCCAGGATTTTCCCCAAACCCGTAAGGTGGTTCTTGGAGTGGGAAGCCCGACAGTTTCAAGAAGTCAGGAAAATTCGTCCTGGCAGCTTGAACAAGCCTGATGAGGATGAGTTTCTACTGCTAACTTCTTTCGCATCGCACGTATTGAGTGCGCTCTTCCCTTATGCAACTGAGCTCAGGGGGGCGACGTTTAATGAACTTCCTGAAAGAAAGCAGAAACGGATTATGCGGTTCTATCGTGAATG
>CAZWIP010000302.1:0-3382 GCA_964634125.1 uncultured Dehalococcoidia bacterium
GCTATAACAGGAAAAACCGCCTTTGCAGCTTGCGAAAGTATGGCCCAGTTACGATTCTCAATCAGCTTCTTATCGAACATGAAGTAAGCGTCTCGGTCAAAATCTTCCCTGAACTGATACATATTTTCCTCCAGTGTATTCCTGATGGGTGGCCCCCCTGGGGGAGGGGACCATCTTTTCACAGGCACCCAACTCCTGCGCCCATCGGTTAAAATCTATCACTATCAACTGCCTTGTAATCAAATTGTCCATTTTCCACGAGCGATGTTTTTTCGAATGGATTGGGACTGACCAATCATTCCAATGAAACCTTTTCCGTCAGATGCTGAACGTGCAAACCGGGGCGTAATCCCCCACAAGGGGTGTCCTGAAGTGCTTCACGCCCGTGTAAAGCGACATGCCTGATCTTCTCTTCGGACAGCCGCCCTGTACCGCGCTTAAATCCCCATCGCGCCCGAAGCTGTCGGTCAGCAAAAAGTGAGCTTTTAATGAATTCTAATTCCTCTGGATTAACTTCACCGGCCCAGCCTGGTACAAGAAGCTTTTTCCGGTAGAACTGTGAAATCTCACTATTAGTCTTTGACATTGTCTGTGTCACCAGCTTGAGAGCGGTTCTCCACCCACTCATTGAGAGCTTTAACCGGGATACGAATACTCTTCCCAATGCGTATTGATGGGATTTCACCAGTGGCAATCATTTCATACATTCGACTCCTGCCACATTGTAGATACTCTCCAGCCTCAGACACCTTGAGCACTAGCTTCTCCATAACAACCTCCTTCGTACTTGATTTTACCGAGTATTTGTGATAATATAATTGCGATATCGGTACTAATAAATGCGTTTGAGTGTTTCATTGTTCAAATATATTAGATCATAATATAAACGATCGCACGAATTCTAGCATTTCTGCGGTATATATATTAGTAATATTGCGGAGCATCGCAAAAAGGTGATGATGTGACAATCACAAACATAATTAAGGATCTTATATACGACACATGGAATGATTTCCAAAAGAAAGGAGAGTCACCTTCTCCTAAGGAATTACACGCTAGAGCCTTTGAGAAATATAAAGAACCTAAAAACAAAGATAAATTGGGTCATTTAAAATTCCCTTCATTGAGTTGGGTTGAGCATGTTGGGATCGAGGTACTTCGCAAGAGTGAAGCTTCATTAGATCCTAAAGTGAAAAAAGAAGATGCCCAATGGAGTCTAGGCGTATCAGATGAGTATAGTTTTGCGTCCGAGGCGAATGAGATACTCTTATATATCTCAATGCTCTGCAAAATAGTGAGAAGACAGTTCATTATAAGAGAGGCCAAATGGACAGCACGTCTGGTCTGGCATTCCGAGCAGACAAGAGATAGGCTTCCATTAAAACATTGGTGGCATTTATACCGCTTTGGGGTTGAATACGCCCGGAGAGAAAGAGTATGGCATATGAAGTCGGTAGCTGATGGTACCACGCTGGATACTAGTGATCTCGATGCCCAATTACTATTCCCGTTAAAAAACTGGGCTTATTGGGGTGGAGTACGAACAGGAATAATCTCTGAAGGAATAGATCACTGCGACGGATCACAAGAACCCATGCCAGAGCTGGCGTCCCCACTACTTAGACATGGAATTATAGCCATGGAGTTCATCTCACAGGTACATATGGAGGCATTTTGTGAACACTTACTGATTTCCTTAGAGTGGTGGGCTCAGTTGGGGCATGGTCTTAAAAATGAAGAAGCAACTTTAGTATATGCTATATGGCTGATGAGATTCGCAGAAACTTCTCAGTGGCAATCATTTGACGTTGCCCGCAAAGTAGCTGTGGCGAATCGTCTTCACGGAGAAGTGCGTGCCGCATATGAAGAAATCCTTACAAAAACAGAATACCCCGATTTTAAAATCGCTGGCCCACCAACACGAGGAGACTGGAAGCCCTCACTAGAAATACTAAAAGAAGTTGGGCTGGATAACAATAGCTTAGTAGAGCCGTCTTGGAGTAATGAGCGATATGATAGGTTGAGAGAGTCTCTCAGAGAAAAACAAAAAACTTCCAGTAAAAAATATCGCAAAGCAGAGGTGTAAAATGAGAGGCCACATAAGAAAAAGAGGTAACTCCTGGGCTATTGTTGTTGAACTTGGACGTGATCCTGTAACAAAGAAACGGCATCAACAGTGGCAATCTATCAAGGGAACAAAGAAGGATGCGGAACGGGAACTCACTGCTATGCTGAGTCAGATTGAGAATGGGAATTACGTTAAACCGCAAAGTGTAAGTTTGGGGGAGTTCCTGAACCAATGGCTGGAGAACTACGTGGTGCCCAATACATCCCCGAGAACCGCTGAAGGTTACCGAATCATAGTCCAACGCCACCTAATACCTAACTTGGGCATTATTCCGCTAAGGAAGCTTGAACCCGTTCATATTCAGACGTACTATGCTCAAGCGATTGATATAGACAGCGATTCCATCAAAGGGCTTTCTTCATCCACAGTCGTCAACATTCATAGAGTTCTCTCTGAGGCTTTGACACATGCGGTTAAATGGCAGATGCTCATACGTAACCCTGCTCTTGCTGTAGACCCACCTCGTCGCAGACAAAAGGAAATGGTGACACTTACAGAGGAACAGGCGAGAGAACTCTTAGAGGAAGCGGCAAGAAGCCCTCATAGAGACATATTCATTGCTGCGCTCTACACTGGCATGAGGAGAGGTGAGTTGCTGGGTCTTCGCTGGAAAGATGTTGACCTTGATCTTGCTCAACTCAGCGTGGTGCAGACACTACACCGGATGTCTGGGATTGGATTCGTCTTCCGACAACCCAAAACCAGCAGAAGCCGCCGATCCATAGCTTTGCCACCGTCGGTCTGTGTTATGCTACGGCAACTCAGGGAGCGCCAGGTAGTGGAAAGATTGTTGCAAGGTTTGGAGTCCCACGATGATGATCTTGTATTCTGCCATCATGATGGGTCACCCATTGATCCTTCGTCAGTCACCCATAGCTTTAAGCGAATCGTCAGAAAGCTTGGCCTGGTAGGTGTGAGACTCCATGATTTGCGCCATACTCATGCCAGTCTTATGTTAAAGCAAGGGATACATCCTAAGATTGTAAGCGAACGGCTGGGGCATTCCAACATTGGTATTACGCTGGATACGTATTCGCATGTAATGCCCGGTCTTCAGGAGGCCGCAGCACTTCGATTTGAGGAAGCGTTGCAGGAACCATCAGAGACTGTTGCCCAGCAGCGTCAAGGATATACACTGTAGAGGTTGATTTGCGCAAGGTTTTTGAGACGTTGGTTTGCAAAATGTTTGCAAAACGGGTTTTTCTAAAGTTGACACAATTCTTGCCCGAACGTATACTAGCTTCAGAGCGCCTG
>CAZWIP010000303.1:0-3378 GCA_964634125.1 uncultured Dehalococcoidia bacterium
CTGTTGGCGAGGGTGAGAGCAGTTCTACGCCGTAAATCCGGGGCAAATGTTCCTTGGTCAGATCAATTATAGTTCCTTCTTCATTCCACCATCGGGTAACATTGAAAAACAGCATCCCGTCGATCTCATCCCATAGCGCAGCATCATCCACAATTCCCATGAACGCGGCCTGAGGAGCACCACCGATAAACTTTGCTGTATGACCTGCGGCACGGTATTCCTTTACGAAGGAAAACATTATACCAGGGGCGACAACATAGTCGCAGTCCTTAAGAGCATCCACCTCCGGGCCCCATGTGAATGTGGACATGGGAACCAGATGCCCACCTACCCACTCGTATTGGTCTGGATGAGCATCGACATACTGCTTCATTGCAATCTGGAACTTGTCAGTGAATCCATCCGACCATCCAGCTGTGCCGATCTTAGCAGGTCCATTGGTTTCATAGTCCCAATCGTTTTCGGCAGTCCATTTAAGTGTCGTGTACGCCGACCACTCGGTGGTTTCTCCGTAGCTGAACGCATAGCCACCTGGCTCAAGGTCCTCCAAGTTGCCACTGGTGATGAAAAGAGGAATTTCGTCGCGATTTGCCAGAGGCGTTAATGTCACACCGCTGGCCGGGGGGCAAGTGATCAGGTCTGCGCCCCTTTCCTTCAGCCACTCATAACCGGGTATGTCCTTGGAAGGATCATATTGTCCATCATAGATGACTACCTCCACCTCAACTCCCGGAATGAGGTTTTGCTCGTTGAAGTATCGCACCGTATCATCAACTGCGTCATTCAGGACTTTCAGTACCTGGGATGCCGGTCCGGTCAAATCCGAGAGATTACCGATGGTGATTACAATATCCTCCACCGGCTCATCGGTTGGTTCAGTTGTTGCTGTCGGCGATGCGGTAGGAAGTGCCGGGGTATCAATATCTTCGTCATCACCGTTATCACACGCACCCAGAAGCATCACCATGAGCAACATGATCACTGAGACAAGTACTACCGATTTGACAAATTGTCGCATAGCCTTACCTCCTTTGTTTGTTCGGGGGTTGAAGCCCAATAGCTTAGACTAGATTTCAGCGTAATTACTGCTTACTCCCGAGTCTAACTCTATCCACAAACTGCTAATACTGAGCTCTACAAATGCCTGTAGCCTAATCCGTGCTTTGTGGCAGGTTATGGACGATTGATGAAACTACTAGAGCTGAGGTCCCCACTTCGCTTGGATTTTAGGTTCGCATTCGAGCTGGCCACCGGCCATAATCCATTCGCCAAGTACTTCAGCAGCGCGAATCGGGTTGTAGATGTCCTCATGTGAGGAGAATTTGCCATTACCTGCATAGGTAACGCGGCTCCAGCTATCAAAGCTGAATTGTTTATTTGGATCAGTAGGATGGGATACAATGTTTGGCGCACAAAAAATAAAAGCGTCGTTCTCCTCGTCGATACAGCACCATTTATGAGTAAAATTCATATGCGGAAAAGGTGCCATCACCGCCGTGATCCATTCCTTTATTTCCTGGCGTCCATGGAACTCACCATAAGCATGCTCAACGTAAGTTGCATCCTCGGTGAATATCTCTGCCCAGGTCGCCCAGTCACCCGTTTCAGATGCCTTTTGTTGTTTCTCAAGATAGATTTTCACGACATCTTCAAGTTCTTGACGTGTAAAATTACCCATCGTTCCTCCTTGTCACCGTATTTAACAGTCAATTGAAGTTCACCTATTACCGAATCTAATCTTATAAAAACCTATACTGTACCTCCTCTCTGGTATTTAGCCGATACGAAGAGATTAATCTGTGACCAAGGATGAACAGTGGGGAACTGTTTCTATGGCTCAACCACCACCGGAATCCATTCTGTATGTTGCCGGATTATTGTTTCATCATCTGCACTCACCTTATATGGTGCGTAAAGATCGGTGGCCCATCGTTTCGTTTCGTTAAAGCTATAGCGTTCCCAGCCATCAATAGTCAGAGTGTACGATTGCGCAGCGTCATACAAGGCTTGTGAATCGAAACTCTGTGCACCGACGGTTTTAACTGCGTTCTCAATCATTCTGAGCATCTGAATCAAATTAACAGTGGCGATATATCCCACACCAGATCGAATGATCTCTTCGGCTGAATCAGGATGGTTTTCATACAAGAGCTTTTTGGTCAGGTCTATTATTTCACCTTCTTCATTCCACCATCGGGATGATGCCATGAGCAGCATTCCATCAATCTCATCCCACAGACCTGCGTCACTTATCTGTCCAAAGAAAGCAGCATGAGTATAGGTGCCGATAAATGTTCCAGTATACCCCGCGCCTCGATATTCTTTGACAAAGTTGGTCATTATTCCCGGTACGAATAAGTAATCGCAATCCCTGAGCGCCTCCACTTCAGGTCCCCATGTAAAGGTTCCAAGACTAGTTAGATGCCCACTTACCCAGTCGTACTGGTCTGGGTGAGCTTCAGCATAATCTTTCATTGCATCGAGCCACCAGCCGGAATAAGCATCATTCCAGCTAGCCCCACCAATCTTGGCTGGTCCCTTGGTCTCATAATCCCAGTCGTTTTCGGCAATCCACTTGAGGAGGGTAAGCCCCTCATGGCGAGGAAGCGTGCCCAAATTGAACACGTAGCCGGGAGGTGTAAGCTCTTCGGGGTCTCCACTTACACCAAATATCATTACCTGGTCTTTATCAGCTCGGGTTTTAAGCGTTACCGGAGTCCCTGGAACGGCAGAGAAAACAAAATCAGCACCTTCTTCCCTAAGCCGTTCGTAGCCAGGTATGTCCTTGCTGGGATCAAATTGCCCATCATAGGTGATAACTTTCAGTTCAACCCCGGGGATAATGTTTTCCTCGTTGAAATAGTTGACCAGGTCATCCAGCGCGGTATCTATGACTTCCATAGCTGTCGATGCTGGACCGGTCACGTCTGTAAGGTTACCGATAGTTAGAGTTACGTCTTCTATTGGTTCTGGGGCAGCGGTTGGCTCAATTGTAGACTGGATATCAGATTGGGTTGCCTCGTCATCGCTTCCATTGCAGCCTGGGATAACAATTACTAGGGTTAATAGAAGCAGAAACGTAAGAGGGCCTGTTAGTCTGCTCATGTCCACCTCCTGTTTGACTTTTTCGCGCCGCACAATTGGGGGGAATAGTCACCGAAGTTGGCACGGAGTGGTGATCAAGTTTAGTTGTAGGGACTATGATTTGTCAATACCATTCGGAAAGGCTGTGAGGTATACGTGAGGTCAAATTGTATTGGCTTCGAGGGTGCAAACTGCCACTAGGAGAGTAGATGCTTCGGAATGACGGGTTTCCGATATGGTACAATATTACTCCGGCAATTAAATAGTATCAGTTGGTAGCATAGGCAATCTTGG
>CAZWIP010000304.1:0-3371 GCA_964634125.1 uncultured Dehalococcoidia bacterium
TCTCCATACAGCCACTATATCACAAAGTGACTATTAGTGTTAACAGGCCCTAGCAGGGCTTGATCCGACCATTAAATCGCCACCCTCATGTGACAGGCTCCTTCATGATGGCGACTCAATTGAAATCGGCGATCTGAGTTTTCGCGTTATACATACCCCGGGACACAGCCCAGGCGGTATTTGCATCGAGGGATACGGCGTAGTATTTAGCGGAGACGCGCTATTTAATATGGGAATTGGACGTACCGACGGTCCCGGTTGTAGCCACGAGCTACTGGTTTCCAGCATTAAAAACAAACTTCTCAGTATACCGGATAAAACGGTGGTGCTGCCAGGTCACGGTCCTAAAACAACTATCGGCTATGAGAGGAAAAACAATCCCTTTCTCAAATGAGGCATCCGAAATTAGAAAGGCCGCAACAACCCGGGTGGTTCGCTGATTTCAGGCAATCCCTCGCACATGTCATGTAATATCCCCAGGCGAAGTGTTCGGAGAAATCACCAAACTCGAACGTTAAATATGGCTTGCCTTCAAGGAATCGTTTTAACTGCGGCAAAGCGGGGTTCATGCAGGGGAATGAGAATATCAGCCATATCCCTGACTTTAAGCATTATGTCATAGGCCTCATAAGGGTTGACTACTGTCCCCGGGGGAATGACTTCCATATCTAATCCGCGTATCTCAGCAGGCGGCTTAAAGTTTTCTTCAATCACGCAAAATCCGGTGATCGCTGCGGTTCCGGAAGAAGTCTCAATAAGCACGGTCAACCCGCCTTCCGTATGGGCCGGCGTAGGTACAACCCGTATTCCGGGCACGATTTCTTGTTCTTGCGTCAGTGTTTCTATTTGTCCGTTGGCCTCTACGTCTTCGATGAATTCATCAAAATAGCGGAAATCCAGCGGATGGGGATCATGAACCCTTTCCAGTTCCTTTTTATGACAATAGAATCTCGCGTTAGTGCATTTGGAATCGTTTTCGCAATGGTCAGTATGCAAGTGGGTATGAATAACCAGATCAATGTCTTCTGGTTTTAGCCTGTATTGGGCTAAGCCTTCTTCAAACGTATATATCTTCACCCCGATAGCCTTTTCCCTTTCTTCGGACTGGAGCGGCTGCATTTCACCGGTATCTACCAGGATGTTTTTATCGCCGCCTTCGATGTACCAGGTGTAAATAGGAATGACATAAGGCGTTCCATAACCACTTTGGTAGGTCATCATACTTTTGTCAAAGTGTTTTGTGCCGTTAACTATGGGATGGATGGTATATTGCATAGATTCTCCTTATCGAACATAACCGTTACACTTGGTTCACTTAGCATTTCACGGTTACTGTGGTTTTCCTATTCCTGAGCCAGCTTTATCAAAGTGCCGCCGCCAATATATCGAACATCCGAGTAACCCTGCTGATTCAAAATGCGCACCGCTTCACATGAACGGATTCCCTTGGTACAAACACAAACAATTGGCCCATCTTTAGGCACCTGATTCCAAGTATCCCGGAACGTCTCAAAAGGCAGTTTCAGGATATTCTCTTCGACTAGCGGTCTGTCTGTTGACTCATGCTCTCGTCGCAAATCAACAATCAGTCTGTCACTAATATCACTATTGGGGGGAAGCGCCTCTACACCCTCCAGCAATGAGTCCCTGGCGATGCAGCCGATGATATTAAGAAGCTCCAGCGCAGGCGCATAGGGCGGCGCATAGGCAAATTCAAGGTCCAGCAGGTCTTCCAACTTTCCATCATGCTTCAGTAATGCAGCAAATACGTCTACCCGCTTGACTACTTCACCTTGACTGTAACCCTGCAATCCAAGGAGTTTAGTCGTGCTTTTATCGTAGACCAGTTTTAAGTGAAGATTTTCCGAGTCGGGGTAGTAATCGGCGATATGGGTGTAACTGCCCCAGGCCACACCAACATTGAAGCCAGCTTCTCCGGCGGCTTTTTCCGTAAGTCCGGTAGCTGCAATATTCATATCGAAAACCTTCACTGCCGCGCTTCCCACTACTGGCTTGAACTGTTCATCACACCCGCCTAGGTTAGAGCCAATTATCCGCCCCTGTCGATTGGCCAGTGATCCCAGAGGTAGTTGAATCGGATTACCAGTAAGCAGGTGTCTCAATTCAACGCAGTCGCCGGCGGCAAAAATATCAGGGTCACTGGTAGTCATTTTTTGATCTACCACAATCCCGCCACCCTTTCCGATTTCCAGTCCACAATCTACAGCCAGCTTACTATTAGGCCTTACTCCAACAGCGATCACTGCATGATCAACTTCAAATTCCCCACGAGGGGTTTTAATGGTCACCCCATTTTCGGTTTCAGTAATCCCTTCCAGCGGACAATCAGTATAAACTGCCACATCCTCGCCTTTCAGGTGGGTCTCTATTGGTCGGGCCATTTCCAGATCAAGAATGGCCGGTAAAACATTGGGAGCAGCGTCGATAAGCACGACTTCCGCTCCCCACATGGCAGTAGCCGCTTCGGCCAGCTCGCAACCGATAGGTCCGGCACCGACGATTCCGATTTTTTCGATTTCCCCTTTTTGAAATGCTTTTCGCATAGCGAGGGCATCTTCAAAAACAGTAAAAGTGCTTATGCGTGAACTGCCTGAGGGGATTCCCGGTAGCATGATGGGGCTTGCCCCTGTAGCTATTACCAGCTTGTCATAGGCATATTCCATGCTTTCGCCTGTCACAAGTGATTTACAGGAAACCGTCTTTTTTTCACGAACGATCTTTTCAGCCACGGTCTGGATAATAACTTCAAGCCCTTTGCCTGAGCGGAAAAATTCCGAATCCCGGATCACTCCATAAGTCGTTTTTCGTAGCTCATCTGCATTTTCGATATCTCCGGAAACGAAATATGGCATGCCACAAGCCCCGTAAGAAATGTATGTACCCTGATCAATTACAGTGATGTTAGCATCAGGCAACAACCTTTTAGCGCGCGCACCGGCTCTCAATCCTGCTGCGTTGGCTCCCACTATGACTATCTTTATACTTTCATGATGACTCACTAAACTTCCTCCTTTGAACTGACGACGATATTTTTACACAAATACATCGTAATTATAGCAGATACTTTTTAGGCTTGCCGAAGGGAATCCGGCTAGATGGCACACTTGAAAATATCAACAGTGCGACCGTTACGAGTTATTTCAAGCCTGATATAATTATACGTTTGTAATCATTCTGTCCACATTATGTAGACAATTTGTGACAATTTAGCTTCAACGAGAATCAGTTTACCATTTTTTAACCGTCTTTTTACTGAGTTTATTACTCAACTATGCTTAAATGCTAGTAGTGTATAATTGGGGTGGTCAAGTCCAAACGGACACATAGTTAAGCAGCGATGATCCCCTTTT
>CAZWIP010000305.1:0-3371 GCA_964634125.1 uncultured Dehalococcoidia bacterium
AGTTCAAGTATTATACAACCTTAATTGGCAAATGATCTGCGGCCATCATGTAGCCGACGGGGCTTTTTAGGCGAAAATCCTGTACCTTGAGTCAAGTTCTTTTTCTATCTCAATACTTCAGGAACGGTTCGATATCACGTATGTTACAGCAGCCAATGTGATGGAACAGCTTGATGAAGAGGGGCTTTTTGGTGAAGAGGACGAAGAAGAGGTTGAATGGGAAGAGGTGTCATGAATGATCTGTTGTCCATATTGAACAATTTATAAATCTAAGGCTAAATCCAGTATGAGCATATCCAATACCCCACCTGAAAAAACCTACTGGGTGGTACCCGGAACATTGTTGGCAGGCGAATACCCGCGAAACAAAGACCTACCTTCGTCCCTGGAACGCTTGAACCAATACATCCGATTGGGTATTTCCTATTTTATAGACCTCACCGAGCACGGTGAATGGAATTTGGAGCCCTATGCACATCTACTGAGACAATGGCCTAATCGTGAAATTCAGTATCAGCGGTTCCCTATACCCGATGCTGGTATCCCCAAGTCAAAACACCAAGTAATCGCGATACTCGACACCATAGACAGGGCAATTGTCCAAGGTCATATGGTTTATGTGCACTGTTGGGGCGGGATCGGCAGAACTGGGACCATTGTCGGATGCTACTTTGCACGTCACGGAACTACGGGACAACCTGCCCTCGACCAGCTCCGTCAGCACTGGCGGCACTGTACCAAATCGGGGACAAAGCAATGTCCGGAAACCCCAAAGCAGATCCAGTTTATATTGGATTGGTATGAAACAGCGCGCTCAGCTTGAATACTTCAAAGGCCCCGCATCAGCTTTGGGGTGTATTCCTCATCCGTTAGGCGTTCTCCGTTTCTGACGATTTTGAACATGTCATCGGCGATCTTGTGAATCAATGCCGAGTTCTCTACCTGGTCGATCCAATGCGAAGATATGGCGCGTTTGCCTAATAGGGTACCCAAAATAGCCCCGGTAATGCATCCGGTCGAGTCACTGTCCCCTGAGTGGTTCACGCTGGTGAGTACTGCGGCGGACCAATCATCCGGAAATTTTAAGGCGCAATACAGCGCGATGGCCAGTGCCTCTTCACCCACCCATCCCTGACCGATGGCAGCAATGGACTCATCTGGCGACCGCTCACTCATGGATAGGTCGCAGGCTAGCTCCACTGCACGCAGGGTTTCTTCATGTGAACCATAGGCGGTTAGCTCACGCATTGATCCTCTAATGGCGTACTCCAGTGTCTCACCATCAAGGATTTCCGATACCATCTCCGACAAAAATCCGGCCGGCAAATATCCAGAGGGATGTCCATGCGTGATAATGGCATATGACGCCCCCTCCCGAAACGCGTCACCGGGTGGAAATGCCAAACCAGCAGGCGCGGTGCGCATCACGCCACCACAACCCTTGCTGTGGTTGATGGGGCCTTCCACTTCACCGCCGCCTCCGATGACTCCGCCTTCCAATGTTCCCATCAATCCACTGTGTAATGCAGCCAGACAGGTGTTCCCGGGTGCCCGTCTGAACTCGGGCTTTTTTTGCGTTTCGAGCCACTCCAGATATGCCACGTAAATGTGCTGCGGAGGATAGCAAACTCCCCGACTATTGCCCCTTTGATGGGCCCTTATGCAACCAACAGCGGTTGCTAGTGACATTTGGGTATCATCAGTATAAGAACCGGGCTTGAAGCCTCCCCAAGCCTGAAATTCGCTGATCCCGCGCTCGCCATAGTGCTGTTTGATCTCGTTCAATGACAAGAATTCGACAGGGGCGCCCAGCGCGTCACCAATCGCCAATCCCAAAAGGCATGCCTGATACTTATCTGCTATCGCTTCAGTCATTTTTCCATCTCCATATATAGGATATTGAAAGGGTCACATTATATTGTGATCGTTATTTTTGACGACGAAGCACAGCCATCTTCACAAAACTACAGCTTAACAACATTATTATGTCGCAATTGATTCTAACCATTCAGCTACCCTTAAAGGGCAATCTGAGATATGGCTAGTTATATTCGCATTCTTTTCAAATAACCCATAAACAAAATTGTTTTGTTTTCCTTTTTCGATTTTCCCTCCGGCAGAGTTTTTCCTTACTTCAGCATTACTGAAAAATAGATATTTCTCCGAATCATTATCTGCGATTACCCACCTCATGTATTTCTCAAAATAAAGCGGGCCTCTTTCTAAAATTTCTGGCTGGAATCCTTTCCCCTTACCACTACCGAACCCAATTCTTCCATGCATTGATTTATGGTATTTTACTTCTATGAAAGCCGCAAAAGGCTTTTCTGATGCATTTCTGCACACAATTATATCGCTCACATTTTTCGCATGCAATACAATCCATTTTTCACCAAGCTGTTTAGATAATTCTTCATGTATCCATGAGCGAAAATCCTCTTCGTTTTCAAATTTCATAGTATCCCTCTATATATTTGGAAGTGATTTTAACTATCAATATCAACTCATCAAAACTTCTAGGAAGTCTGCCAAACCAGATTAGTCTCCTTTTGAGAGAAGGAGTCCTTTTTCACATATAGTTCATCACATATCCTGTCGAACTTGCCTTCAGCATTAAGTTCACTGATGGTATCGTGCACATCATTCCATGTTAGATACATCAACTTGTGAGAGATTTTCATTGCCTCTGCTCTCTTCTGTTCCTCAGAGTAACCTTCAAACTGGTTAATCGTAAATGAACTGGAGTTCCAAGTATCCATGTCTTGATTATGACGAAATCCTTTACAATAAAGGAACCGTTCATCGAAATAGACGAAATTTTTTGCACTTGGATTGCGTTGTAAGTGAACCGCTTCTGAATAAAGTAGTATTGGAATAATTTCTGTCACAGGATCAAACCACTTCCCCTTTTTACAACGCTCTCGTAAGCTCAAATAATTCCGAATGATCTCACGTTTTACATCTGTGGCATTCGGGTTAGTAAAAGCCTTTACTTCGATAAAGAATAGGGTCTTTCCTTTTCTAATCAATATATCAATTTCAGACTTGTCTTTAATTTCAGACTCATCTTCGTCGTAAAAATCTTCCATTTGAAAAAGAAACCAATATTCCCATCTGCCACGTTTCGGAATGGCTATTGCCAGTTCAGATCCAGCTTTAGTTCTAGATCTAGCCTTTGAAATTAACTGGGATATACCTCGCTGATCCGGAAACACGATATCGTTAATCAAGCATTGGGCAAGAAATCTAATGGTCAGGCTATTCTCTCGGCGTGATAATTCGATTTCTTTTGACATATTTCTCCTTTTAATTAGGGTCTGTTAACACTAATAGTCACTTTGTGATATAGTGGCTGTATGGAGATAACACTT
>CAZWIP010000306.1:0-265 GCA_964634125.1 uncultured Dehalococcoidia bacterium
TGGCCGATAGATTCCAGTTTACTGATCTTCAACCGCTCTTCCTCGGCCCTGCGCGCATCCGTCATATCCTGGAAGGCCAGTACCACACCGATCGTGACCCTTTCCGAATCCTGAATCGGCGCGCAGCTGATCACAATGGGGCATTCCGCACCGTCCCGAGTGATGAGCATCATGTGATCGGTAAACGTAATGACTTCGTCCGCCTGAAGCACCTGGTCGACCGGATTCTCCTGGATCTCCCGTGCGTCTTCATCCAGCAACTGGA
>CAZWIP010000306.1:275-3340 GCA_964634125.1 uncultured Dehalococcoidia bacterium
GCCGACAGCTTCTTCCCGGGGCCACCCGGTCAGTGTTTCCGCGGCTGTATTCACCAGAATGACCGTACCCTGTATATCAGTTGTAATGACGCCGTCACCGATGGACTGCAACGTGATCGCCAGGCGTTCTGTTTCGTCAGCCAGCGCCCGCTCCGCACGTTTCCGATCGACAATTTCCTTCTGCAATGCCCGGTTGTTCCGCTCCAGATCCTGCCGGCTTTGCACCAGGTGCATCGAGTATTGCACGAGTTTAATAAAGAGAAAGAGAACAAGGGCGACACTCAAATAAGTATAGATATTCTTATTGACCCGGATGATGTCGATACGGCCGATGGTCTGGCCTTTATGGATGATGCTGCTGAAGACTTCGTCCTCTCTGATGAGCCCGATAGATGCCAGAAATGAATCCACAGGTCCCATTTGAGGCTCATCAATAATGCTGACGAACACCTCGCTATCGTTGAGATAGATGACGACAGAAGGATAACTGCCTGCCTTGCCGATCAAACGACTATATTGATTCGCGCTTTTCTCATCGAGATTCCATAGTGGAATCTCGGCAAACCGGCTGTATTGGTCGACTTTGTCCTGTAACTCGTTCAAGGTATGGCGTTCATAGAATCCGATGAATCCGATGAACCCGATACAACACGTCAGTATGACAGAGATTAACGGTTTATTCATGATATCCTGTGAAATGATTTGAGTGTGTAAGAAAACACAGGCGATATAATTACATTGAGTATATAGAGTTATAAGTATTTTCCTAAAAACGTAGGACCCCTATATTGGAAAACATAGAGCACCACCTCATATGTTTATCCTCAAAAAGGAGTCCTACGATGGCCACAATATACGAAAAAGAAGTCATGTTTGACAAGTTGGATGAGAGCTTCGAGCATTTGAAGCGCTCTATTTACGAGGCTGCAGATCATGAAGAACTCCATGAGGTGGAGCAACAGATTTTTCGAAAGGTTCAGGAAATAGGCCGGCAGTCTTTAGCCTGTTTTGTTTGCTTATCAGGCAGCGGCTACGAAAAAGATAATCCGCCGGTGAGCGATGAGGGCCTCCCGATGCGCTATAAAGGCACAGTCCACTCACCGTATATGTCGATCTTTGGTGAGATAACGATCGCACGTGCAGCCTACCAGCATCCTTCAGGCGGCTATGTCTATCCCATAGACGTCACCTTGAATATGCCGGCCCATAAATACTCCTATCTGTTAGAGAAATGGCTGCAAGCCTCGGCCAGCGAGAGTGATTTCAGGAGTACGGTGGATCGTTTCAATGAGATCTTCGATTTCTCCTTTTTTCCGGAAGTACCCCAACGGTTGGGTCTTTCGGTTTCGGATCATGTGGCGTGCTTCTATGATGCGCACGCGCCGGTCGATACAGATACAGAAGGCAGCCATATTGCCCTTTCCGCCGACTGCAAAGGGGTGCGCATCCATAGGTCCGAGCGGGCTGATGCAAACGGAAAAGAGCCGCACAGAAGCGCCCGGCTTGGCAAAGGCGAAAAAGCGGGGATAAAAAAAGACGCCGTGGTCGTTACCGACTTTTCCTTTGATCCCGAAGCACGCGATCCCGCACAGATCGTCAAAGCGTTACTCAACCAGTTCACAAAAGAAGAGAAACAACAGGAAAAACAAAGGAGACAGGCGCGTCGAGAAAAAGGCATGTCCAAACCCAGAGCGGCGTTAAACAAACATGTCTTCGCCAGCATGCAAGGTAAAAAAGAAGCGTTCGACCATATGATAGAACACGTATTGACAAGAGATCCCACCGGGCAAAAGCCGCTGATTGCCTTGCTCGATGGTGATCCGTATCTGGAAGATAGGTTACACCAACAGCTTTGCGCCTATGGCCTTGAAGAGCGGCTCGATGCCCTCATCCTGGATATCATCCATGTGAGCGAATACCTCTGGGAGGTGGGCACAGCCCTCTATGGCGAAAAAGGCGAAAAACGCATATCATGGGTGGAACAAAGCTTATACACCCTCCTCGAGGGCAAAGTCGGCTATCTCATAGGCGCGCTCAGACAAATAGTGACCAAAAAGAAACGCAAAAAGCGCCAGGGGACGGTCATTGAAAAGGCAATCACCTATTTTGAAAACCATCGCCATATGATGGCTTATCACACCTATCTCGAGAAAGGCTATCCCATCGCAACAGGCCTGGTCGAAGGCGCCTGTGGCTCTCTGGTCAAAGATCGCATGGAACACTCTGGCATGCGATGGTCCATTAAAGGCGCTCAAGCCGTCCTTTCCCAACGTGCCGTAATGAAAAATGGCGACTGGGATGACTTCTGGGCATACTACATCGAAGCCGAAACAGAGCGATTATATCCAATTGTATACACAAGAGTCGCTTAAACGTGCCTGTAAAATCTTACACACTCAAATCTTTTTTCGGGGGACGGGGTGTATCCGGCCCGTATTTATCGATATACTTCTTCTGCGCTTTCGTCATGAAATCGGCCAGTTTATCCAGGGTTTCCTGCGGTGTCTGCCGGCCCAGCAGCATCTTCTGCTGCTCTTCGGTGACCAGCACTTCGATAAACTCACCCATCTCCGGCAAATAGTTCGGATACCAGTTCTGCAGCATCGCCGTCCCGCTGACCATTTCCATAAATGGTTTGTAGAAGCCTCGATTGAACGCCGGGTCATCCAGGCCCTGCCTGGCGGCAGGAATCACGCCGACTTCCTTACAGTAGGGGATAATACGCTCCGGTGTCAGTATCCAGGCGAGTAACGCCCAGGCCGCGTCTTTGTTACGGGCCGCCGAGGACATACAGATGATCCAGATATCATTGGACGTCACCCGGGCTTTGGGTCCGGCAGGCATAAGCGCGGTGGCGAGTGTCGTATTGTCCATGCCGTGTTCGAGACAGGTGCCCACCACTTCGTTGTCCTGCTCACAGCATCCGCATACACCCGACCAGAATGCCTGTACGAGTTCGGTGTAGCCCCAGTTGAGCGAATCTTCCGGCGCCAGGCCGTCCTGATACAGCGCATTCCAGAATTCGAGTCCCGCCACATGATCGGGACTGTTGATGATGCACCGGT
>CAZWIP010000307.1:0-3318 GCA_964634125.1 uncultured Dehalococcoidia bacterium
GTCTAGTCCAGTCAAGTAAATACCCCCATTACTCTAATTTGAGCTTGATATCTATTTTGTTGAAATGCTTACTTGATTTAGGCTGAACGTAGTCTAGTGGGCTGTCAATCACGTAGTTATGAGCCACAATACTCATGCTATCCCCCTCACTCTAACTCTCTTCCCCAAGGGGCGAAAGGACTTCCTCTCCCTCGAAGGGAGAGGTTAGGTGAGGGTGAAAATACGCATAACTGATATTTTTCTAGTTGACAGTGCATTAGTGATGTGTTTACCATAACAACTGAATATAGTCTAGCTGTGACGTGCGAAGAAATTAAGGCTATCCTGCATTTGTTCGGGAGTTTGTCCGTGGCCTGTATCGTATTGCCTGCACTCCACATCCATTCCGAGAGATTCAGCTCTGGAGCAGAAAGAATTGTAATTTGAGATTCTAAAATCCTGGTCCTGTTTTCCTACAGTTATAAAGAAAGCCACATCGATGTATTCAGGGAGAAACACAGATCCACCACTTCCATGAGCAGCGCAGGCAGTGCATAGTGCTGGCTTCCATACACAAAACCTCAACGCAAATTGAGCACCAGCTGAGTATCCCAACAAGTATAGTGAGGATATCGAAACATCGTTCTGCTTCTCAAAATGATCGATGATCTCCAGAAAAGCATCCCCAGACCACACCGAGGGATATTGATAGCTTTTATTCGAATCCCAGTTTGCCTCATCCCAGACAAACGATGGGGCGATTATCACAAAACCTTCTGTATCAGCGAACAGTTTGGCTTCCTTCGATACAAAGCTTTCCCCCCGTCCGGACAGGCCGGGTATCATCACCAGAAGCGGGTAACTATCTTTTTGGATTTGGTCAGTTGTTAAGGGTAAGTAGTAAAAGTAGTCCAGTTGCTTGTTTGCGTAATTATCGGTTTGTATTGAATCAATCCCCTCAGTTCCACCCGGGTCTGCGGCAGAATCGCTAGTACCACACGCAGATAGAATCAAACACATGGCGAGCAGGCAAATTATCATCCAACGCATCTTGGGTCCTTCATACATAGCTACTGGTGGTTAAGGTTTCCAATATCCTACATAACTTGCCATCTGGTAGTCAAGAGGTTCCCGGTTGCGCACCTGAACCTTGGCGCCTATAATGATGGGAAATACAGGAGGCGATGATGAGAAAAACTGTATTATTTATTGGAGTGATTCTTATTACGGCTTTGGCCTGTGCTATTCCGGGATGTTCATCAAATGACGGGAGCACAAAAGAGGAAGTCGGCAATGGTTTTCTGGAAAGTCAAATTCTGGTGAATCTGGAGTCTGAATCTCAAAATGTCCATCTTGCCATGACTGCTCTCATGGTTGGCAATGTGGTGAGTACCGTGAAACCTCAGACAACGTGGACGAATGATTTGAGTGGCAGTATTACCGAGGGATCTTCCGGATCTTTGAAGTATTACATGGATGAAGCAAATGCAACCCTGGGTTATTACCAGTGGGATAGTAAAGGGAAAATATATCAATGCAGAGATGCGAGTTGTCCCGACCCGTTCTAAAAAAATGCACCGGTGTTTTGTTTGATTTGAGAAAAAGTATTCAACCGGCAACTAAATACAGGCAGTAAAACCATGTCCATGATAACCAATTGGCTATTCATAAAGAAACCGTTTTTTCAATGAGGGTCATTCTGAACAAAGTGAAGAATCTCCCTGCTTCCTGTAGAGATTCTTCGGTCGTAAAACTCCCTCAGAATGACATCCTACGAGTGATATTTTTAATATTTAATTGCCGGATTAATATTCAACTACGTTAACTGCCATGAGTTATAGCGAAGCATATTTGGATATCGAAACAACTGGACTCTCAAGGGATTTCTGCTACATAACCGTGGTCGGCATCTATCTTGTGGGGGATTCTCATACTGATTGCGTGCAATTGGTGGGAGATGAGATATCTGCGGAAAGTATATTGAAAGCTCTGCAAGGGATAGAAACAATCTATACGTATAATGGGAGCCGATTTGATCTACCGTTCATCCATTCACGTTTGGGAATTGACATTGCCGAATACTGCGAACACCATGATCTGATGTATGATTGCTGGAAGAACGGTTTGTTCGGTGGGTTGAAAAAAGTAGAGAAGTCACTTCAAATAAAGAGAAAACTCCCCGATGTTAGTGGCTACGATGCGGTCAGGTTGTGGTGGAGATATGCAAATAATGGTGATGCGGCAGCGCTTGCCACGTTGATCAGATACAACAGGGAAGATATAGTGAATTTGAAAATACTAAAGGACATATTGTTATTGAGACTGGAAGAGGATTACCGAGTTTGAGTAGGTTGTGTTGCATTCTGCACGGACAGGGATTCGTGCCAGGGGTGAGGGGGGCGAGTCTTACGGTTTTAATTGGCCAACAAATCTGTGGCCTTTTAATGAAAATGTGAGATAGACTATTCCTGTAAATACAGACCATAGTAGAAACAAATATAGAGCAACAACCCCCAGTATGAATGTGTGCATTATCCCCATTACCACACATACTATGATTTGAATTCTCATCAAAGTATCGACAAATCGAATATGTTTAATTCTCAATATGTCTTTAGTCTTCTTCTTGATATCAATAACAAAAAGTGCTATGGCGATGACAACAAGTGTCAGACTAACAAGATATCCTATCGCTGTTCCATCGGGGTAGTTGCCTTCAATTCCCAGAACCGCAAAGAAGAATACGTTAATTCCAATGGCAAACATCCATCCACGTAGTCCCATCTTCTCGAATTCATTTTCACTGTCTTGAACAATCGTTTTAGCAAAATAATAGGCAAATGCACTCTGTAGAATTCCCCACCAAAGAACATTAGCCATGAAAATATTGATAGGATTAACACCTAAAAGGAATGCTTCGTTGAAAACACTCCCTGTATTCAATGTCTCTTGTAGCATTCCATAGATAAACCCTATCAAGAGAACGTGATAATCTCTTAAGTTGAGCCTCACGATTAAATCCACCAATATAAGGAAGTAAGAGAGGTATATCAAGAATAGGGAAATCGTTAGGACTGGATTCAAAAATCCGCCAATGCCATGAACCCATAATTCCAGGAGTAGATTAAATACCACGCACACCAATATTAGTTTGGTTTTGGGTGAATTCCGATTAAATGATAATAATGGCGTTTTCATAGATAACGAAGCGCAAGACAAGCCGCTTATTTATTGGTAACACTGTTGAATTATTACTGAGATCTTGGTATACAGGTGTTTCCCAATTTAACTAGGGCGTGTTCACACTAAGCAGCGCATCGTTGATCAGAGCGAAATAGA
>CAZWIP010000308.1:0-3315 GCA_964634125.1 uncultured Dehalococcoidia bacterium
TCCCAAGATTGCCTATGCTACCAACTGATACTATTTAATTGCCGGAGTAATAATCGCTGTGGGGAGAGCGGAAGACACTGGAATTCCCAAGGAAGCCGGAACAGGTGCGATATCTCTGGCAATCGGGTTTATCGACGAAGTTGTAACGGCTAAAGAGTTGATCGATAAAATCATCGGTGAAGCAGAAGAGATACTGACGTCTGGCGGAATAGGTGGATGGCGAATAACAAAATGAAGTCCAATATAATTTGAAAAGTCATTTCTAACCGTTGCGCCATATATGAATAAACCAAAAAGAGGCTGTTTGAAATGTAGCGCGAGGCTTCAGCCTCGCCCAAGACGACCCTGAAGGGTCGCGCTACGGAATTTATGGGGATGAAAGGGTTTAAAAACTGGTTAAAACTGAGGCTTTGCCCATTATTAATCCGGCAATTGAATATGGATAAAAACATCATTTTCATGATGTCATTCTGAGGGAGTTTTGCGACCGAAGAATCTCTCGCTTGGAGGAAAGCAGATTCTTCGCTTTGCTCAGAATGACACCCATTAGAAACAGTTTTTACAGTCTGTTTTTAATTGCCGGTTTAATAATGTCATTCCCGATAAATCCGGAATGACATATATAGATAGTAAAACTACAATACAGCAAACTAATCTTTAGAACACGAGGAGGTAATAATGACAGATACTATTTTGGATGCAAAGCAAATGGCGGAGATAGCCCAAAGATACGTCGATATTATAAGCAGTCATGATCTTGAAGCCATGTGCAATCTATTTGCCCCAGATGCGATGCAGGAAGATCCGGTTGGAGGTGAACCTCGTATCGGCATCGATGCTATTCGAGAGTTTTACACAGGTGTCCTTTCGCACAATATCAAGGCTGAGCTAATAGGAAGCGCTCGTTGTGCCGGAAATTCACTGGCGTTCCCGATGGCAGTGACATTAGGCGACGAAGGTTCTCAAGTGAAACTGGAAACAATTAACGTTTACGAATTCAACAAAGATGGGAAGTTTACATCCATGAAGGCATATTGGGGCGCAGATAACTGTTCATCAGTATAGGAATAATACTATGCCTGATGACACATTTGATGCAGTAATCGTTGGGGGAGGAACCAAGGCTTTATTCCTTGCTATGTATCTCATCAAATACGGCGGGATGAGTGTAGGTATCTTCGAGCGCAGGCATGAGATCGGCGGGGGGCTGGCGACCGAAGAAATATCGGCCCCTGGTTTCCGCGGAAATACTCATGCGAATATCATTTTACCGGTGTACTATGCACCCATATATCGAGATTTCCCGCAATACTGGGACTATGGCGCCCAATGGGAACAATACTTGTGTTCCGATGGTGCTTGCTTCGCCGACAACGATACTTGCTTAGCTATTTATAGCGTTAAACACGACCCTGCCCAAGAGCGAACGGCGAAGGAAATTGCTCGTTTCTCGGAGAAAGATGCTGAGAATTATCTGAAGCTGTTCGGAGTATTCCATAGCGATGAAGTATACCGGGCTATGATGGATCAGTTCTATCTTCCGCCAGAACAGTTACTGACACCGGAGGTAATCGATCGGCAAATGGGTGTCTTCAATAAACTACTCGAAGCAGACATGGTCCCAGACTCACTGACAATGAAATCGTCCCCGCTTCGCCAGATACGAGAGATGTGGGATAGTCAGGAGATGCAATACTGCCATGCGAGGTTCGTGGTTTCAGCGGCAACGGATGTTAACGATCCCGGTATGGGCGTTGAAACATTTGCACTCGGAGCTCAACTTCCGATTCTGGGTTTTGCCAAAGGAGGCACTCATCAAAACGCTCATGCAGCCCACCAGATTCTGACACAGATGGGATGCAAATTTTTCACTCATGCCGAAGTCAAGAACGTGATCATCGAAAACGGCAATGCTACAGGTATTCGGCTCGAAGATGGTTCGGAAATAGCCGCGCGGAAAGTCGTTGTGGCTGCAGGTCTCAGTCCGCAGCAAGTAGTGTTCGATATGATTGGACGGGAACATTTTGCCGAAAAGGTAGCCCGCCGTGTCGAGTTGATTTCGAGCACGCATATCGGTTGCCTTATGTGGTGCAGCTTTGCGTTGAAGGAGCCACCGATTTACAAAGCCGAAGCTTTCAACCCGGATATTCGCGAGACATTCTGGCTGGGACTGGGAACAAGTTCCGATCCTGAACACATTGCTAATGAGTGCCGCTGGGCCAATCTGGGCATGTTCCCACCGCTGGAGGATTTCAGCCCAATAGTCTGCTGTCACAGTCTTGTTGATACGGCCTTTGCTCCGCCAGGCATGCATGTAGCCCAGAATGAGATGCAGGCACCGCCTGCCAGCAAGCACACAGAGGAGGAGTGGTACAGAATTAAAGAGAAATACGTTGATGATATGATAACCGTCTGGCAGAAATATGCTCCCAATATGAGCTACGACAACCTCATCGGAATCGATAGCAACAGTCCCTATGACAATCTGCGCATGAAAAACCTGGGACCGCACGGGAACTGCCAGACAATCGATCGTTCCGTATATCAACAAATGGAGAATCGTCCTATCCCGGAACTGGCCAACTACAGAACACCGGTGAGCAACTTCTATGCCACTGGTTCGGCCTGGCACCCCGGGCCGAATGGTGGGTGTGGTGAAGGCTATAATTGCTACAGGGTTATTGCAGGCGATATGGGGTTGGAAGGTCCATGGCAGCAGCTTGGTGATCAAGAGAATGAATCTCTGGTTGATTCGGTCAGGAACGTGATTAAGAGAGCTCAGGATTCACTGAAGGACACCTAGTGGGGAACAGGGATAGGGGGGCAGGATTCGTTTAGGACACAATTCATTATGCCCAAATAACAATGCCAAAATGCATTGTGTAAATTTTAAAGGAGGCAGGATGACAAGGTTTGGCAAGTCGGGGACTATAATTATGGTGTTTTTATTACTGTTGTTGGTATCGTCAGTAGCATGCAATGGCGATAGTAATGGCAGCAATGATGGTGATGAAAAAATCACATCTGAAGCAGATGGAATGAAAACAGCTGATACTCCTGATGAAGACGTGGTTATCACCATTGGTAGTCTCTCGGACATAACAGGACCAGCATCGAATGCGATGACAGTTATAAACATGGCATTGGATGATGTAGTTGAGTACTTTAACGATGAGAACCTCATTCCGGGAGTGGAGTTAAAAGTTGTCACCTATGATGGGCAGCTTGATCCTGCCAGGGACATACCTGGCTATGAATGGCTATTATTACTCCGGCAATTAAATAGTATCAGTTGGTAGCATAGGCAATCTTGGG
>CAZWIP010000309.1:0-3315 GCA_964634125.1 uncultured Dehalococcoidia bacterium
CCTGCAGATTCGCAAAGTGTCATTTTCACATATGGTAACTGGCTCGTATAGGTCGGACCCGAGTGATGAGTCCGTTAGCGATACCCGGAGTTGAACAGGTAACTATCCGTGACCGATATCTCTAACCGCATCTGTCGATGACCTCACACCGGTAATAATCGAGCATAACAAACAAGTCCTTTTGGAGCAGGCATTGAACGTAAAAAATGCTCCGAAACCACTTCCTTTTTGAACCTGGTTTTATCCCCAGTTAGCACCACGAAAAATAGATGACCAGTACGTTGTCATATTTAGAGAAGGTATCAAACGATGCTTGACATGGAGCATACCTGTCTACTATTTTGTATTACAAACGTTTTAAATAGAGAATAGCCATACCCCCAAATGGTGGAGTGAAGAATTTGTGTTCATTAGTCATGTCAAACTGTCCTTTTGCAACGACCTGCCTGGTGCGGGGGTTGAACCATTCGTAGTAATACTCTCCCAACTCAAGGGTAGCACCCAAGGATCCGGATTTAGGCTGGCAGATCAGGTATTCAGACCCTGGGTTGGCTAAACAATATCCAGTTGTTGCCAGGTCAGATTGTGGTATCATTGCCCCAAGATTCATTCTGTTGGCAAAGGTGAGTGTGTACCCCATATTTTCTCTTACGGCTTCATCACCCTGTTCATGAACCAGAGAATTATCCATATCACCTAATGGATCCATGTATATGGGATTATACCCTCGCAGAAAGCTCTTCCAGATCCACTTGTATGTGTCTTTCCCACAACTTATACCACAGAGATGATCGGTATCCAAGATGATGACCTTGCTTCCATCGGCTTCTGGTGGGTCTTTCAGGTAATCAACAACACCTGAAATGTTGTTCGGCGATATCCAATCTGCTGGACTATCAAATAGCGACACATTATCTCCACCTCTGATTTGGAAGGTCATGCCCACCGGATGCTGGAGTGGTTTGCTGTCCTCATATTTCTTGATGTAATCTATCATGTAGTATTGCCAATCTGTGGAGGCGGGTATGACCTCGTTACCTATTTCATAGAGAACATTTTCTAAATCATTGATGGTGTCGATGACTTGCTGGACATAGGCCTCCTGAACAGCGCGAATGGGATCGTCAGGATCGGAGCGGTAAACATAGAAGTCTTCCTTTTCTCCATCTATCCCCTGGATATTGTTTGAAGGATTGAATGGATGGCCTTTCCAGGACCATGGACTATTGGAGAATCTCACCGCATGACCCTGAAACAACATGACAGAAACATAGATGCCTCGCTCCGCTGCAGATTTGATTCTCGTACGCAACCTGGAGAAGTATTCCGTATCAAACTGTGATAGATCGAATTTCGGACGTTTATCCAAGGCATTGCCTGGCCCATTCCGAGGCCAGGGATGCGGCGCCGAATAGTGCTTAGGGCCACCGTAGCTGAACTTGGTCAATTCCCAGGTCCACATGCGTATGAAGTTGTGGTTCTTCTCTTCTAGAAAATCCAGGTAGGCATCGAAATCGAATGTATTAGGGGGATAATTGGGCGCGATATCGACTAAATTAGTCCACGTATGTGAACCTGTCAGATAGACCGTATTGCCAGAAGAATCTGTAAAGTATCTGGGATTCGTCGAGTGTACAGTGAGCACTGATGTTTCGGTTTTCCTCACATAGGGCAGTTTGTTTTCTGTATTGCTGGCTGAATTTGTTGCATCTCTGCCACAAGCTATCAGGGTTGTACACCAGTCCATAAACAGAGCAATGCGCTTCAGTCCAAAGCTGACACATCTTCCAGCATCTCTCATATTGTCTGTCTTCCCCTCTCCACCGGCCTAGAGACGATTGCTATATGTCTTCGCTATAGTTAGCTTCATGACTGTCGGTTGCATCGAGAGGTCTCTCACCTTCCCAAAATTTCCACCAAAGAAACCTAGTTACTTTAGCTTTCCCGTATTGCTCTGCACCGAGGGAAATGGCCATCTTTTGGCCTAATTCATTCTGATCCCAAAATGTTGATCGAACTACAGTTATACCGTTCTTTAGAAGGAATGGATCCCTGTTGAAAAAAGCATTGTATTTTGCCAGCCCATGTAGTCTGTATTTCGGATTAGTCCACGCGCTTTGCGTATATGTTTCTCCACCAGAAAAATTTACCCTCGTACGGTAGGGACTCAACTTATTCATGGCATGTTTTGTGGGGATGACGAACTGAATATTGGCAAGATCTTTCCCTACAAAGACGCAGGTAGCTATACCTCCTAGGTCCATTGTCTTCCAATAGAATTTCAATTTCGTATTGTCGAAGGTGGGATATGAGCGAAACATAAAACCATCATTTTCTAATTCCTCAGCTTCCCTGGGCGAGGAGATAATCTTGAGGCTGAGATTCTCAATATCCGGTTTGAAATCTAACTCCTTTGAGGCGGGAGTGTGTTGTAAGGTCCGCTGACAGAGAATAAAAGTTTTTCGCCAAAAAACGGGTTCCAACGCGAATGAGATGGATCGTCTTGCTAGCGCGAATATTCCCTGGAATTCTCGGATTGCTCTAGCTCTCCCTATAAACCAAGCAATGCTAGGCATTCTAATTGCTCCAATGGTGGTGTTGCCGCTGGCCGTATTTGATTTCTAGTTTGGTCATCATGATAATCTTTCATTGTGTTGTCATGATTAATTGGTTCTGCCGCTACAAACTTGAACTCACCTTAGAAATGATCCTGCGAAGTTTGACATCATTTCCTCTGTCGATCTGGTTCACAATCTCAACTTTTACTACTGCTTCGTGCTGAATCAGCTCTTCTATTCCATGCCTCACTCGCTCAATCAAATCTAAATCATTTTCGGCATTGATTACCAGCTTTACCACAATCAAATCATAATCCTCTTGTATGACGAGAAACTCAAGCACGTCCTGTTCACAATTGATCACATCGGCAAAAGTCCCTATGGGCGGAATAATGGTTCCGTTGCGCAGAGTAACAAAATCATCCACCCGCCCCTGAATCATTGCCATAAGAGGCAGAGCCCGTCCACAAGGGCACTTTTTATCCGTTGGAATACCAATGTCCTCAAAGTCATAGCGGATCAGCGGCATAGCATACTGATACAATGAGGTAACCACAATGTGCCCCGGTTCCCCGACTTTAGCTGGCCTGCCATCTCGAACGAACTCAACAATGAGCGAATCAGCATTGATATGATACCCGGAATGTCTGGGGCATTCCCACGCTATGCCATAAGCCTCCGCCGTAGCATAGAGGTCCACCATTGTCCACCTTCAGCGAAAATGGGACACTTTAAAGACATAAGTTAAAGGACACTT
>CAZWIP010000310.1:0-3307 GCA_964634125.1 uncultured Dehalococcoidia bacterium
CCCATACTTATTTTACCACTTACAGCTAACTAATTCGAGTTCGGCAACAGCCCCGATATATTTGCTCCCAGTGTCTCGTTGGGAGCAGTTATACTCCATAGGTATTTGGATTCTTTTGCATCCAGTCCCAGGCGTGCCGGATTATCACCTCGATCTCCGGGTATTTTGGTTTCCACCCCAGCTCTGATTTAGCACGATCAGAGCTGGCAACTAAAACCGCTGGATCACCAGCTCTTCTGGGAGAGAATATTATTGGAATCTGGATACCGCTGACCTTTTTGGTAGCTTCCACAACTTCCAGTACAGTACAGCCATCGCCATTGCCCAGGTTATAGGCCCGGCCACTCAGTTCATCCAGTTTTTCTAGTGCCAGTATATGGGCTTGAGCGATATCAATCACATGAACGTAATCCCTAAGGCAACTACCATCTTTGGTGGGATAATCAGTACCGAATATATGTACCGGATTGTTACTATTCATGGCTGACTTGAGTATGTTGGGAATTAGATGGGTTTCCGGTACATGATCCTCACCCAGTCGATCGCTTGCGCCGGCGGCGTTGAAGTATCTCATGGAGATATGCATAAGCCCATAGGCTCTGCCATACCACTCCAGTACCTTTTCAAACATGAGCTTAGTTTCACCATAAGAGTTAACAGGCACTTTGGGGTGATCTTCCCGGATGGGTGTTTCGATCGGCTCGCCATAGGTTGATGCACTGGATGAGAAGATGATTTTCTTGACATCGTGATCCAGCATGGCATCGAGGAGGTGAATTCCCCCGATGATGTTGTTGTGGAAATATCGTTTGGGATCGGTCATGGAGAATTCCACCACCGTTTCTGCGGCCATATGCATTATGGCATCGATCTTGAAACGGCTAAAGACATCTTTCAGATCCTGTGGATTACCGCAGTCGGCCTGGACGAACTCAGCCTCGGGTAGAATGGCTTCCTTGTGCCCCTGCACCAGGTTATCCATGACGATAACCGAATACCCGTTTCTAAGCAGTTCTTCTGAGACGATGCTTCCTACATATCCGGCGCCGCCGGTTACCAGAATATTCATTGCGTTTACTTCCCTCTCACCACTGTCGTTATAACGTGTTCCAATACCAGATGTATATCCTCAACCTGTTCCATACAGTAATTCGATGTCACCAGGGGAATATCGACCATTTCCTTGAGCTTGCCTCCATCGAATCCACTGAAGCCAATCGTCTTAGCACCTTTTTCTCGGGCAAGCTTTACCGCGTTCAAAACATTGGGAGAATTGCCGCTGCCACTTATCCCGATAGCAACATCGCCGGATTGAACCAGGTTGTCCAATTGTTCGGCAAATATGTGTTCATAAGCGGTATCATTCCCCCAGGCGGTCATCAGAGATACGTTATCGCATAAAGAAATTGCCTTTATCCTTGGTTTTTCTCTCACTATTCCGCCCTTGGAAAGATCGCAGGCAAAATGGGTAGCGGTGGCGGCTGATCCACCATTTCCAAATATGAATATCTGTTTTTGGTTCATGCGTGCATCTTCAATAACTTCAGCAATTCTGGCTATTGTATCTGTGGGTAGTTTATTTAGTGAAACTTCAACCTCATCTAGATAACCCTTGATGATTGCCTGTGTTTCATCACTCATCATTTACTCCTTTTACGCAACGTACCGCTATACTCGTCTGTAGTTGAAAATCACTTTGCTACCATCCGGTTCAAAATGGAAAGGGAGTTCTTGAAGCTTGCGAAGGGCGTTGCGAACGCTATCCTGTTTATGTTTTGGGCAATAGAGGAGTAGGAATCCACCCCCTCCGGCTCCACTGACTTTGCCGCCTAGGGCCCCTGCTTTGATTGCGGTTTCGTATATTTCATCAATTTGACTGTTAGTAATCCTGCTGGCCATATTTTTCTTGAGTTCCCACCCGCGACGCATGATTTCTCCAAAGGAGTCAAATTCGCCACAGGAAATGGCATCCTTTGCTTCGAATGCTAGTTTTTTCAATTCTATAAGTGTTTCAATCCGATCGTCTATGTTTGCCTTCTGCTCGGAGAGGATTCCATTGGATTGTCTGGTTATACCGGTATAAAAAAGATGAAGGTTATCATCTAATTGCTTTCTCTCTCCATTGGGAAGATGGATCTTTTCTATCTCAATTCCGCCATTGCCAAAGGTAATGAAGCGAAGACCTCCATAGGCCGCAATGTACTGATCCTGTTTACCTATTGGTGAACCAAGAGTATCTATTTCGATTTGGCAGGCCTCACTAGCAAGTGTCTCAGCAGGCCGTATCACACCTTGGTGTGCATACAGGGCATGAAGTAGAGCTATAGTAATACTGCTTGACGAACCCATTCCGCTGCCCTTGGATGGAATATCAGCGAGGGTAGTTATCTCAATAGATTTGTTTGTATCAGTGATTCTCATTGCTTCACGAACCAAATCGTGACGGATATCGTCTACCGTTTCTACACGCTCCCTTTTCGAATAGTTCACACATATCATGTCATCGAATCTCTCTTTGGCGATGACAAAAACGCATTTGTCCACCGTGGTGCTCAGAACAGCTCCTCCATGTTTAATATAGAAGTCTTCAAAATCCGTACCTCCTCCGAGGAAACTGATACGGAGTGGTGTTTGTACTATGATCATTTAATCAGTGGCCTCCCTGATATATATATATCTCCATTAATTAGGCACCTATCGACACAAGAACACAGGAAAGCAGTTAGTATGAACTGGATGTCTGTGTAGTATTGATATGCTCTGACATAAATAACTTCGAAAATAAAACTATACAAAGCTAAGCATCAAGGTAGTATATAGTGCGATATTTGTCAAGTGTAACTTGTATTCATTAAGCGACAGGACACAAAAAAAGAACAAGTGTTTAACTTGTTCTTTTTTTTGAAAACCTACTAAATATTAGGAGATTCTCTTTAACTTTCCAGAAGATGCGTTACGATTTGATTGACTAACTGTCCGTCCGCTTTGCCTTTTACTTGAGGCATGAGCTTGGACATAACCTTACCTTTGTCTTGAGGGCCGACTGCTTCGGTTTCAGCGATTACCTGCTGTACGATGGCCTGAATTTCCCCTTGAGACATTTGCTGAGGCAGATACTCCATGAGGATGGTCAGCTCGGTCTCTTCTATAGCTGCTGCATCCAAGCGGTTCGCTTTGCGATACTCCGCAATACTTTCACGACGCAGCTTGGCTTCTTTGGAAAGGATTTCTAAGACACCCGTATCATCCAGCGGCTGACGTTTGGCGATCTCCGCATTCTTGACCGCTGCCTTTGCCAGACGAAGCG
>CAZWIP010000311.1:0-3301 GCA_964634125.1 uncultured Dehalococcoidia bacterium
GGAGCATGCCCCGGTGGACAAAGTAATTGTGGAGAATGGCAAAGCCGTTGGAGTCCACCTGACTGAAGGCCGCACCATACGCAGTAAAGTGGTAATGTCCACTCTTGATCCCCAGACAACATGGTTTGACCTGGTAGGCAAAGAGAACATGCCGCAGCAGCTCATCGAGCCGGTCGAGGGATGGAAGTATGACAAGTGGAGCTTTAACACTCTGCATGTAGTTACCAATGAAATCCCACAGTACAAGAGCGATGATCCCTGGATCAACGATTCCTTCCTGACAATCTTTGGCGCGGAGAATACCGATCAGTTAATGCAGCACTGGGAGAATGTGGTTGGCGGTAAGATCGATATGAACAACTTCGCCGGTCATGCCACCTGCCAGAGTCTGTTCGATCCTTTCCTTAGTGATATTCCGGGCAGGAAGGTTTCCTTCTTCCAGATGCATGCTCCTTATGATATAGAAGGCGGCTGGGAACAAAAGGGACCGGAGCTCAAAGAAGCGATCATGAAGAAATGGGCCAGGTTCGCTCCCAATATGAGTGGGGACAATATCATTGCCATGAGTCAGGAAACTCCTCCGGAAATTGAAGTCCGTTTCCCCAATATGCGCTTCGGTGGTATCAAGCACGGCGACTACAAACCGATCCAGCTGGGTTGCTTCCGGCCTAATCAGGATTGCTCCAGCACAGCCACGCCGATGGAAGGTCTCTATACCTGTGGCGCTTCCAACTATCCGGGTGGACTGGTACTTGGCGGCCCCGGTTATCTGGGCGCTAACAAGGTCGCTGAAGACCTCGGCGCGAACAAGTGGTGGAAACCTACACCGGAGATGGATAAATACATCAAAACATATCTTGAGGGTGGACCGTTGGGAATCGGCGGACTCCCGACCGAATAGGCTTGCCTGGACTCATATCTTGGCATAGAATAGATTCATACGTCAGAAACAATCGATGCTATCCACGAGCACCACTGCTGAAGGAGATCAATATGACAACAGGTGATGTCTACACCGAATTGCTGGAGAGGCTGAAGGATCCCACGTCAGAGGGTTTGCGTCGCGTATTGCAGAAGCTGGTGACCCCTGATGAAGGAGAGTTGTTGTTGCAGCTACCGGTGCAACCTGCGGAACTGGCTCAAAGAACAGGGATGGATGAAGAGGCTGCACAACGCAAATTGCGCGAGTTCATGGAACGGGGATTAGTTATTCGAACAAGTAAGGGATTATACTGCCTTCCTTACGATATGACCCAGCTACACGATGCCAACCTCGCCAGCGCAGACAAATGGATCGATGAAGAGCTTCTCCAACTGTGGGTGGATTATCGGAATAATGAATGGACCCAGAAAATGGCAGGTGGGCTTGGAGATTCCTATGTGCAACTTCTCAAGGTGTTTCCTGCCTACAGGGCAATGGAAAAAAGCCCGGATTTCGATAAACTTCTGCCGGAGGAGAACATTCGGGAGCTGATAAAAGGTATAGACCCCATTGCTGTGGTTCCATGTACTTGCCGCCGGTCGATCAGAGCTTGCGATCTCCTGCTTGATGCCTGCGTGCACTTCAACCGCGGGGCAGAATATGCCTTGGATCGGGGTGCCGGTCGGCGTATTACCGAAGAAGAGGCCAACGCTATTTTTGATGAATCGGAGAGACAAGGCCTCATTCACACTTGGGCCACCGGCACGGAGCGACGTTTGACTGCGATCTGCAACTGCTGTCGGGACTGCTGTGATATCTTCGCCATTGGTCTCGTGGTAGGTACCGCTGAACAGATACTAGAGAAAAGCCGCTTTCGCGCCAGGGTGGATCAGGATTCATGTATCGGTTGTGAGGAATGCGTGGACAGGTGCTTCTTCGGGGCGATAGAAATGAAGGATCAGAAGGCCACGATCGATGAGAGTAAGTGCTTTGGCTGCGGTCTATGTGCCATCGTCTGCGACCCTGAATCGATAGTAATGAAGCTGGCATAGCTTGAATAATGGTTATGCATCACACAGCACTCGTTGCCAACGAGGAATAGACTTCTTCATCCGAAAATGGCGACTATCCACTTTTAAACAAAAGGGGCCTTGCAAGGCCCCTTTACTTATACTTAATCGCTAACGATCTGTTATGTGAGTTCCCATGCATCCGGTAATCATGGGCAGATCCAGGTAAGTCTTGATGCCGGGATTTTCGGCTTCACATACCAAGGGCACCGCATTCACCAGGTGCAACCCGGTAGTACTCATACCCTGAGCCACATGCTCTTCTGACGACAGCTCCGGTGGGAAATTGATATCGACAATGAGGTTCACATCACCATCAATCTTAATCCGCCAGCCAGATGATCGCGGAATATCCATCTTGGACTGGAGTCGGGTCTGTTCGATATCATCCATAAACCAGATTTGTTCCTGAATGATCTCGGTTCCTTCCCGGGTCTTCCCGATATGCCGGTTGCGGTTTAAGGCAATCGTCCCTTCTTCTATTATGCCCACCGCCGTCTCTATAGGCTCCTTAGCCAGAATGTAGTTGTGTTTTGACTCGTAAGCGATTACTTCGGAACCCAAACCTTCGGCGATCAAATCGATCGGCTGGTTCCAGAAACCTATCAGAAATTCTCTATAGGGATTGTTCTCCGCTTCTTCCGGAGTTTTTCCAAGATTCATCAATTCACGCACAACTCCCTCTGCGCTGTAGTTACGACAATCACCATATTCGGTCATGGTGATCCGGTCAATTCGATTGCACCATCCAGTAAACGTCAGAGGAAAACGCTCGGCGATACCTCCGGGGTTGGTGCCAGAGGCGTGCATGTTGACATTCCCTTTCTTGCAGGCAGCCTCAATAAGCTTTGACGATTCCGGATCCTGAATAAAGGGAAACCAATACGGGCAAGGCGTGATCAAATGCTTTCCGGACTCCAGCAACCGGCACATTTCGCTGACATCCCAGGGCATCGGGCAATAGAGTACACAATCGGCATCGATAGCCAGGATTGCATCGATATCCTGAATAGCCAGAACACCAGTCTTATCCATACCGACGATATCACCGGCATCAAGTCCCTCTTTATTATCGCTATACACTTTAACTCCGACCAGTTCGAGCTTTGGATGTCTGATAATCCCTCTCAGCGCAGCACTACCCACCACACCAGTTGCCCATTGTATCACTCTGTATTTTTTCATAGCCACACCCCTTAGAATATTTTGATTTTATTGATATAGATAACACGTTGCGTCACCAGTTTAAATGAATTGATACTTATATAAGGCCTCCTCCCAAACAAGGCGGGGACATGATATCCTGCCT
>CAZWIP010000312.1:0-3280 GCA_964634125.1 uncultured Dehalococcoidia bacterium
AGCTTCCATCCCATCATAGACGGAATGGGACTGAGGTTCCTCCCAATTGGTCGCTCCAATTTTGGCGGGTCTGTCTTTCGGAAAATCCGGATCGTTTTCAGCGATCCATTTCATAGCAGTTGCTCCTAAGGGTCGAGTAGGCACATTCAAACTAAAAGTATATCCAGGAGGCTCGAACCCTTCCTCAATATAAGGCATGGCGAATAACATTATCTCTTCATCGTCAACGAAAGGTTTCAACGTTATTGATGTTTGAGGGATGTTGCCGATGATAATATCAGATCCTCGTTCCTTAAGCCACTTATAGCCAGGGATTTCTTTTGAGGGATTATATTCGTTATCATAGGTGATCATTTCCAGCTCTACACCAGAAATAAGGCCTTGCTCGGTGAAATATTTGATTGCATCTTTCACCCCGGCATCAACTACAGTCATCACATTTGAAGCCGGTCCGGTAATATCCGAGAGGTTACCTATGATGATCTTCACCTCCTGTGCTGGCTCGGTCGGTTGCTCTGTAGCCTCAGGCGTCTTCTCATCATCAGATGAGCACGCTGCCAACAGCGGCAATGTAGTTAGCACCAATACCAGTGCGACCATCCAAAGTTTACTTGATGTTTTTTGCATTTTATCCTCCTTCATTCAGTTACCAGGAAAATGTCCGATTGCACACCTTTCGATTCGAAGTTTCTTCTTTTAACATTAAACCTCGCTGGTGAGTGGTTGATTCCCATATAGGATCGTCGTCATTCCTGGTTCATAGACAATTTTTCTGTCAGATGATCTGATTGTCTTTGAGTTCGGCAATCTGATCCCAATCATAGTCGAGAAGATTCATAAGTATTTCTTCTGTATGTTGGCCAAACTCCGGAGCCGGGAGCCTCAAGGCACCTGGGGTCTTACTAAACTCAAATGGTATCGGTGCATAGCGGATTTTTCCATAGTTGGGATGATCGAACTCTGGCAGGTAATTGTTGGCCACAACCTGCGGGTCATTCGGCAGATCATCGTATGTATTAACAGCGCCACAGACTACATCGTTTTCCTTGAAAATCCTCAGCCACTCATCGCGATTCTTGGTGGCGAATATCTGGTCAATAAGTGTCACCAGTTCCTCGTTCATTCTTCTTGTAGCGATACTGTTGTATCGCGGATCGTTCTGAAGATGCTCGATGCTCAATGCCTTACACAAGTTGGGCCAGAACCGGTCTGCCTCCAGATGGAACAGGAAAACCCATTTATCATCCGCACACCTGTATGTATTCAACAGTGGGTTCAGAGGTCGGGCTCTTGGCATTTGAGGGGCTTCCATCCCGCCGATAAATTTGATGCCCAGATTAGCCCATTGCTCAAAAAGTAAACTCGACAAAATCGATGTTTCCACTTTCTGCCCAACCCCCATACGTTCTCTGGTCAGCTATGCGGTCACGACGGAAAAAGCACAGTTAATGCCTGCCGCTGCGTCACCAATTGTTTGTTGTATATAGCTAGGTTGGCCGGGTTCACCATGGTTCATGATTCCCGATCTGGCTTGGCCGATACCGTCATAAGAGCGCACATCTGCCTCCGGCCCTTTCGACCCATAGCCAGTGATGATGCCGTAAACCAATTGTGAGTTATGCTTGACAAGAGTTTCATAGTCCATCTCGTATTTTGTGGTAACGGATGGGCGGAAATTAGTGATGAAAGCGTCTGCTTTCTCGACCAGTTTGTACACTATCTCCTTCGCTTTCTGTTCGCGGAGATCAAGAGTTATTCCCTTCTTGTTCCGATTACAGGACTCGAAGATAGCTTGTGGGGGCTTCCTGTCGTCCAAGCCTGTACTGAACTCAACTCCACGTGTAGGGTCGCCTGTAACTCGGTCTTCAATCTTGATTACGTCCGCCCCAAGGTCCCCGAGTATCATAGCGGCCCCAGGGCCTGCCATCCACACACTCCAGTCAATAACCCGAAATCCTTCCAGCGGCATTGCCATATCAACCTCCCTGAAACTTCCAGTGTGGAACAACCTGAGAATAGTTCCAGATCACCGAGTCTTATTGAGCAATTTGGATTTTAACATAGTGTATTTCATATGTCAACAATTCTTCCGAAATATGCGTAAATTGTGATAACTAATTTAGATATTTGTTAACTATATTGTCGCCCATTGCAATATCTATGAGAAGTATGGTAATATTATCCCTGATCAGGTTTGACTGATTTTCATTTATGAAATAATCAGAGCTGGATCAACAGGACCATAGTCTCGTAATAAAGTAGGGCTACATAAATATGGCAGAATTACGTTCAAACCGGAATATAGATCCAACCGATGTTATGTTGATCACAGAGTTGGAAACTGATGCCAGACAGACTAACTGGGACCTCGCAAAAAAACTCAGAATAAGTTCGGCTACGGTGGGCAGAAGATTAGGGAGACTCTTTGATGAGGGCACAATACGAATTTCAACTATCGCCGACTCGTTTGCTTTGGGGTATGGCACCCAGGCAGTTGTTGGGATAAACGTCCGTAGTGGCCAGGTTGATGCTGTAGCAAATGAACTGGCGTCATGCGAGAATGTTCAAAGCGTGGGTATACTCACTGGCCCTTATGACATTATTGCCTGGACAATATTCCGAAGTTTAGAGGGATTGTCCAGCTTCATTAGCACTGTAGTAGGCAATATCTCTGGCGTCGTTAGTACCGAAATCATGGTAACCTTGAAAATAACGAAAGCATCCTTTGCGTTGTTCGCATCTGACGAAATCGTTCCTATGAATCAGTCAATGGATCCATGTTCAACCGTCGATGCATTGGATCTGACCTTAGTACGAGAGTTACAATTGGATTCCAGGCAGACGACCAAGGATCTAGCCGGGAAGCTTAGCATAAGCAGGCCTACCGCACGCAAAAGGCTTCACAGATTGATTGATGATCATCTCATCCGTATTGTTACTATTGCCGACCCTTGTGTTCTGGAATACCGACTGCGAGGTGCATTGCTTATCAAAGCCCATCCCGGCAAAATCAAGGCTGTAGCAGAAACATTAGCCAAACACGATAGGATCCAGCACCTAATTATGACTGCAGGACGCTATGAGATAGTTGCATGGACCATCTTTCGAGATCAGGTAGACATGTCGAATTTCGTACGGAACGAATTGAGCAACATCCCAGGTATTATCAGTCATGAAACAGCGATCAGTCTGAGGATCGCGAAAGCTTCTTTCATATTGCCGACTGATGATGACACTCGATCCGTACCTTAAATTGTCTGAACCTTACGCAGTATATTAC
>CAZWIP010000313.1:0-3276 GCA_964634125.1 uncultured Dehalococcoidia bacterium
AATATTAAACCAATACGGACCCATGAGTTCTTTTGATATCGTTGATGTAATCGAAGTCCCAGACAACGAAACTGCCAGCAAGATCGAACAAGAACTGAACGCATCCGATACAGGGATAAAACCCCGGTTCATGGGACCATACCCTTCCACATAACACAGTTGCTTCCGGTCATACCAATTAGATTCTAAATAACGAATCCTTCAATGGATAATTGATTTTTCGGTAAGTACTCAGGAGAATTTCGAAAATGCCAACATACGTCATGCTCACCAATCTCACAGATGAGGGAAGAAAGACTTTGAAAGAGTGCCCCGAGAGAATTAAAGATGTCAATATCGAGGTGGAATACATGGGTGCCAGACTGGTTAGCCAGTATGCACTCATGGGACCATACGATTTTGTGAACATCCTGGAAGCCCCCGATAATGAAACGATGTCAAGGATTGCAGTAGAACTGGGCTCTCGCGGTACACTGCAAGCTATGACGCTTTCAGCAATCCCGATTGATGATTTTATCAGGGGACTGGAAAAACCATAACGCATGTTGTCATGCATCCCAACCGATAACTTGAGCAATACATGAATAACGATAATGAGGAGGTTAGAAATGTTCATGACAATTGAGGTACACCATACTGTCAAAGAGGGTATGGAAGAAGAAGCTCTACATGTTTTAAAAGAGCTGTATAACAGAGGACTGGACTATCCCGGAGATACTGCAGTAAACAGGGGACTATTGGTTGATGATGCTACTCATGGGCTGGATGTTGCAGATGGCTACCACAACCACTTGGGCAAAGTATTCTCCCAGGTCAGACAAGTGGCAGGCGAGCAAGCGAGAATCAAGGTTCGCCTTATAAGTTAGGCCAGGCAAATGGCCAAGATCAACCAGTGAGGAGTAAAGATGGCTAAAGTAGAGCAAGTTATGTCAAGCACCATCACTTCAGTATCCCCGGCATCTCCCATCATTGAGGTAGCCCAGAAAATGAGAGACTTCGGCATATCAACCATGCCAGTTTGTGAAAAAGGGAAATTCCGCGGAATCATCACCGATAGTAGCATAGTCTCTAAAGTGGTGGCCTCTGCTCATAACCCAAAACGAGAACATGCCAGATCTGTAATGACCAATGGCATGCCTAAGGTGTCAGTTGGTTGTGACATCGCGGAGGCGGCAAAGATTATGGCAAGCCATCAAGTCCACTATCTACCCGTAGTACACAATGGCGGGAAATTCGTAGGGCTACTGACACTGGATGACCTGGTTAAAGAAAGTCTGGCTCTGGCCAGTATGGTATTAGCCAGGACTGAAAAGAAAGAGCCATCTAACGGATCAAAAAGATAGTCGATTGAAAAGGTGAGACAATGGCAGCGATCTACTTTGCTGGCACCTATAAACCGATAAAATGTGGGATAGCTGATTACACAGCATTTATCACTCGTGAATGCTGTAATGGAAATTGGGGTGTGCTATCTTTCGATTTGGAGACGTACGGTACACCGCTTGTAGGCAATAGCACCACAGAATCGGACCGGGTATGGTACGGTATACCCAATCCCAAAGAAATCTCCGCCTCAGTTATTCAGAACGGGCTCAAAGATCTTGGCGGAAATAACGGAGATGAAATCCTGTGGGTTCAACATGAGACAGCTATCTGGCATGACACCGATAGATTTGTCACCATGCTCAAGCACCTTGAAATACCGAAGGTAGTGACCTTTCACACTTTACATTTCCAAAGCCATGAAACTCCGTCAGGATTACAGAAATACCAGCATGAATTGCTCAGAGATTTACTACCGCATGTAGAAGCCATCACAGTTTTTAGCCAAGGTGTTTGCGATGCGGTTACCACAGCATTTCCAGAATACTCTCAAAAGGTAATCCTCATCAAACACGGCATACATTCATTCCCGGAAATTGCACGTTTGACCCGTTTCGAAGCCAGGGAAAAGCTCAACGATTTCTTGCTCTATGAATCGGACCTGGACCAAATTACGAAAGAGAACATACACAAGCAGCGAATACTCGTTGATAAAGATGTCGTCATTGTAGGTCAAACAGGGTTTCTATGTCCGTTAAAGCACTCCGAATCACTCTTTGATATCCGAGATCATTTACAGAAAATGCTCCCCCACAGACAAATCGCAGCTTTACGAATCGGAAGCCCTAGAGATAGTATTCAGAAAGATTATGCCAATAGTCTTCGCAAAATACAGGGAATCGATGACCGGTTCCTGCTCGAAACTCTGCTCCCCGCCGACATCCTTCCATTGGCACAGCGCGCTTTCGATATTAATTTCTATTGGCCTTCGGAATGCACTCAGAGTGGTGTATTAGCACACGCATTAGGAGCCGGCGCAGTTATAGCCGGCCGTGACATGGAGGGTGTTGGTGAAACCCTGAAAGAAGCCGGTCAACTTGTCGATGCGAATTTGGAAAACCTGGAAACCAGAATCAAAGAACTAATACTAAATCCTGATGTAGCGGAAGTAGTGGAGGAGAATGCCCTTAAATACGCTGCAAAATACTCCTGGAAACACCAAACGTGGGAGCACTATCAATTAGCTGAACACCTCATGCATCCGTTGTCATTGCCGGTAGCCCGGTATCCCAGTTATGCTTTCAACAGCGGAGCCGATTTACTACCTGATAGCATTTCCAATCAGATAGAAACCCTATATGATGACCCGGTTTCCATCTTCGATGTAGATCAATCTGAAACAGGAGAAGTCCCAGTCATAGGCGTCAACTATTAATCCGGCAATTAAATACTGATCAGAATATCACTTGCAGGATGTCATTCTGAAGGAGTTTTACGACCGAAGAATCTCTTGCCAGGAAGAAGGGAGATTCTTCACTTTGTTCAGAATGACATTCATTGAAAAAAGAGCGCCTGTTTAATAAATAAGTCGGTGTAACCACAGACCTTGTCACCTCTTCCCGCTCAAATAGCCCCAACCAGACTTCAATCATACCTACTACATAACCTTCAGATACACACCCCAAAAGACCGTTTTTACCGATTATCTACCATTTGTTTACCAACTGTTAACCAATTTCCGTATTGAACACTGTATCGTTCTGATGCACAATGTGAACGTCACAAGAAATAGTAGGATGAGGCACCTTTACAAAGCAGTCCAGCCTACCTTTTCTGATCGTAGTTAAATAGAGACACAATATCGGGAATCTGCTATGATTAATGAGCCAGGCATAAATAGAATATAGGGCTATCCCTTTCGTTGGACTACCTACTACATGTTGTGTTTGGGGT
>CAZWIP010000314.1:0-3267 GCA_964634125.1 uncultured Dehalococcoidia bacterium
CCGCGATTTTCCTGAAATCATTGACAGCATGGGACGCATTCCCAGCACCACCACCAACACCAAGGAAGAACAGTCGCCCTTCACTCTCTCTGATGCCAACGAGCACATCGACCATTTTTTCTATTACAGTTTGATCTATTCCATCGACTACTTTCTTGACTTCATTCAGATATTCGCTTGTGTATGACACAACACCTCCATTGTAAGATTATGAAAACTTGCTAGCGGAGATATCCAAACATTGCAAATAACCTGCATGCCCTGTTATCGAACTGGGGTCCAAGAATGAGAAAAATCCAGTGAAAACTGAAATTGTTACAACTTCAGCAGTGATCTATACGAAATCCAATAGTAAACATATAGATTACTTCGATAAAGAAAACATCCCAACGGAACAACAAGAGCGAATCCGATGAATAATAAGGATACTCAATTACAATAGTTATTGAGCTCCGTCTAGCGCATTAATTTATACGACTCACCTCATTTAGGATTACCTTATGAGAGGTCTCAGGTATATTGAACGCGCTGCTATTTGGTCCCAACCTGGTTTCATTGGAGTTAAGTAAAATTCTGACACCTTCCCAGTCGAAATGGAACCGCTCTCTTCTTAGTCCCATCTTTTGCAGTGATTCTGATACCTTTGCCTTGTTTCCGTTTTCACAGTAGAACATAAAGAATCCTCCCCCACCTGCACCCATCAGTTTTCCTCCAATGGCCCCGTTCTTAAGTGCAGCCTCATAACAATCATCGATGAACGGATCGGTCATCTTGGAAGAACGTTTTTTCTTTGCTTCCCAGTGAACGTGCAAAAGCTCACCGAGCATATCTACTTTGCCGTTTTCGAGATACTCCCTGGTTTTAAGCCCGATATCTTTTACCTGATGAAGGTTCTGCTCCATATCTGGATCATTGGCTTTACTTTTCTGGTCTTGTTCAATGAGTATATCCGAGGCTTTTCTCTCGACACCACTGAAAAAGAAGAGAAGGTTATTTTCCAGTAGATCTAGAGTTTCATCAGAAATGCGTAGAGGTTCAACCAGGACGTCCCCGTTTGTATCGAAGGTGAGACAGGTGATTCCTCCAAAAGCTGCCATGTACTGGTCCTGTTTACCGATGGGTTCACCGAGCCTTTCTATTTCCAGGTGGCACGCTTCCTCAGCAAGGTCCTTCCGAGTGACGAAATCGCTCTTGTAGGTGTGTAGTGCGTTAAGTAGCGCGACAGTGAAAGAGGACGAAGAACCGAGTCCTGAGTTGGTAGGAACATGGCAGGTGGAATGGAGCTCGATATTCCGATTAATCCCTGTTAACCTGAGCGCTTCGCGGAATATCCTGTGCTCAATATCTTCTACATTGTCCTTTATTTCTGTTTGTGAGTAGCTAAGTTGTATGGTGTTATAAAAACGCGTGTTGGCCAGGATAGTGCTGTATCTGTTGATACCTGCCCCTATCAAAAAGCCACCATGCTTGGAATAATACGATTTAAGGTCGGTTCCACCACCACCGAGAGTTATACGTACAGGGGCTCTAGCAAGAATCATATCCCCTCCTTTACGGTCATATATTCGTGGAATTCGTTTAAACCCATAGGGGAACCAATTTCATAAAAACGTTCTTCTGTTTCATATGCCAACATTTGTTGATCATTTACGAGTACACTGAAAAGTTGCTGAAGAGAGAATACTTCATTTTGAGGAACTAAGTCAAGAGTGCTTTTACGTAGGATACTTGCCCCATAATCAATATAGACCATATCCTCTTTTGTTTCTGTCTTGCTGTAGCATTTGATGCAATTATTCTCAACCACACAATTGCTTCTGTCATACTGGTTAAAATTCTTATAGACTACCATCATTGCCTTTTTACTATGAGCAGTGAAATCTGACATGATGGCTTTAAAATCCAAAGCTAGATAGGAATCCCCGTACATAACGAAAAACGGGTCCTCAAGCAAGGATTCAGCGTTCTTAAGCGAACCAGCTGTTCCCAACAATTTATCACCATCGTAACTATATTGGATGTTCACTCCAAAATCACTTCCATTACCAAAATGACACTCAATTTGATTGCCAAGATGGCCCACACACAAGAGAACACCACTCACTCCGCTTCTGGCGATGTTCTGTAATTGGTACGCCAGGAAAGGCCGGTCAAGTATATTGACCATGGATTTTGGTTGTTCTCTGGTTAAATTTCCCAGTCTGGTTGCCAGACCACCTGCTAAAATTGCAACTTGCATTAAATAAGTCTTCTAACGTTTTATTTGTTTTTTACGAAGGTATACCAATACAATGATGAGCAAAACCCCAATAACAGGACCAATAATCACCCATGGATTGAGTCCGTCATCGTCATCTTCATTATCTGCAGGTTCAGTTGTATCCGTAGGTTCCTGAGCCTCTGTTGGAGTAAGGTCTTCGGTAGGCGCAGGTGTTTCTGCTGCTGCAGGTATATCTGTGGGTGCAGACGTTTCGGTTGGCGTATCCTGTGGCAAAGGTGTCTCCGGTGTGGGAGGTTCTTCTACTTCTGCTAGTATAGCGAATTGAGTGAAGTGTCCTGTAACCCCACTGACGGTATGGTTAACCATATCAACGGATATTTGTTCAAGAGATACCCACTGTTTACTCCTTGGATCATGGATAGCCAGGACCAGGTCTTCCTCTGATGCTCCTGCGGGTAACGAATCTGGATTATAGGTCATACTGACGAGTATCGGTGGGTCAAACGTGGCACCGGTGGGGCCAAGATCAGTGACCATAACCAGGTGCCTTTCAGATGGTAATAAAGCGGGAGCCTGAGGCGCTTCCATAGTTATCTCAGATAACGGTTGGCCCTGTGGGTCCAAAGCAATGGTATCTGCAGGTATTTGAAGCTCGACAATACCACTTGCGAATGAGACTGAGAGATCATCGAGAATTACACCTTCGCTATCGATATCATCAGTTAAAGAATGTGCTTGGACTGGAGATACAGGTGCGGGTGTTGGTATGTCGGCTGGAGTTGCAACTGGGGTCTCGGCTGGTTGTTCCGTACCGCCGCCGCCGCCAGTACTACCTCCGCCACTACTACCTGATGTAGTTACTGTAAACGTGAAAGGGGCCGAGGAAAAAGTATGAGAACCGCAGTCGATATCCGCGCGAGCGAAATAGGTGCCAGTGGCCCATTGTGTAGAAGTGGTAACAGTGCATTGATAGGTGAGGGTGACTATCCCGCTGTATCCACCGTAACCAGCTTCATCTGAGAAAGCATACCCCATACCCAGGTTTG
>CAZWIP010000315.1:0-3231 GCA_964634125.1 uncultured Dehalococcoidia bacterium
TTGACGGATTTTATCGTCATTGAGATTATCCACTTTTAACCTCCAATATTTTTATTCGCAACATTCAGGTGCACAAGCGGATCCAATTCTTTCCGCCTCTCTCAACCGCTCACGATCCAACGCAGCTTCCTCGTTATCTTCCAAAGCCATCATCACCACTTCGACAAGATTGGGGCAATACTTCTTCACAGATTCATAATCGATAGAATAATGGGACCACAATCCATCTTTTCGCATCTTTAAGAAACCCGCATCATACAGCATCCCAAGATTGCGTGATGCCCTAGTTTGAGAGATATCCAACACCTGCATCACCTCACACACGCAACATTCCCGTTCTAATAACACATTTAACATCCTGAGCCGCGTTTCATCACTTAGAGCTTTAAAGGCTTTGACCAGATCATGCATCCTATCCCCTTAACCCTTATATGCGCTTTTACGCATATATTGTAACACTGCCTAGCAACTTTGTCTACTATTTTGAATTTGACCCATGACAAGAGTACGGACTATAATAAGTAGGAATCTCTTACTGGATATATTATGTCCCTACACGAGGCTTGCGGCGTTTTCGGCATTTTCGCTCCCAATGAGGACGTAGCAAGAATCACATATTTCGGCCTCTACGCACTTCAACACCGCGGTCAGGAAAGTGCTGGCATTGCCACTACTGACGGTGATTCCATCTCTCTCTATGCAGATATGGGACTGGTCTCTCAGGTTTTTAACGAAGAAGTCCTTGAACAACTTGGTGGTAGTATGGCAATTGGGCATACACGCTATTCCACTACCGGCTCAAGCTACTATGCTAACGCTCAACCTATCGTTATTCCCAGCCCTATTGGGGAGATTGCTCTTGCACACAACGGCAATCTTATTAACGCAGCATACTTAAGAGCTGAATTAATAAATCAGGGTTATGTTTTCAATGCATCTACAGACTCTGAAGTTATTGCTCAAGTTATTGCCTCGGCACCAGGGAGCACAATAGTCGACAAAATACGATATGCCATGGGCCGGCTTCAGGGGGCATACAGTCTGGTGATCATGACTAACAATGCTGTTCTCGGTGTGCGTGACCCCCTTGGCGTCAGGCCTCTTTGTCTGGGATCTGTAAATGGTAACGGTTGGGCCATATCATCTGAGAGTTGTGCGTTAGATCAGTTAGGTTTTGAGTACAAGCGTGCTGTTGATCCGGGTGAGATTGTTATGATTGATAAATCCGGACTTCAGAGTTTCCCTGCAATCAACCCGACCGATGATCGAGCTCTCTGCGTATTTGAGTATATCTATTTCGCACGTCCGGATAGCTGTATTAGTGGACGACAGCTATACCCCGCAAGGCAAGCGATGGGTGCAGGACTTTCACGTGAACATCCGGTTGATGCCGATATTGTTATCGGTGTCCCTGACTCAGCCACTGCTGCCAGTGTAGGATATTCTCAGGCTTCCGGGATTCCGTTTGGTGAAGGTTTGTTGAAAAGCAGATATGTAGGGCGAACATTCATTCAACCCGATCAACGCTTGCGCGATGTTGGGGTCCGGCTTAAGTTCAGCCCTCTACCAGGAGCTATTTCTGGTAAGCGAGTGATAGTAGTTGATGACAGTATCGTGCGCGGCACCACAACTCCCCGCATTGTAGAACTACTAAAAAAGGCGGGGGCGAAAGAAGTTCACTTTCGAATTTGTGCTCCGCCGATTCGTTACCCATGCGTTTTCGGTATCGATATGGCCACCCGTCGGGAGCTAATCGCCGCCCAGAAATCAGTCCCTGAAATCTGTGAATGGATTGGTGCTGATTCGTTAGGATATCTAAGTATTGATGGGTTAATCAAGGCCATTGACCTTCCGCAGTATATGTTTTGCTTGGCATGTTTTACCGGTAATTATCCCGTACCGATTCAACTCGAAATGGATAAGTTCGTTTTGGAGACAACTTGATTTTGATACCTCCCTCAGGAACACAACATGACTGATAAACCGGACAAGCATACTTATGCAGCTTCTGGCGTTGACATAGACGCAGCTGATCAAGCGCTTGAGCTGATCAAAAAGCATACTCGCCCCACTCTTCGTCCAGAAGTTCTCAGCAACCTTGGATTCTTCGGCGGGCTATTCGAACTCACGGGATATGAGAATCCTGTAATTGTCTCTAGTGCAGACGGTGTAGGAACCAAACTTAAAATCGCTACTGCCCTTGATGTGTACGATACTATCGGTATCGATCTGGTTAATCACTGCATCAACGATATCCTCACCTGCGGCGCTGAACCGCTTTTTTTCCTCGACTATGTTGGCGTGGGCAAACTTTTCCCTGATCACGTCGGTGATATTGTAAAAGGCCTATCTGAAGCCTGTAAAGAATCGGGTTGTTCTCTCATCGGAGGTGAGACTGCAGAAATGCCCGGAATCTACGCCGAGGGTGATTTCGATCTTGTTGGTTTTATTGTTGGGGTTGTGGAAAAGGCCAAGATCATCGATGGCAAAACTATCGAGTCGGGTGACGTTATTTTAGGGTTACCTTCAAGCGGACTGCATACAAATGGATACTCTTTAGTAAGAAAACTATTTGATATCTCTCCTTCGTCTCTTCACGTTTTCTATCCCGAACTCAGATGCTCTCTTGGTAAGGAATTACTCAGACCTCACCGCTGCTACTTCCAGCAACTTAAACCGTTGTTACCGCAGATAAAAGGATTGGCACACATCACCGGAGGTGGACTACTGGATAATATCCCCAGGCTGTTCCAATCAGGTGTTTCTGCAGATATCCGCAAAGGCAGTTGGTCTATTCCTCCCATCTTTGGATTAATTCAAAAGCTTGGCAACATTGATGAGCAGGAGATGTATCGCGTGTTTAACATGGGTGTTGGGATAACTATTTTCTGCTCACCTGATAAGGCTAATAGCCTTCTGGCTTCCTTACCAGAAGCAAAACAGATCGGGAAAGTAGTCGAAGGTGAGGGCAAAGTTACTCTAGCTTGAGTAGAGGGATAGAAATTGAGTTCAAGCAGGAAGACCACTATCCGTCAGATGGAAATAGACGATATCTCAGCCGTCTACAGGCTGGGGGAGAAACACTTCACCAGCGAGGATTTCCCCACTCTGTATCGCACCTGGGACCCATATGAAGTCACCGAGTACTTCTCTACAGATCCAAGCTATTGTCTGGTAGTCAATAGGTCCGGGGTTCGAGTCCCCGCAGCTCCACCAAACCTAACTCCATCG
>CAZWIP010000316.1:0-3206 GCA_964634125.1 uncultured Dehalococcoidia bacterium
ATCATCGAAAAATCCTGCAGAGCGCGCATGGTCCTCACTAATCCAGATATACAAAGAACGTATCGCTAGGGCTGCTACATCATAGGCGGTCTGACCGAAAGCCGCGATAGCCAGATCCATCCTTGCCATCACCTCCGCCATGTTCTCGGGATCCTTTATTATCTCACATTCGTAATTAAGATCCGAAATCTGATCCTCTAATTGATTGATTCGTGAGTATCCTGGTCCAACAATGACAGTGGATGTAAATGTTAATCGCGTACGGTTCAGGATTTCAAGAACAGGCGGTGTAAGATTGTAAGGATCTGTGCCTCCCATTGTAACAAGTATCCTCGGGATTTCATGGTCCGGTTTCGGATAATGCTGTAAGAACATCTTCCTCAGAAGGACATACTCCCAACCAATATAAAGCGAACCTTTGAATTCATTCCAATTCTGATCGTTCAATTGGGGCACAGGAGGAAAGAAGGCAAGGTCGGCCTCAATTCGTTTCTCTTCAGGATCATCAATTGTCACAATTTTTATATCATTCTCAGTTTTTAGCAGATGGACTGATTGCCTGCCTAGACCATCTCTTACATCCATAATCAGAATATCGGCATTGACATCATCGATGCATTTCTGAAGCCAATCACGATAGACAAATTGATCAACATCGGGCGGAGTGAGGATTGGAAAACTGGCTTTGACACGCTCGAATCCAATCTTACCATCGCGCATGGCAAAGTGTACCTTGCAACGATGATGCGCATGCAATTCCTCTGCAAGCGCCAGACAGCGAACTACATGTCCCAAGCCAATCTTTTCAGATCCATCACAACGAATAATAACATTCACTCTTTAGTCAATCTCGTGAAGCCGGTATGGGCAGCGGGAGTTTTAAGGAGCTTGCCCGGGGTGGTTCTGCTTAATTCGCTAAAAACTGTATCAACTGCTCCGCTATAGGCATTTATCTCATTTGCAGTATGAGCGTAAGAGGGCTTGAATTGGCGGTAACCCAGAAACCCAAGTTCCAACATCCGGATGGTGAAGTAGGTGGTGTAATCTTGTTGTACTTCATCTTCAAATGCCAGGTGGCATAGTGAAGGCAATCCACTGATATGAATTGAGAGGTCATGCCTGCGGGCTTTTTCAATCCAGACCTGCTTCACTTGGTTGCCAATATTAATGATGTGCTTGTCCACCTTCCGCTGCATATACTTCCTGATAGTTGCCAGGGCGGCTACCGGGCCAATTCGCTCTGTCCAATTAGTACTCGAGATGAATGTAGATTGTGCAGCCTGCATGACATTTTCAATGCCAATCACGGTTGCCATCGCATACCCGTTGGCGATACTTTTCGCAAACACTGCGATGTCCGGATGAATACCGTAGCGCAGGTGAATACCGCCGGTGCACATCCGGAATCCGCTGGTGATTTCATCAAAAATCAGGACAGCTCCTATTTCAGAGGCAAATTCACGAAGTTTAACTAAATATTCCCTTGGTGCTTCCTCACCGCGGGCAGGTTCAACAACGATGGCGGCTACCTCATTCTCCCTGCTCTGTATAGTTGTTCTAAGAGAATCAATATCATTAAAATGAAATGGCATAACGCTTCCCTGAAGCCCCCTGGGAACACCTCGTGGTTCAAGGCCCGGCATTAACTGGCCATCCAACCCGTCCACGGCGCCAAGGTTGGCCGCCAGATACCAGTCCATCCAGCCGTGGTAACCGCTGAATAAAACCAACTCCCGCTTCGTCCCGGCACGTGCGAGACGCACGGCCATGGCCATCGCTTCCCCGCCACTGCGAGCATAACGGACCATCTCAGCCCAGGGATGTATCTCCACCAGTAATTCGGCCAGTTCCACTTCCTCTGGACAATTCAATGACGATGATATTCCGTTGTCTACTGCAGATTTAACTGCATTGTCCACATCCTCATCCGCATACCCGAGGATATTCGCCCCAATACCCATGATGCTCATATCAACGAATTCACGATTGTCTAGATCCCAAACCCTGCATCCTTTGGCCTTTGAATAATAGGCTGGCCAGATATCAGGGGCGAACATCTCGGGTCTCTTGGATAACAACTGGGTTCCACCTGGAATTAGGCTTTTTCCCCTCTTATACATTTCTTGGCTTGAGCTACTCATCAGCGTTTCTAAATTAAATTTGTTCATATCCCTCCCGGCCTAGATAATGCTTGTTCTTTTCCATCATCTCAGGAAAACGATCCATGAGATTGACGACATCAGTCAATCCAAAATTGGCATCTGCCGGGTAAAGTTGTTCATAAACCCAGAATATCAGTTCAAAATCTTCCCTGTTGTCCACCGTCCAGCGATAATTACTGTAATCCCTGTCGTGGGCATAGAGTGTTCCAATTTTAAATCGATCAGGCCGTTTCCAGATAAATGGTGTAACGTGCTCGCGTTCAAATGGTTTTTGAGCTTCACTCCAGGCCTGTTCCAAAACCTCAAATTTCATAATCTCTGCATCCAGGCCGTCCGGGTAGCGGTTGATTCCATGCTCTGAGGCCACCCCGGCGCCGGTTGCAACTCCGCAGAAGTCCAGTTGATCACTTCTAAATTTTTCTATCAGCTCTGAAATTGTCCTGGAATCAACTAACGGACAATCCCCCGTAATTCTGATTACCTCAGATGCATCTGTGTTTTTTGCGGCTTGGTAGAAGCGATCCAGCACATCGTCCTCATTTCCACAGAAGAAACTGAATTCATGATCCAGGCAAAATTCCCTGATTCTATTATCCTGCTCGCGGTCGCTGGTGGCAACAATGATGCTTGAAATCTCTCGGACGTGCTCTAGACGTTTAACGAGATGCCACAACATCGGTTTCCCCAGGATAGGCATTAACACCTTGCCCGGCAGCCGACTCGAACCCATCCGAGCCTGGACAACTGCAATCATACTCATAGGTCTGCAATCACCACTGTGAGGGATTGAGAAGCCGCTCAGGATAGACCGGTAGGTTATCCCACCAAGCTTTCACCTTACTATCATTCAATCTAGATCTAGATAAAATTGATATATTCTCTGCAAGTTGTTCCAGTTTTTCAATTCCCATAATCAGAACGGCGTCAGGGGCATACTGACTCACTGCCGCCAGAGCAAATTCACTAAGCGCATCAGATGTATTGTCCAGACGTCCGTGCAGGTCAGCTATATATGGGGCTGCCCATTCCATGCCTTTCTGCTTC
>CAZWIP010000317.1:0-3200 GCA_964634125.1 uncultured Dehalococcoidia bacterium
TTTGCAAAATGAATCAAATTGCCGGGTCATTCCCTAACGGAAGAGATTTCTATAAATATGAATATGATTTGATTGATAAAAACCATGCCATTCTCACGGTTCACGATTGCTATGCCTGCCGGATGTATGAGAATCGAGGTTTGTTGGACCAATGGGACTGGAATTGCAAAATACTGGAAAAAGAGGGCATGTTAGCCTATATGTCATATGTGAATCCGGCGATGAAGCTCCGAGAGTTGAGGGCTGGCCGTAAAAACAGTCCGGATGAACCTGCATGCCAATGGGAGTTTTATATAGAGGACGAACAATAGAAAAGGGGGTTGTATGGACCTGGGATTGGCCGGCAAGACAGTTATTGTTACAGGAGGGGGATCGAACATTGGGCGCGGTATTGTGCTCGCTTTCGTGCAAGAGGGCGCCAACGTCATCAATGCTGAGATCGATGTAGAGCAAGGCCAAAGAGTGGTCGATGAAGCTAATGAAACTGGCAATGGCAAAGCTGAACTGATCCCAACAGATGTTACCAATTGGGATTCGGTGCAGGAAATGGTGGAATCAGCAATCGGGAAATACGGGCAGATCGACGTGCTGGTCAACAACGCAGGCGGAACACCGAGCTATCGGCCCTTTATGAAAAAGGATCGGGAAGAGTGGGAAAAAGAAATAAACCTGAATTATTGGAGCGTTATCAACTGCATTCGGGGAGTGCTGGATAACATGATGGAACATAAAACCGGAAGGATTGTTAACATAGCATCGGGATCAGGCCAGATTGGCTCCGGGGCGATGAACCTGGCCGTGTATGGGGGAACCAAAGGCGGAGTCATCGCGCTATCGAGAGGTTTGGCATGGGAATTTGGAAGACATGGAATAACGGTGAACTGCGTCTCGCCGGGCTGGATTGTGCCGGATGCTGAAGACCATACCGGGGAAGGGAGCTTCTGGCAGAAATGGGGTTACGATTTCTTCACCCCCGAAAAACTGGATATATTCATGAAGAGTTGGCCGGTTCCCCGTCTGGGACGACCCAAGGATATCGCCGATTGCGTTCTGTTCTTCGCCTCCGATCGAGCAAGTTTTCTCACTGGTCAAACTGTGAGCGTCAGTGGCGGCGTGGCCATGTGGTAGCTTTGAAGATAGAGATAGAAAATTATGACTCAATTTGGATACGCCGGGAGCATACTGAGGGTCGACCTTTCTTCAGGGAAGACCGAGGTGAGGCCAACTGAGGATTATTCGAAGCGATTCCTTGGTGGTCGGGGTATTGCGGCCAAGGTGTGCTGGGACGAAGTACCTCCGGGAGTTGGGGCTATGGACCCTGAGAATCGACTCGTGTTTGCTACTGGTCCTCTGGCTTGCGTTCCTATAATAGGAGGTTCGCGCTGGGAAGTTTGTGGCAAGTCGCCAGCGACATCTCCACATCATTTCAACTACTGCAATCTGGGAGGGAGATGGGGTGCCGATCTCAAATTTACCGCCTACGATGCATTGATCGTTCAGGGGAAAGCCGATAATCCCGTCTATATCCTGATTAGTGAAGATGGGATAGAACTGAAAGACGCTAAAGCTTTGTGGGGAACCGGAGCCATCGAGACCCGGGAGAAATTGAAGAGTGAATGGGGAAATAATGCTCGGGTGGTAGCTATAGGCCCTGCAGGTGAGAATGGTTTGATCATGGCCACTTTACTGGCTGATAACGATTCCAGTGGTGCCGGAGGGCTCGGAGCGGTGATGGGCTCGAAGAACCTGAAAGCTATCGTCGTTTTAAGTGCCGGGAAGCGAGTGGAAATCGCTGAACCAGCAAAGCTTCGAGACCTAACTCAATACTATCGTTCATTGAAAAGGATCACACTTCGTTTCCCCCCTGAGTTGGCTCAAACGCGATCCCCAATGGCGCCACCTCACAAGATCAAGAGACCGGATATCTGTTACGGATGTGTGGGTTGTTATAGGATGCTCTACCAGTCAGAGGATGGACAAACCGGTAAATTCATGTGCAATGCCGGGATGTTTTACCAGCACTGGGCGAGCCGGTACGGTGGTGATTGGATGGATGTCGCCTTTCATGCCACCAAGCTCGCCGATACATATGGACTGGATACCAAAGCAATCGATAAGATGATCAGCTGGCTTCACGCCTGCTATGAAGCAGGTATCCTCACCGAAAAAGATACAGGTTTGACCCTTTCCCGCATCGGTACCCGGGAATTTATAGAACTGCTTGTTAGAATGCTATCGTTCCGTGAAGGGTTCGGAGAAGTCCTGGCCATGGGGCTTGATAGAGCAGCGGAATCACTCGGCTCTGCGGCAACCGAACAACTCAGGCACGTCGGATACGTCGGTGTACCGGATTTCAGGGATGTTTATTCCCCCCAGTTATACACGCCACACGCCATTTTCTATGCCATGGAGCCCAGGCTTTCCATGGCTCAATTTCATGAGATAGGCACAACCATCCCAAAGTGGGCATCATGGGCACAGGGAAACGCCAAAGGGCTTTCATCAAAATCGCTTCGTAATATCGCTCGCAGGTTCTGGGGGAGCGAACTCGCCGTCGATTTCTCCACTTACGATGGCAAGGCATTGGCTGCTCGGATGGTCCAGGACCGGGAATATGCCAAGGCATGCCTCATTCTTTGCGACAATATCTGGCCTGTCATTGAAGTGAAATCGACCGACGACAACATGGGAGATCCCACTTTGGAGAGCAAGATTTTGTCTGCTGTTACAGGTCACGATTACACTGAACAGGAGCTATACGAAATCGGTGAACGGGTCTTCAATCTGCAACGGGCGATCCTGGTGCGAGAAGGGCATAATGGGCGAATAGACGATATCCTTGCTGAACGGCATTTCAGTGAACCCTTGACACTAGATTTCCTTAATCCGGAATGCCTGGTTCCCGGGAAGGATGGTGAGGCGATCTCTCGCAAGGGTGCGGTTGTCGACCGAGATGGATTCGAAAAGATGAAGGATGAATACTACGAATTGAGAGGATGGGATGTGGCGACCGGGCTTCAGACTAGGCAACAGCTTGAATCACTGGGCCTGCCGGAAGTTGCCCTGGATTTGGAGAAGAGAGGTCTCCTGGCCCAGGACTGAGGCTGTTCGGAATGTAGCGCGAGGCTTCAGCCTCGCCTTCGCGTTATGCTTCGGCGGGCACGGCTCGCCTTTGCCCTTATGGCGCTTTGGCGGATCCC
>CAZWIP010000318.1:0-3199 GCA_964634125.1 uncultured Dehalococcoidia bacterium
ATTGTAATATATTTTCGATGTTTTGTCTAGTATTTAATTGCCGGGTTAATAATACCTGGCGATGTTAAAGCCTCACGCCATGCAATAGGTGCCAATTAGGAGACTAGATAGGAGCCCCCTCATGATCTTCAAATTTTGTTGAAACAGTACAGGTAACGGTAGCAAACACACTCAATTGTAGATTTCCCAAATCGAGAATTAGAGTCTTTACCGCGGAAGCCTTTCAAAAATGATGGTCCCTGACTGGCCGTATGCCGCGCACATGACTACCATACCTAACTTCAAATCCTGTCTATCCATCTCGTTAAGAAGTGTAGCCATTAGAATGCCGCCTGTGCCACCAAGAGGATGCCCCATGGCAATGGCGCCACCGTTAACATTGACTTTTTCGATGGGAATATTCAATTCATTCATCCATGCAATCGGAACAGGAGCAAAAGCCTCATTAATCTCAAACAGGTCTATATCATCAACAGTTAACCCGGTCCGTCGTAGAGCCTCTTTAGTTCCCGGGATAACTCCGTCAAGCATAATATCCATTGCAACACCGGCGTTCACACTTGCCAGTATCTTGGCCCATGGTTTAAAACCATATTCTTTACAGGCATCTTCTGATGCCCAGAGCGCCAGACTGGCTCCATCTACGATAGCAGAGGATGCTGCCGCATGTATCTTTCCATTCTCTTTAAAAGGACGGGACAGTTTTGCGATCTTTTCAAGTGTAGTGTCCGGCCTGATATTGCTGTCATAATCAAGGACATGTTCATTACCGTCCCTGTCTGTCCAGGGAATCGGGATGATTTCATTTTTGAATTTTCCGGCCTGGGTGGCTTCATGTGCCAGCTTATGACTCCGGACTGATAATTCATCAATTGCTTCCTGGCTTATATTGTATTTGTCAACGATCATTTCAGCGGACACACCCTGCGTAACCAGATTGTTTTTGGCAAACATTGCCTGAGGAAATGGCAGGTGATTAAAATCCATTTCTCCATCAATAGGACACATGTTCATATGCTCGCCGCCGCCAGCCATCAGTATGTCGTAATCTCCAATCCTGATGCTGGCATTTGCAAACGCATTGGCCTGCATCGCTCCTGAACAGGCCCGGTTCATGGTTACACCGGATGTAGTCACGGGCAGTTTGGAACTCAAGACGATGGTTCTCCCCATATTCGCAGCCTGTTCACTGACCGCTTGAACAACGGAATAGAAAACATCCTCCACTTTTTCCGGAGGCATGGAGGGATTTCTTTCCAGCAGGGCATCGACCAAGGTAACTCCCAGCATTGCGGGATGGATGTTAGCAAATTCTCCCACAAAATCGTGTTTCGGTTGGCTCCTCCGGCCCCTGGGTGTTCGGATCGCATCAACCACATATGCTTCTCTCATAGCAAACTCCTTTTAATAAAATTGATCATATTCTTCTGATCCAGTTGCGGATCAGAAAAGCATGACCATTGATAAGTTTTACATACCCAATGCACATCTGTCCACCATAATTAGTCTCTCTATTTTAAAAAGAGACTAAAAAATCCTTAGCAGGTTTTCAACTCCGTACGGGAAAAAAAACCGAACGAAAAAAGACCACGGATGGAGCCAATGTGCACGATGGTTTTCAGTAGACAACTCTCTCTTTGCGCAATGCATCAATGTCGTCTCGGGAATAGCCCATGCTGGAAAGCACCTCATCAGTATGCTCGCCCAGGCTGGCAGCCGGGATTCGAACTTGCCACGGGGTATCCGAAAGTTTGATAGGGAGCCCTATCTGTTTCATCTTGCCAAATTTGGGGTGATCCACCTCGAAGACCATCTGGCGATGCAGGACGTTGGGATCGGAGAAAACTTCGTCTGCGCCCAGGACTTTACCCACCGGGACATCGGCCTTGCTGAGAAGCTCGAACCATTCGTCCCTGTTCCTGGTCCGGAAAATTTGCTTCAACTCGTCGAATACCTCCTCCTTCTTGGGGCTTGACGTATACTGGTGGAGAACAAGGTCTTCTCGGCCCAAAGCCGTGCACAGTTTCAGCCAAAAGTGCGGTTCAAGACAACCGACGGTTAGGTATTTATCGTCCCCGGTTTGATAGACTGCATAAGGAGGCTGGTTGCCACCGAAAATGCCCTGCCCACGCTCTGGGATAACACCACTCATGAGATACTCCGCTACCTCAGGTATGCCATTGAGAACGAAGACGACACCATCAGTGAGGGAGATATCCACCCACTGACCTCGCCCCGTTCGCTCCCTGGCGCAGATAGCAAGTAGAATGCCAATTGTCGACTGCATAACTCCCGTCGTCATGTCAGCCAGCACGGTCTGGACCAGAACCGGTGGCTCATCGGCGCTGTAGCCAATGAGCCCCAGCGCTCCGCCCATAGCGGCGTAGTTGTTGTCATGGCCGACGAGGTCACGATACGGACCGTCCTGACCGTAACCCGAGACAGAGCAGAAGATGACCCTGGGATTGATCTTGGAGATAGCCTCATAACCTACACCCAGTCGGTCCATTACCCCGGGTCTGAAGGCCTCAATGATGATATCAGATGTCTCGGCCAACTGGTGAAAAAGGCGCTGGCCGGCCTCGGTCTTGAGGTTGATCGCCATGTTTCGCTTGTTGCGAATGGTTCCAGGATCAAACCCGTCCACGAAGGTCATACCTCCACCTACTCCCCTGTCACTAGCTCCAGGAGGCATGTTGATCTTGAGTACATCAGCCCCCATATCTCCCAACATCATGGCGGCAAAGGAAGCTGGACCTATCCCGGCAAGGTCCAATACCTTTATGCCACTGAGAGCTGAAGCCATCCTAAACCTCCTGTCTTTAACTCAATCAAAAAACGCCCTGCCCGATGCTACCTGTGATACTCGTTGTGAATACGGTATTTTCCCTATGCCAGTTTAGTTGTACCTTTAGAGATTACGAACCGTTGGAAACCACGCATCTTGCACCCTGAATATGTCCTTTTCTGCGGATCGAGCCTCGTATATCCCATAGGCATCTATCGCATCCCGTTTCCCCTCGTTAAAACTCAATCGTTGAACACCGTCTGTAGACAATGAAAAAGACGTACAAGCATCATAGATCGCTTGTGAATCGAGATTCTGGGGCCCCACTGCCTCTGCTGCTTCAGCTATTATTTCAAACATATTACTCCGGCAATTAAATAGTATCAGTTGGTAGCATAGGCAATCTTGGGA
>CAZWIP010000319.1:0-3185 GCA_964634125.1 uncultured Dehalococcoidia bacterium
AAACCGTTTAAGGCTCTGATCCACTCTGGATCCAACTTATCAATTATTTCGAGGGTAATTGCTGGGGCCTCTATTCCAATTGGTGCAATATCAGCCAACCTTAACAAAGGCCAGTAACATTTTTCAATTACTTCAGGTCTGGATTCTTCCTCTATTGAGGAATACATCAGGTTTAGATGAAAGAAGCTGTAAATCTTTAACACAACAAAGTGTATTTGTTAAAAATATTTATCTAGCGTGTAATAATTGATAATTTATCTAGAGCCATGTCGCATCTCCGGATGGCCTCATCCCGTGAATGTGCAATAGACAACGCCATGCCTGCCCGTTTTGTATGATCGGTAACCTTCGATACAACGTCTCCTTCGTTTAGGTAGATCTTGAACATATCCAATCCAGCAGCGACGTCATCCGATAGATTGATTGACACTACCTCTCCAGCTGGTGCAAACAGGAATCGGTTCGCCTGCCAAGCAATATTCCTGAGAGGCCATTGAGGCAGCTCTGGTGGAATTCCCAATGCTATCCGGATAACTTCTCTTACGATGTTAACATCGTAGACCTTAGGAATGGTGAATGTTGACCAGTATCCCCCGCTTAGACGTGCTGCCACTTCGATTATGTATAAGTCACCATCATGATAGACAAAATCACCCTTGATTGACCCATTTTCCAATTTCATTACCCCGGCGGCTCTGGCTAATAACTCCCGAATCTCAACATCCAACTTCGGTGAAAATCTGCTTGGGGTTTCCCCTCCATTTTCAATCACGAATGGGTAGAGTTCGTCCAACCTGTCGTAATTCCTGTCGGCCACGCCACTGAGATGGGCTTGCCCCTCATACACCAGCGCTTCCACGCTGAGTTGTGGACCATCCAACCATTGCTCTACCAGAAGATGATCACCGGGATGTGAATACTCATCTGCATAGCGATATGCATCCTCGATCTCATCTGCATCCCCAATACGTATGACTCCGCGAGCACCCCGGGAGCCTGTGGGTTTAAGGACCATAGGCATCGGATTGGATTTGAATATCTCCTTCAAATGCCCAACACTCTCCACATGACTGAACCAAGGAATTGGGAGGCCTGATAGCTTGAATATTCTTTTTTGGGCTAGCTTGTCGGTGGCGATGTGTGCTGTTTTATCGCTGATGCCTGTTAGTCCCAGGAATTGGTTCGCAGCCGCCACTGACTTCGTATTGTCAGCGGCTATTGTAATGACTCCGTCTATTTCTGCTGTATTGCCATAATTCCGGAGTGCTGCCACGACAGCATCGGAATCATATATATTGGCCTCAATGAAGGTGTCCCCTAGATCATGTCCTGGACATTCAGGGTTGCCATCCATCACAATAACATTGAGCCCCATTTCTTTGGCAGTAGCGATCCCCGCCACCGCCTCAATGCCCCCAGATAGGATAAGCAAAGTCCGCGAATCACTCATGTTGATAAGTCACCCCACTTGTGTTTGAGATTTAAAATCACAATCTATATATCTTTGACCACTTAGGACGACTAACGAACCCAGGCACCACCATTGATACTCAGGGTTTGAGCTGTCATGTATGACGACTCATCACTGGCCAGGAAGATCGCCGCTCCAACCATCTCTTCATAGCGAGCAAACCTTTTTATCAACATCAATGATAATGCAGTTTCTTTTACCTCCGGCGCCATGGTCTTTTCAGTGAACTCGCCTGCTATCACCCCGGGGGATAAGTTGTTCACACAAATATTCCTAGGTCCCAGAAAGCGTGCAAGATTGTGCGTCAGTGCCATGATCCCCATCTTGGCTACTGCATAAGAGGGAGTTCTTGGCCCACCATATTCTCCGGAGAGGGAGCCGATGTTAATGATCCTGCCAAAATCAGTGATATGTGGTAACACTTCCTGACAGCACCTAAACACGCCGGTGAGGTCAACATCAATTACTTCATTCCATTCTTCATCCGTCTGTTTGTCAAAATCAGCCGTTCTATTCACACCAGCGTTGTTCACCAGAACGTTTATATGGCCATACTTTTCATTAACCTTCTTGAAGCACTCACGAACGCTATCACGATCTCTCACATCCAGATGCAGAACCATCCCGGCACCGATTTCCTTTGCCAAGGCCTCAGCTTTTTCCTTTTGGCTGACATATGTGACGACCACGTGGGCGCCTTCTTCAGCATACCCTCGTGCGATGGCCTCACCGATACCCCTGCTGGAGCCTGTAACCACACAGACTTTATCCTTTAATCTCATTTCTACCTACTCTCTATAGATTCTTGAAATACTCTCGCTTGTCCTTTGGCATCTCATGCCACTGTTGTAGAAATCCTTCAAGGCTGAGTTCAGTCAATTCACTCACCATCATGTTGTTCAGGACATCTGGAGGAATGGTCGCTACATGGGCGCCCGCCAGAGCAGCCTCTTTCACATAGATCTCATTCCGCATACTTGCAGCTAATACCTGTGTTTCAAATCCGTAGTTCTCGTACATCGCGACAATTTCTGAGATCAGCATAGATCCCTCGGTGGATGTGGCATCAAGTCTTCCTACAAAGGGACTCACATAGGTTGCTCCCAGCTTGGCTGCGACGAGGGCCTGGTTGGCCTTATAGATGATCGTGAAATTTGTCTTTATGCCTTCTGAGGCAACGGTGTTCAGTGCCCGGAAGCCATCAAGCGTGGCAGGAATCTTCACAACGATATTCTCATGGATCTTTGCGACAGCTTGCGCCTCTCTTACCATGGACTCATAATCAGTACTGATCACCTCGGCACTGATTGGACCGTCGACAATCGAACATATCTCATCGACAACTTCCTTGAAATTCTGACCTTCCATTGCGATCAGGGCTGGATTCGTTGTGACTCCATCGATGATCCCCATTGCCGCGTACTTCTTAATCTCGCTAATATTTGCGGTATCTAGGAATATTTGCATTTAAGACTCCTTGTTGATTAGGTTTTCAATAAAACTCAGACGATGTGAATATCAAGTGCTTGCTCCGCCGCTTCGATCGCTTTGGTACAAGCTTCTGAGTTATCTCCCACAGCGAAGAAATACCCTATCACTTCGGAAGAATTCTCGGGGATCTTGATGATATCTCCAGGTTTTTTATATATATTTGCCTCAACCCTGGGTGCCAACTTTGCAACATGTTCCAAGCCGGTTATTTGCTTGATGGTGC
>CAZWIP010000320.1:0-3184 GCA_964634125.1 uncultured Dehalococcoidia bacterium
CTTTGATGGAAGCGATCAACGGGAGTCAGGAAAAGACAGGGAGAAAGCATGAGGTGGTTGATGCGGACTCTGGGTTTGCTTCCAAAGACAACTATGAGCGTTTGGAAGAGCAAGGGCAGGAGGCGCTGATTCCTGACAAGCGTCTTGAAGCTGAGCAGAGAGGTGAAGTTGCAAGAGGGGACTACGATCGATCGAAGTTCTGCTATGATAAAAAGACCGACAGTTATCGATGTCCTGGCGGAAACATCTTGAGCAAAATTGCAGATGTAACTATTAAAGGGATACACTATGGTCGTTACGCCAATGCGCCTGCCTGTCAGGCATGCGAGTTTCGAGATAGATGCACGAAGGGAGAGTTCCGTTCCATCTACCGAGATCATAAAGAAGAGTTTCAGGAGAGGATGAGGGCAAAGCTGGAGTTGAAAGAGAATCGGATCAAGTATAGCAAACGCAACCATGCAGCTGAGTCTCCTTATGGGCATGCGAAAAGGAATCTGAAGTTCTCCCATGTTTTGAGACGAGGTGCTAAGAAAATACGGATGGAAACGGCGTTGCTGTTAACGTTACATAACATTATAAAAGTTGGCCCCGTGCTTGTGGGGGCAGGACCTTGAAAAAGAAGCGAGATGTCAAGACTTGTAGCAGTCATTCCGAAAGCTCAAGTTCCAGAGCCTTTATTCAGGGATTGACGAATAATAATCATTCCTATTAAAAGCTATATGAGGAAAAATGGTCGGAAAAATTCTTTGTGAACAGGTTAAGTCGACGGCCTGAATATACATTTTGTAATAAACATCATTTAACTTCAGAACTCGTTCAACCAGGCAAAATTAGTGTTTTCTGCCGACACGGAAATGAATGCTGCACAAGCTGAGGTCAAGATCAATAGGCTTCATACTATTCAGATATCTGCAAAATGCTTCCAAAGCTATCTTGCCGTTTGTTGAGCGCTGGGGAGGAAAGGATACATACATGGTATCGTCTTTTCTTGCCACATAGGTTCTGCTTCTTAATATCGATCGCACAAACTTGTTCACATCTCGTAAATCCTTGTAGTAGGGCTTCACGATTTCCACCAGTTTCCTCTTCGCCCATATGCCGTTCATCTTCAGCCAGTCAAAAAACAGCTTCTTGCCATCGGCCAATCGCACGATCTTCTCTTCCGCTATACGATCCATCATCAGCACCTTCTTGGGTAACTGCTCGCGTTTATTAATGCGGACACTTATTTTTCGCTTTATTCCCCCAAGCTTGCTCTTCAACTTTTTGCTCTGGCTCTGCTTTCCAGCCTCCTCCTGCTTGGCTATTCGTTCATCAAGCCGACGCTTCTGACTACGTAGCTTTGTTATCTCTTTATTCAGCATTCTGATCTTTGGGTTGTCGATCTCCCGGCATATCCCCTGCTGTTCATGTTCCAGCCCCCTGCGGTACAGAAACTCTTCGCTATATCCCTCTTTTCTATATGAATGGATCCTGTCAATGCCGTGGCCTTTGAGTTCCTTGAACATGTTCTCCTGCGCACCCCATCGACGTGTCAGCACCGCCACAGCCTCGGGCAGCGTCCGTTTGAAATCATTGGTCAATGCCGGTGAGACCTTATTCCCGTCCCTGATCCACAGCTCCCGCATTCTTGCCTTCTTGCCCCCAGAGCTAAACTCTCTTCTCCTCTCCCAGGCTGAAAACCTTTTCTCCTTCAGCTGCCCCACCTCATTGCCTTGACGCCTTACCTTCACTTCAACCCATTCGCTTTTGCCTATCTTGGGTACCTCCCTCGCATCCGAGCGCCAGCAGATAAACCGTATCTTCCCGGCTATCCCCACACAGAAGTCCTTCGAATACCCTCCTCTGTCAAACACTTCCAACAACTGCTTCTCGCCCACCCCATAGATCTGCCGCAGCTTCTCATCCACCTCTCGGATGTAGTGCTTCATCTCCCGATACCCGTCTGAAATCGTCGCATATACCGGCAGCCCCTGCTCATCGTGCACGAAAAAATACTCCCGCCCGTGCATCGCAAGGCGTTTCTGCGGATTGTACCCATACAGCGTGCTACTCTGCCCATAGTAGGGCATGAAGTGTCCATCAATGTAGAGCACATCAGAGAAGCCCAACACCTCATGTGCTCGCCTGCTTGCTCTCAGCATCACCTGCTGCATATCCATCTGATCCACTATCAGGACAATCCGTTCCCGGTACAAAGACAGCGAGGGTAGTTTCACCCTACCGATGATACCTCCCATCTGATAGCTGGACAGATGCTTGAAGTCTTGCTCCACCTCGACAAGCTCGGCTGCGTTCAATGCCGCATAACTGACCGCCAACTCGCTATTGCCAAACACCCTTTCTTCCTGATCGGTAGGCAGCAACCCTTTCAATCCAAACTCCCCCAGAAGCGGAATCACCGCCGCTGCCCCACCATGCTGCACGCAGGTCTGTTGCCCTTCGGCAAGCTCACGCTGCCAGCTTTCCTCTTCGGCCCTCCTACGCTGCTCTGCTTGCCTCTTCTCTTCCCGTTCCTGCCGCTCTCCTTCCCTTCTGTGAGCCTGTCTGTCCTGCTCTTCGCCCAGCTGCTGCATCTTAGCTTTGTGCTCACCAATGATCTTCTGCAGCATGCTTCGTGAGATGCCCTTGCTGAATAGCCCTTCATCTACCTTTTTATCCAGCGCCTCCAGTATCTCTTGCTGATAGCCCCATTTTTTATCTAGCTGTATATACTTTTTGATGACAAACCCTTTCAGCTCCTCACTTACCGGCTGCGGCCCCTTTTTGTAATCCTTTAAGCCTTCGGCTCCCTCTCTTTGGTAGACCTCTATGATTCGTTTTACCGTACGACGGTTCACGCCGAACAGCTCACTGATGGTCTTTTTCAACACCCCCACATTCGCTAAAATCGCGATGCCCAGTTTTTTAGCGAATCCATCCTCGCAGTTAAATGAGTAGAACACTCGCCCACCCCAGAGAATGTGTATTTCGTGGCTCTTCTCATCCTCAATGGAATACACCAGTCCGTTTGGACCAAGCAATTGTTGGACAGTCATGAGGGCAGTGTATAACGGATTTAGGGATATGTCAATGGGACTTTGTTATATTCTTATTCCCTGGTTGAACGAGGTCTGAACTTAACAGTGCAGCGGCGTTTCGTTCATTGAAAGCCGGCGCAAATCCACGATGCACCACTTTTTTT
>CAZWIP010000321.1:0-3180 GCA_964634125.1 uncultured Dehalococcoidia bacterium
TGTTATGCTCTTCTGTTATATACTTTGAGCATAGCTCTGGCTGCTTGAACCACCTTTTTGCGGAGACGCTTCGGTTCCAACACCTCCACCTTTTCCCCCCAGCCAAGGATCCAAGATAAAAGTTCATAAGTGCTTTGGACTTTGAGGGTCATTAACGCGGAGCCATCTGGTTGCCGCTTTACAACTTGCGACGGATGCCACACAACTTCCTCTGGAATCCGTGCCATCTCAGGAACAAATTTCAGTCTCACCGTTTCGGCTTTGCCTCCGGATACGATCCCCCAAGATGAAGCAAGGAACTGGTTTGCGTCGAAGTCGTCTGGGACAGAGTATCGCTGTCCGGTAATTTCTATAGAGATAATGCGTTCGATTTTAAAAACCCGGATCTCATTTTTAAGGTGGCACAGTCCCATGGCGTAGCTGGAATGCCCCGTAGCTGCCGGTTGGATGAAGTAAGGATCGAAGTTCCTATCTACCGGCTTCTTTCCACCCAGAGTGTGATAGCGTATCTTGACGGTATGGCCGCTTACCCATGCTTCTGCAAGTGTTGCCATGGTTCGAAAGTAGACCTCGTCTTCACGCTGCCCTTTCAGCCACTTGTTGGTCTTAAGGATTTGTTCCTTGAGAGGATCGGGAACCACGGCGCTGAGCTTGGAGAAGGTCAATGCGACATTGGGATCATATCGATGAGCATATGTGGCCATGAGCCTGGCGGAGAGAAAGATATTGAGGGCTTCCGGTAACGTGAAGGGAATGGGAGGCAGACAGGCACCTTCAACCAGGCGATATTTGTGACCGTCTTTATAGGTCGGGATACCGGTATACATTTCCAGGGCATCGAGGTCTCGGTAAGCTGTTTTGAGTTGTGTTCCGCATTCTTCTGCCACTTCCCTGGCGGTCAATCCTCGGGGATGTTGATGCAGCAGGAGTAAAACCTTAACCAGCCGGGCGGTTCGAGCTCCTTTTTCCATCCTCTCACCTCCGTGTTAAGTATCCGGAAAGTTGGAGCCATTATAGCACAAGGAAAAGAACTCAATACGGTAAGGCGAAACCATCGTTTGAGTTTTGGACATACTCTTGTCCAATGTGCATGTTATTCTATCTGTCCATCGAAAAATAAAAAAGGGGAACAAGATAGAAATGGAAGGCACGGCAGAAGAGAAACTGCTTAAGGCAATTTCGGAGCGTGAAGAGATCGAGGAGGAACTCCTGGATGACGAGTGCTGGGAAGACGAAGAAGATGAAATCCCGGATGCACCAGGGTTGCCCTGGGGAATCATGCAGAAATTGGAAAGAACCCGGCGGCGAAACAAACCAGTGACCGATCGTTTCCTGGGTAAAGGTCGCAAAAGTGACGCGGTGGCTCTCTTGCCTTTGTATTACGGTAAGCTCCTGGCTTGGGCGCTGAATCGCCACATCGCTAACGATGAGTGGCAGATCGCAAAAACGCTGGGCTACTCCATGCCAACACCGCGATACATCGATGTCAACACCGGCAATCCCGAGAGCAAACTGGAGCATCTCCTGGCCAGCGGCCAGCTACTGATAAAGAAAGGTGAGCTTCGGATGGTCATAACCGTTGAAATATCGGACCGCTATTTATCCCGCAGTTCGGTGCACCTGTCCGGCCTCGCCAGTCAGGAACAACAGGTTACAGAGTTTGCCCAGAGCGTGAAAAGGATCTCCAAAGAAGAGAACTTTTATCGGGGGAAAAGACTTGAGTTTTGTGGTGATCTTGACATCATCAATGTTCGATCCAGATCATGGGACAGCGTTATTCTCGATGAGGCTCTGAAAGCGGAAATTCGTGCCAATGCGGTTGGTTTTCTACACAAGAAAGAGTATTGGCCTCACTACGGAATACCGTTGAAACGCGGGATTCTTCTATCAGGCGAGCCGGGTACAGGAAAAACGGCCATATGTAAGGCGCTAATGGCAGAAGCCGAAGGGATAACGTGCATTGCCGCGAATGCCTATGGTCTGGAGGAAAACTACTACGTCTCTACACTCTATGAAATAGCGGAGGACTTGAGCCCTACTATCGTATTTATTGAAGACATTGATCTCATTGCACAAAATCGCATGGAGTTCGGCCACCACCAACCCCCACTGATATCACTCCTCGCCGTATTGGATGGCATCGCAGAACACCATGAGATTATAACAGTGGCGACCACAAATAGCTTGGAAACTCTGGACAAAGCGCTGAGCCAGCGTCTTTCCCGCTTCGACCGAGTGATAGAAATACCCCGTCCTTCGCTTCAAAATCGGCGACAGCTTGTAAGTTCACTATGCCAAAAAATACCTCTGGATGAGGCTGTCCAAACTTATATTGCCCGGAAGACAGAGAACTGTACTCCAGCGCAGTTGCAGGAGGTTATCTATAGCTTAGCTATCGAACATGTTACAAGATCGGGCAAGGCCACACCATCAAACATGAGTTTCAATACCGAGGATATTGATCGATCGATCGCCAAAATAAACGGGCGAAACGGTCAGTGCATTGGCTTCAACCTTCCGCACAAATCCAATGGTAAGAGCCTTGTCTCATCAAAGAGCTGCAATTAGCTTTGAAAAGCAAAAAAGTACAACAAAGGAGGAATATTGTAATGAAAGGATTTGGACCGAAGTTGCATATCGCAAATTCCGGATTGTGTGATTTCAGCGTGTCGAAGGAATTGTATGATTTCCGAACACCTTCGGTTGTCCCGGATTTGTCCAATTTGAGGAAACCTTTGCAGGTCGACTGGGACATGGCACGACGATTGTTTGTCGGCAATCCTAAAATAGGTAGTGTAGAACTTGATCTCGATAAAGCCCGAGAGTTGTTTGTGCCAAACATGCCTTGGGATACTCAAGAAGAGGATGATGAAGAGTTAGATGAAGAATGGGATGACTGTGACGACGAGTGGGATTAGGCCCAACCTGTATGGTATATTTATAACTCTTTCAAATGACATACATTTCGAAATGATGCACACAATCAGACAGGAGGACAGGCTGTGATAACTCTGGAACAATTGTTAGTGATCATCATTGCTGGTTTAATAGGAGCATTATTAGCGAGAGAAATTCTGTAAATAACAGTGCTACCTAGCAGAAAAAAGAAGTCTCCACCTGCAATTATAACTAGGGCCTGTTAACACTAATAGTCACTTTGTGATATAGTGGCTGTATGGA
>CAZWIP010000322.1:0-3174 GCA_964634125.1 uncultured Dehalococcoidia bacterium
CATCTATTTCGCTCTGATCAACGATGCGCTGCTTAGTGTGAACACGCCCTAGCTTCTGCTGGCAGATTGTCTCGATATGAGAAATTTCACCGCTAAGCGAAGCCAATCTATGAACAATAGACTCTTGTTCACTCAACCCGGGAATATAGATCACAACATCCTTTATCTTTCCCAGACTGAGGTTCTTTTGACGTACACCACGTCGGAGATTCAGTACCTGTTTCCTTATCGCGCTTACCGCATAAAGAATGAATTGCAGATTGATTCCCTCGTTTGGCTTAATCCCTGCGATGGCCTGATTGAATGCCGCATCACGATCAAGAATAGACATCTTGAGCGCAGCCGTATCGTACATCCCAATCAACAATGAGCCTTTAGGGAATAGTTTTGCATTCGAATTATTAATGCCTTTCAAAGTAATCATTCTTTCGGGCGCATGTGTCGTGAGGTTGTTCAACTCACCGGAAGAATACCAAGCAATATCACCTCCCCAATACTCAGACTTCGATTTGAGTGGTGTACCCCCACTCTGAATTTCAGATAGGTCTCCGAGCATCCTCTTCACCCACCCCTTCCCCTTCTGGGTGAAGATAGCATTGAGGTGGCTTTCAAACAGCTCTCGCGAATTGGCAAGGTTCTTCTCGGTATTGGCGACCGCAGTATCAATACCAGTAAATGCCTCTTCGAGAATGGTGACAATGTGTTTCTGTTCGGGGAGGGGGGGAAGGGGGAGTTGAATCTGCGCAATCTGACTTTTGTTAATTGAATCAAAAACAGCTCCTTCATTGCCAGAAATTTCATTCTTTTTTGATAACAAGCAGTAAAAAAGAAACTCGCGATCAATTCCTTTGCCTGCTCTGATAGCTGCCAGCCCTCGTCCAATGCATATAGTCTCTGTTGCAAAATTTACTGGGCCGACAGGAGCACGAACTGACATCAATACATCACCAACATATGCTTCCTTTGTTGTATAAGTTGTCCATTGTTTTGCCGGATGTATGTACTTGTCACCAAAATCCTTCTTCCCTTGGTAAAATGGTAACCCATCTCTGTTTCCGTTATAGTTTTTCCCAGGCGGGGACTGCCCTGCTATAACCTCACAGATATTTCCTACTGTGACGGTTTTCCAGCTATCTCTCATAGCATGCCCTTTATCCCTTCAAGAATCTCGGCGCTTTCAGCATCCAGCGCAGTCATCTCCTCGATTATCTCAAGCGGTTCACGAAGCGGGGCTTCCTCCGGTGTGTTGGGGTTCTTCACAGATAAGTCGAATGATTCTTGATCAACATCAGAAAAGTTCACAGTCCATGATTTCTCGGAATCCTTGAAGCTGGCCTGCAATACAACAAATTCCTTAAGATCGTCGTCATTTAGTGGATCGGTCTTGCCCAGGCTCCGGCCGGGTTCGAGTTGGTAGTACCATGTCTTACGGGTGGGAGCGCCCTTCTCGAAGAAGAGAACCACTGTCTTGACACCGGCACCGAGGAAGGTGCCGCCGGGGCAGTCGAGAACGGTATACAGGTTACAGCTTTCCAGCAGGTCCTGACGCAGGGCCTTCGAAGCATTGTCAGAGTTGGATAGGAAGGTGTTTTTGATCACTAACGCGGCGCGGCCACCGGCTTTGAGCGATTTAATGAAGTGCTGGAGAAAGAGGAAGGCGGTCTCGCCGGTCTTGATCGGGAAGTTCTGCTGGACTTCTTTACGCTCTTTCCCGCCGAAGGGCGGATTGGTGAGGATGATGTCGAAACGGTCTTTCTCCTGAATATCAGCCAGGTTCTCGGATAGCGTGTTAGTGTGGATGATATTGGGCGCGTCGATGCCATGCAGGATCATGTTCATGATAGCCATAACATAGGCCAGACTCTTCTTTTCCTTGCCATAGAAGGTATTTGTCTGGAGGGTAGTGAGTTGGCTGGTGGTGAGCTTACCCTTGCGCAGATAGTCGTGGGATTCGCACAGGAAACCTGCTGAGCCACATGCGCCATCATAGATGCGTTCGCCGATCTGAGGTTTGACTACCTGGATCATGGCGCGGATGAGCGGGCGTGGGGTGTAGTACTCGCCGCCGTTGCGGCCTGCATTGCCCATGTTCTTGATCTTGTCTTCATACAGGTGAGATAGCTCATGTTTTTCCTTTTGTGAGCGAAAGCGGAGGGAATCAATCAATTCGAGCACGTCGCGCATGCTGTAGCCGCTCTGGAATTTACTTTTGATCTCCCCGAATATCTCGCTGATCTTGTACTCAATAGTGTCGGAGCTGGTGGCGCGTTGTTTGAACCCCCTGAGATAGGGAAAGAGATCGCCATCGACAAACTCGATGAGATCATCACCGATGAGGGCAGAGTCAAGATCGAGTGAGCCGTCGGGCTTCTTTGGTGCAGCCCAACTCGACCAGCGATTCGGCTCGTTGATGATGAACTCGTATGGTTTGCCAATGAGCTCGGCCTCCATAGCTCGTTCCTGCTCAAGGTCGTCGAGATATTTAAGGAAGAGCATCCACGATGTCTGCTCGGTATAGTCGAGTTCGGTCGTGCACCCTGCCTCTTGCCTGAGGACGTCATCGATGTTATTGAAAGCTTGTTCGAACATTGCTTACCTGCTTCAAGGGTATATGCTAGACTTACCTTTGCGGTACCCCACTTAATTGCCTGAATCATAGCACATTTCTTTGAATGTCTGGTACACCTATTATATCCCTATTGCCTCCAATACAATTACAATAGAGTGACAATCACCTTCAATTCGTCCAGATGAAGCACGTATTGTTCTGTAAATATGTCTTTAAGCATTCATTTTTCGAAGAATCAATACAACCCGCTTTTGCGAGTACGCGATAATAAGGTCATTGTCTGGTTGAGTCACAATATAGCAAGGAATTGTTTTAATTATTGTAGTGGAAACCAAGTGGTTTCGGAGCACTTGTTACGTTCAGTGACTGCTCCGAAAGGACTTGGGTTTTTAGTCGTTTCGGACGTGTCTCAGAATCCGTCCAAGTTTAACATTTTACCTGGACCAGTTTTTTGGGCCCAGTTCAATCCAACAGACATGAAAGTAGGACAAATACTTACAGTAAAGTAGGGAAAACACCCACGTTAATTTGGGGGCCTGCACGGTGTTCAATCTATTAACCCGGCAATTAAATACTAGACAAAACATCGAAAATATATTACAATT
>CAZWIP010000323.1:0-3158 GCA_964634125.1 uncultured Dehalococcoidia bacterium
TGAGCACCTTCGCTAAGTGCGAATGATATTTAAGATCCACTGCATCAAAGGTAGGAATCAGGTCAGGGTGAAGTTCATCTTTATTTTGAGGATATCCAAAATCATCGGTGTTATATGTGATAAAAAACGCCCTTTCTTTATCGTTTTTCTGTGATAGATAATCAACTAATGTCTCAAGTATTAGGCAGTCGGCATCACTGCGTTTCTTATGTGCTGGTGCTTTCTTTTCCACAGTTCTTCTGTATGCATTAACAAAATGTTTATCGGTATGATCGACATTATCACTATTCTTATGATCCATGAGATCAAGAACAGGTCTCTTTTATTCATTTAGGTCCATTTGTTTATACATTTCGTAAATCGATTTTAGATTCTCCACTGCTTCCTTTTTCTTTCTGTCTGCGTCATCCCACTTATAGTCGTCCCTAATGATGGATAGTGGTAGTTGAACCCTATCCAAACTTTTTATTACACCATTGAGAAAACTCCTCGAATCTTCAAATTCGTTCTCAATATTCTTTTCAAATTCAATTCGAACAATTTGAGGTACTACAAGTTTTATTTTGTTTTCCTTTAATAGCGACTTGACGCTCTTAAAACAGGGTCTCGTGACTGAAGTAACTCTTTTGAGACACATATGTATGTACACATTGGTGTCAAATGCTAAATAATCCATTCTTACCCCCCCATGTATACAATCAGAAGATTCGATAGTGTGTTCGTTGAAAGTGACCGCATTATACACCCGTTGAGGAACGTGAGCAAGCGTCATGATAGAAATAGGCATAGTTCTAAAAGTAGTGATTCACGGATTATCATCCAAAGGAACCTAAATTCGTGTACTGGATAACTAAGTATGTTTGATTATCAATCCTTGAACTCCAACCTCAAAAGTCACCCTCCAGTCCCTGCACGAATCCCTATCCTTGCAGATTTTGTCTTCTTCCAGAGAGGTCTTTCTCTTTTTCACATCAACCTTTGTAGTGGATTATCATAATAACGGACATCACGAGTCTTTGTATCTGTGATGGTATGTCTTTATATTAATCTCCACCCCCGCACTTCCTTAAAAACATCGCTTAATCCGCAAGTAAGGGCTACTCTATAACTCAAAATAATCGATTAACAACGCATTTCGATACTTTTTATGATGTAATATCATGTTGTTTTTTAAAATACGCTGCCGAAATGTACTGTTTTTGTTCCCTTATTCTCATTTAGTTGTAGATAAATTTCTGGTCAACCGATTACCCCCATTTTTTCGGATCGTATCTTAAGCAAACATATCCCACTGGGATATGTTTGCTTCGAAGTGCGTTGCTTAATGCCACAAACCACAACCTAAAACCAGTCTGTTCATTCGTTTTTGTCAGTATTAAAACACTGATTTGGGACGAATAATGCGTTTCGAAATTTTAAAATTCAAAAAGATAAGGGAGTAATTCCTTTCCCATGGGGGTCGTATAGGGCCTCTTCAGGGGAGTGATCGTAATAATAGATCCTTTATATTGAATATTTCAATATAAAACAACAACAATGTTCCTTCAAAACCGTTAGCAAAACGTTAGCAAGCCACACGCGAACCTCGCATCTTTAGAACTCGGTGCACCCGGATCCTTGGTCTGATTGACTTTAATCATGCCTTGAAAGACGATTATGGGAGACGAATTCACGAACTAAAGAAGTTAAAGTCAAGGAAGTTACTACGTACAAAAAGATAGGGAACTGAGTAATCCCTAACCTCTCATACTGAAGAACTCAGACGCTATCGATGTTACAATAACTGTGAGCAAGCTAAGTTGGTTACGTGGAAGCTATGGTGTGAATGCATGCAGGAACCTGTATCGGATAATACACAAATTCGTTCAATCGACAGATTCCCCCGATTTCTTTCCGACAACAAACCGTTCATCGTCGTCTGGTTAGCCCTGTTCATCAGTATCGTGGGTATTGGTATGGTAAGCCCCCTCCTACCCGTGTTCGCTGAAGATATGGGTGCCAGTGGAGTCTGGTTGGGTCTTGCCTTCTCTGGTTTCGCTATCACGCAAATTCCATTGATGCCGTTGATAGGCAGATTCTCCGACAGAACTGGAAAGAAATTCTTCCTCTGGTCAGGTCTTCTGATTTTTGCTGCAGCGGCAGTGGGCTATGTATGGTCCCCCAGCTATCATGAACTGGTACTGTTTCGAGTGTTTAGCGGTGTCGGTGTTGCGATGGTGATTCCTACCGCATTTGCCTATGTTGGGGAGCTAGCGCCTCTTGGTTATGAGGCTAGGTATATGGCGCTGTTTAATATGGCCTTGATAGCGGGCTATGGGACAGGACCTGTTCTGGGTGGCGTTGTATATGATGGTTACGGCATGGACGCGGCTTTTGCCAGTATGTCCATATTGAGCCTGTTTGGTTCTGTGGTTGTTATTGCGTTCCTACCGGGAAGAGCATCTTCGACTGAGCCTGCAGTTTCACCAAAAATATCCGAATCTCGTGAGTCATCCCGCTCTTTTGTTTCCATGCTGAGGGATAATGCCATTCTGGGTATTGTCACTTTCCAGATGGTATATGGTCTACTCTTCGGTACTGTGCTTGCTTTCATCGGGATATGGATGACGGACGAAATTGGCACCACCGTTGCCCAAATAGGTATCGTACTTGCGGCACGTGTGCTGGTGAATGGAATCCTGGCCTATCCTTTCGGTTCGCTTGGGGACCGTATGAATCGAATAGTCCTCTCTACCACAGGGATGCTGGTGGTAGTAATAGGAACATTCTCTATTCCATGGATGGAGAGTTTCACCACGTTGTTGATTTTGTTTATGGCAATAGGTATATCGGAAAGTATGGCCATGCCATCCGTCAATGCAATGGCAGTGGAGAGAGGTCGTGAAATTGGGATGGGATCAGTTATGGGGATTTCCAATATGGCCATGGCGTCAGGTTTGGTTATTGGCTCCATGGTGGGAGGGCTGATAGAGACTTCGATAGGACTAACCGCAGTATTTCGTTTCATCGCTGTGCTGGGTTTAATCGGTACATGCATATTCAGTATCTTTATGGTGAAAAGTAATCGGTTATCCCGGGGAACCTTACCTGGCATTCAATCTGATCCAGACAACTCAGCTACTGAGAAATCCGTAAACGAATGTGATAACAAAGACTAG
>CAZWIP010000324.1:0-3154 GCA_964634125.1 uncultured Dehalococcoidia bacterium
CCTCACATATGGAGCCTACTGCATCGGCATCCTGATCATACACACATACTTCGATGGCGTCATCCATGTGAGAGATTTTTCGGAAGGGGGAGGTAGGTTGCAGAAGGATAAAGCAATCGTAGGTCTGTCGAACCTCCTCATACCACTGCAATACATGCAGAATAACGTCTGCACCGGGAGTTTCGTCAAGAGCCAACTCCGCAGGTCTAAGGAATGGAACCTGGACACCACAATCTGATGCAAGAGCAGCTATTCTCTCAGAATCCGTTGAAACCATGACATCATCGATATGTTTCGAAGCCAACGCAGGCTCGATGGTCCATTCGATGAGTGGTTTACCACAAAGGGGTTTAATGTTCTTCTCCGGGATGCCTTTACTACCAGCACGCGCTGGAACAATGGCCAATATTCTTTTATCCTTGAACATCTGAACGCTCAGTCTGTTTTCGTCTTGAATACGTCTGGGTTTTCCATGTAGCGTTTATTCCAGTTCTCCGGTTTCAGTGGATCCAGTGGGAACCTAGTAACACCACTTCCTGTGCGAATCCATGTATTAAGACAGTCCAATAGGAGATCACTGCTCACTAGTTTCTCCATTGCACTATTCAGTGTCTGGTTCCCGACCGGTCCTCCTTCAGGTTCCATCTCGAAATCTGCCATCTGGCTTCTGGCCAGCCACTCACAAAGAAAATGATCCTCTTCGCTGATTAGCTTCCTCCACCTGCCAATTGGATTGTCAGAGTCTCCCTCCTTGTGGAAACTGGATACAGCCCTATTCTCCCATTCCGTCCATCCCCCTTTTCCAATATCGGTCCATTTTGATTCATTAATCATGTCAGGCTCGTAATCAAGTTCAAGAAAATCACATATTTTTCTGGTCTCGGGTTCCGGGTCAGATTTGATCTTCTCATAACGAATGCCATAAAACCTATCAGGATACTCTTTAGTGAAACGTGTCCAATAATCCATTGCATCGATAACATTGTACAGTGCAACCAGGTAATCATCTCCTGGAGCAAATGTCATCTTCTTGAAGGAGACTACAACATCCCTGATATCTCTTATCAGCATTATGGCTTTGCCTTTCGGGTACATCATGAAAAAGTCAGGTATATTTCTCCAGACACTTCCCTCCAGTTCACCAATGATCGGAGTTTCCCAGTCCTTGTACAGGTTACGCATCATAATCTTGTAAATGGTTCGATATGAACACCCTTCCGCTCTGATCTCATTGATACATTCTTCGGAATTAATGCTCAAACCCCATCTGGCATAAACTCGGTCGTGCATATCAGATATCATCCTCATCACATTCGACTCATTCAGGGGTTCATACCTTTGAAAGGCAAATCTAAAGAACTTATACTTGTCGTTTGCCATGATGATCTTCGAATGAGTATTCAGGATCCGGCTCACCATCGCCGAACCCGAGCGAAAAGTACCGGTCATGAAAATCGGGGTTTCAGTTCTCATATTCTATATAATCCAATCATATCAGTTGTTGTTCAGATATTCCAATCCCAGCGGTTGATCAACCCTCACTACCCATTTGCTCAAGAAATGTCTTGAATTTGAGACTTGATACAGCCTCGAAGCTAGCTATCCTCCCATCCGGGTTCGCAAAGATCAATTTATCCCCATGGGAATTGATTACATGACCCCCGGCTTCAGTGAGGATGATGCTCGCAGCTGCGATATCCCATTCGCTGAGGGGTCCGAGACGAGGGTAGATATCGGCCAGCCCTTCTGCAATATGGCACAATTTCAAGGAGCTGCCCATGTGGGTCACTTGTTTTATATTAATATTCTCCAAGTGCTTTTTGGTTCGCTCATCTAGGTGATTTTTAGAAGTGAGTACATGCAATTGTTCCCCTGGTTCAACTACACTGAGTATTTTCTTACCAGTACCTGATTGATCGAACATGAAACTGCCCCAGCTATCAGAGGCGCAATACAATTTCCCTGGCACAGGTGCGTAGACTACTCCCAGTACAGGACTGCCTTCAACCATCAGTGCGATATTCACGCTAAAATTCTCGCTCCCCTGCAGAAAATCCTTTGTACCATCAAGGGGATCAATCATCCAGTACCGATCCCATGCCTGCCTTTTCTGCCAATCTTCCTCGCTCACACTCTCCTCTGAGATAATTGGGTATCTATCGGGAAGCGCCTCCAGTTGCTCAACGATTAACGTGTGTGCTGCCAGGTCCGCCTTTGTCAGAGGACTTGCGTCACCCTTGATTGCTTCAATTTCTGTAGTTCCGAAGTGTTGCATTATCACATCACCGGCCTTAAGCCCAATCTCTGAAACGGGTTCCAGAAGATGCTGCCATCTCCAACCTGGTAACTCCGTGACACGATCATCATAGCTGGACAGATCCTCCAAGCTGTCGATCTCAAGCCATCCACCATTGAATCGATCTGCTGAAATTATCATACCAGAATTGATGAACTCTTGTAAAAGGTCAGTCATGAAAATATTGTCTCGCTTCCTGCCATTGAGTTGCCTTCCTTCAATTCTGGCATAAACAGATATCAAATCGGTTAGGGATTCTGATCGCATGGAGATTAAGCCAATGTATTGCCCCTCGATCTCGTCGATACTTTCTGGCTTCAGTCCGATTTCATCGATATGGCCTTCTGCTGAGATCTTCAGGGTTTCTGCATCTGACAGGACATTCTCCATCCTTATGTCCCATAATTGCTGCCAGTTCAGGTCGATTGCAACTGATATGGGAGATGGGTTTCCCATAAGCTGGTGAAGCACCCTGGGAGAGAAAATGATATCGCTATAGGATATTATCAGATCGTCATTGAATTCATTCTCGGCGCAGAACAAGGAATAAACCATATTTGTGGAATCAAACTGTTCGTTTCTGATAAACCTTACACCTCTTCCGTAAAGGTGGGACTCCAATACATCCCCAGCATACCCGCTTACAACAATAATATCATCAATCCCACAAAGGTTGAAGGTATCAATGATGTGATCAATGATCGGTTTTCCTTTAAATACTACCATACATTTTGGTTTATGGTCTGTTAATGGACGCAGTCGGGTTCCCTGACCGGCTGCAAGAATAATGGCTTTCACTCGTTCATTCCTCTATCAATAAGGTTAATCAACCTGGACTGGTCAAACTTATTCATTTCA
>CAZWIP010000325.1:0-3149 GCA_964634125.1 uncultured Dehalococcoidia bacterium
TCCCAAGATTGCCTATGCTACCAACTGATACTATTTAATTGCCGGAGTAATACTACCAAACAGGATTCCGATGTCATCCTACTAAAAGAGCCCCCGGAATTACACGATCCGGAGGCTCTGTGTTTGTGGTGGAGACGGGGGAGAGTCGAACTCCCCGTCCAAAAGAAATCCGTCCGGGATCTACTACAAGCTTATCCAGCCTTTTATCTTATCTGGCCAGCCTTAACTGGCGAAGTTTGACCAGACCAGACGATTTATCTTAGGCATCCCCCATCGTCATCAGAGATGCAGCACCCCGGCTTTGCGTCGTCCAATCCCCTCCAGCCAAGGATAGGTGGAGCTGAACGTGCCTAAAGGTTAATTAGGCAGCAACCAAAACTGGTTCGTCGGTTACTTTTTTTTCCCACCTGTTTAGCGAGGTCGATGGGAACCTCGGCCTGCAATCCCGGATCGCCCATTCCCCCTGTCGAAACCACTCGTCCCCATATTCAATTGTTAATGTCTACTGATTGCGCGATTTCATAGCGTGATCCATTTCCCGATCCGTTTCGCGCTGGCCTATAGCGCGCCTTTTATCGTGGATTTTCTTACCTTTTGCAACACCGATTTCCACTTTCGCGCGTCCGTTTTTAAGATACATTTTGACTGGAACCAAAGTCAAGCCTTTCTTCGCCACATCAGCTATTAATCCCCTTATCTCTCGTTTATGTAAAAGCAGCTTGCGTGGTCTTGTCGGATGATGGTTATATCGATTGCCTTCCTTATACTGTGCAATATGCGCATTCAACAGCCATAACTCTCCGTTTTCAGGCCTGGCGTATGCATCACGAATGTTTACTCTTCCCAACCTAATCGATTTTATTTCCGTGCCTGTAAGCACCATCCCCGCCTCAATTGAGTCAGTAATGATATAGTCGTGATACGCTTTCCTATTGACAGTGATGGTTCTATCTTCTTTCATTTTTTTCACAGGCAGTTACTTTATGTCTAGTTTATTAAATTCAATCCAACTCCCCGAATTCATACATAAGGATAACTGTAGTGACCACTCCTGCCGTTTCTGCACGAAGAATGCGTTTTCCCAGCGTAATTGGGATTATTCCCTTACCTCGCGCAAACTCAACTTCATCAGAAGTAAATCCACCCTCAGGACCAATAAATATGTTCACTTGTTTTGCATCAATAAAATTCTTTATTGTAGACCTGATACCATCAGTAGTCTCCTGTTCCCACGGCATCAGTGAAAGCCCTTCTACTCCTTCACAAGCCTGCTTCAGATCGATGGCCTGATCAAGATCAGGGGTTTTCCCCCTCTTCGATTGCTCTGCTGCCTCAGTAAGGATCTTACTCCATCGATCAAACCGAGATTGACTTGGCACATCGACAACACAACGTTCACAGATAATCGGGACAAATCTACTCACACCCACCTCGGTACATTTTTGTAAGACCAACTCAAACTTATCACCCTTGAGCAATGTTTGATACAGCGTTATCTTTTTTTTCGGCTCGTTCTGGCAGAGACACTGTGCAATCACTTTACCATAAACTCTTTCCCGAGTTATATCTCCCAATTCAACCTGATATTCCATTCCACTGTTGTCAAGCACCATTACTCGATCACCGGATTTTAAACGCAAGACCTCTCTCATCTGATGAGCCTGGCCACCAGTGATAGAAACATTGCCCTTATCGATTCTTTCAGGAGGAATAAAAAAGCGATGCATTTATAGATACATCCCTAATATGAAGTGGGTGGAATCAAAAGGAGAGATTATAGTATACCTAACTTCGGCCAGAAAAGGAATCCTTCATCCTGCCAAAAACACCTTTGTCTTCTTTGGGCAATGTGGCAGGTTCCAGCGTTTCTGCCAGTTTTCTGAACACCTTTTTCTGTTCTTTATCCAGCTGTGTTGGGGTGACCACATAGATAATCACCAGCTGATCACCTCTACTTGATCGATGGAGGTGTGTAACCCCAGCCCCTTTAATACGAAAGATTCTCCCGTGTTGAACACCAGCAGGGATTTTTAAACTGAAATCTCCTTCCAGTGTTGGCACCTCTAGCTCTCCGCCAAGAGCAGCCTGTGCGAAATTAAGAGGCAGATCGTAGATAACATCGGCTCCGTCACGTCGCAGGAAGGCATGATTTGGAACCGATAGGGTTACAAAGAGATTCCCCGGAGGCCCTCCACCAATACCACTATGCCCCTCTCCCGACAACCGAACCGTATTGCCATCATCCACACCAGCTGGTATCTTCACTGCGACCTTGCGCTTTCTTCTTTCTCTTCCAATCCCATCGCATTGTTCACACGGATTGGTAATGATGGTTCCGCGCCCACGACACTGTTCACACGTTGTTATGTTGGTAAAATGACCAAATAATCCCTGTTGTGTACGACGCACTTCACCTGCGCCACCACAATTGGGACACTTTTCAGGATGACTTCCTTGCTTGGCGCCGACCCCGTGGCAAACTGAACAGGGTTCAACACGCTCTATTTCCAGTTCCCTTTCGCATCCAAATGCAGCCTCTTCAAATGATATCTCTATCCCCATTTTGATGTCTGCACCGCGCTCAGCAGTCGAGCGACGTCTCCTGGTCGTGCCTCCAAAGAATGCATCAAATATATCTCCAAATCCACCGAATTCGAACCCTTCGAATCCACGACCAATTCCGCCATCGACTCCTGCATGACCGAATCGTTCGTAATTGGATCGTTTTTGAGCGTCGCTAAGGACCTCGTACGCCTCGTTTACTTCCTTGAACTTGTCTTCTGCGCCCTTGTCCTTATTGCGATCCGGATGATACTGAAATGCAAGCTTTCGATAAGCCTTCTTTAAATCCTCATCCGTGGCTTGGTTATTGACGCCTAATACTTCATAATAATCGCGTTTCTCTGCCATGTTTCCATCAGTCCAATTACTAACCTAATCCTTCATTATAGTCGTTTTTACTTCGTATAACAAGCTGGCACACACGTAAAAACGAAACATTTAATGCCGTTATGTAAAGTCTACTCAGCTCACAGGGTTACAAAAAACAGAAGGCGAGGTATAACCCTCGCCTTCTTCAGAATCCTTGAGGACTTGTTATTACTCCGGCAATTAAATAGTATCAGTTGGTAGCATAGGCAATCTTGGGA
>CAZWIP010000326.1:0-3116 GCA_964634125.1 uncultured Dehalococcoidia bacterium
TTTGACGGGCGCTCCAGGATAAACGATTTTCCGCTGTAATTCAGGATGATCTACCTTCTCCCAAAAGCCCCTGACATCTAACTGTGCATTCTTCATGATGTCTACGATATTGTTGCAGGGAGCCAGCATGATCCCTCGCTTCACTGCTTCCTCATATAGTTCTGCTTTGGTCTTGGTCTTGATGAATTCGATGATAAGAGCATACTGGCGGTCCTGCTCCTCCTGAGTGATCGTCGATGTATCGAACTTGCTTAAATCAAGGTCCGTCAACTCGAGAAGCATTCCTTCTGCATTGGCCCATTCTATCAATGATCTAGAGGACTGGACCTGTCCCCCAAATGCGCCACCCCCGAACGTGCAGAAAACGTGACCATCTTTGCAGGGCATAATAAGCTGTGTAAACAACATTCCTTGCGGTTCAGGTCTTACCGTGACGAAGAACTGACCCATGCCAATAACGTTGACTTTCATGAGCTCATAGATCTCGGGGGCATGCATTAACGCCAGAAGTACCGCCGCCTGCATCGAAACATCTATATACTGCCCTTCTCCTGTAATCTCGCGATGGTAGAAAGCCATCATCGATCCGGTTGCTCCCTGAAGACCGGCATGGAAATACGCTTGAGGATCACAACTCATACGTACAGGCGGGCGCCCCAGTTCCCCGAGAAGTCGTGTCAAACCTCCCATAGACACACCGATAAGATCGGTAGCCTGATAGTGAGCATACGGACCTTCTTGGCCGAAAGGGGTTATGGAGGTCAGGATGATGTCAGATCTGACTGCACGCAGGTCTGCATAGCCCAACCCTATGCTTTTCATGTACCCTGGTTCGAATGATTCAACGACGATGTCTACAGTTTCTACCAGACGCAGGAATACTTCCCTTCCCTCGGTATTTTCGATGTTGAGCGTTATTCCGCGTTTGCTGGTATTACTGGCAAACCACGACAGACTTTTCTCAGGATCAGGGATTTCATCGCAAAAGGGACCTATATTCCGTGACGCGTCACCTCCGGGCTTTTCCACTTTTATAACGTCTGCGCCGAAGTCGCCCAGCACTTTACCGCAAAGGTGACCTTTCTCATCAGTAAGGTCCAAAACGCGGCAACCCTCCAGCAAACTCTCGTTATCTTTCATACAATGCTCCAAACCGGTTTCTGTGATAACACTTAAAGAACAATGGCACTGCGTGAAACCAGCCCTTTATCCTGATCTTCAAATGCCTGGTTGATCTCTTCCAGCGGATACTTGCGGGACAGTATTTTTTCAAATGGGTATTTGTTTTTCGTTCGGCTCAGGAAATCGAGAGCTTTTTTCAGAGCTGCCGCATTGTAGAATGTCACACCATAGATGGTTTTCGAACCCATGACCAGAAGGGCAGGATCGATTTCAGTGGTGTGTCCCGGGCTGATATTTCCGATCTCAAGGCAGCGTCCTCCCTGCCCCAGCATATTAACTCCCTCGGGAAGAGCCGCAGGTACGCCTGCTAGTTCAGCCACGACGTTCGTCCCCTGGAATCCCGTCAGTTCCAACACCCGACCAATCCGATCTTCAGGAGTACTGTATTGTTTCATATCGATGATTTCATCCGCGCCGAATGACTTAACCAGTTCAATCCGTTCATCGATACCTTCGATGACGATAATTCTATCCGCGCCCATCTCCCGGGCAACCGCTGTGGCATAAATCCCCAGCCCTCCGGCTCCTTGAATAACGATCGTCTCTCCGAAGCCAAAACGGACTTTTTCCAAGCCAAAAATGACCTCCGAAAGTGCACAGTTCACTGGAGCGACCATCTCATCGCTGAGATCATCAGGCACCTTGAGGACAGTCTGATTAGGACGAACATAGTAGTAGTCAGCATATGCCCCTAAAAAATGCGGAGGAGGATCAACCGGGCACATATACATGAGGTTTGCAACGCAAGCAGTTTCTTCTCCCCGAAGGCAACATACGCATCGTCCACAGGGAACGAAATATTGATAGATCACGCGGTCTCCCTCGGCCAGAGGCTGCCCGGCGGAGTCGGTGGTGACACCTTGCCCCAGTTTGTCCACAGTGCCGGTCATCTCATGTCCCAGTATGGTAGGTAATGGGGCTCCCAAGGCTCCCAGATCAATATCACCGCGCCACATGTGAAGATCAGATCCGCAGATATTGGCAAGTGTTAGTTTTACCACTATGGCCCCCGGTTCGGGATCGGGTACTGGGTATTCCTTTATTTCCAGAGGTTGCCCCAGTCCCGTATAAACTGCCGCTCTTCCCATCTCAGTCATGTTTAACCTCCTTTAGATATCAAAGTTTGACATAGCGCATCGCTCAGTCTGCAATCTACGGCATCATAAACCGCGAAAGTTTGGTTTCCGTTTCTCAAAGAAAGCCATCGGACCTTCCCTGGCATCCTCTGTGTTGAAGGCCTGTCCGCCAATCTCCATCTCCATCAGATAGCCCATCTCTCGTGGTACTCCGCGTGATTTTAGAGCTACTTCCTTAGACAATCGGAGGGCTACCGGACCATTCTCGCAAAGACGTTTCGCCATTTGCATGGCCGAGGACATGAGTTCATTCTGGGATACGACCTTGTTGATCAGTCCATACTGCAAGGCTTCCTGGGCGGAGATCCGATCGCCTGTGAGCAGGAGTTCCATGGCACGGCAATACGGGATCTGGTGGGGAAGGTTACAGCAAGCGCCGAATTGGGGAACCAGTCCCCAGCGCACTTCCGGCAGACCGAAGCTCGCATTCTCAGCCGCAATACGAATATCTGTTAGTAATACCATTTCCATACCACCACCGGTGGCGAAACCGTTCACCGCAGCTATGATGGGCTTGTAACAGTGACTGAACCAACGCCTGGGCAACGGATCAAACTTGATCTCACCACTTAGCACCCCGCCAACGCCTTCTGCAAGGTCAGCCCCGGCGCAGAATGTCTTATCCCCAGCTCCGGTAAGGATCAATACCCACACATCTGTATCGCCAGTGAACTCACCTTCTAATCTAAACAGTTCTTCCAGGTCCGTGGGATTGAGAGCATTTCTTTTTTCAGGGCTGTCGAATGTTATTACTCCGGCAATTAAATAGTATCAGTTGGTAGCATAGGCAATCTTGGG
>CAZWIP010000327.1:0-3103 GCA_964634125.1 uncultured Dehalococcoidia bacterium
AATTGTAATATATTTTCGATGTTTTGTCTAGTATTTAATTGCCGGGTTAATATAACCTGGTACGATAACGAATGGGGTTATAGTTGCCGCGTTGGAGACCTCGCTACTTATATGGTTAAGAAGGGATTATATTTCTCAGACGATTCATTCATCCAAGTAGTGAGCGGAGAACTCGGTGGCCAGACAGAACCGGAACAGACAACTACCTATCTGCCATCTGAAATGGTCGAGAGGAACTGATCCAGAGTCATCACTCTAAGTATAGGATCCCTGAGACATTTTCGATATACCCCAATGATAGCCTCATGATCCGCTGGCCGAAATGAGGCGCAGCAATCCTCCAACAATACTGCTTTAAAATCGTAGGCTATTGCATCTAATACTGTTGTAAGCACACAAACCGGGGTGCCGATTCCTGCTACCGCAATAGTATCAATCCCCATTTTATTCAGAGTCTGGTCAAGGTTTGTGCCCAGAAAAGCGCTGAATCGCCGTTTCTCCATGATGATGTCTGATTCTTCCGGGCCAAATTCGTTAATGACTTTCGCGCCCTGTGTACCCATGATAGCGTGAGGTTTTGCGTTGCTTTCACGAAAAATGAAATCGTCTGGTAGAAAAGCATCATTGGCGAAGATTACTGGCATTCCATTTGTACGTGCAAATGCTAGCAGTTGTTGTATGTTTGGTATGAGAGCTCTGGCAAAGTTGCCCATGCCAGCATGATTCTCAGTGTAGACAGTGTCCTTCAACATGTCTACTACAACTATTGCTATGTTTCCCATATGTAATTAAAAGAAATGGCCAAGTAAACCTGTAAGCCGAGTTCTGTATCCTTCCAATGTTGGAAGGATGGTGACCATCTATCTAGCCCTTCCGTTACCGGAAGGGTCGTGCAGCCTACCCGAGGACAGGCCGGGCGCCCTACGTCCTCCTATTTGGCCTTGCTCCAGGTGGGGTTTACCCGCCACCGATGTCACCATCGGAGCGGTGAGCTCTTACCTCACCTTTTCACCCTTACCCTTCCAGTAAAGGAAAGGCGGTTTAGTTTCTGTGGCACTTTCCGAGGGTCGCCCCCCCTGGGTGTTACCCAGCACCCTGCCCGGTGGAGCTCGGACTTTCCTCCCCGATGCCGTATGAACGGACATCAGAGCGGTCACCCGGTTTACTTGGTCATTTTCGATGCCGGTTTTGGTGGAGATAGAGATGCAAAAGGTATAACTAACCAAATTACGCTTGCCTACCTAACCAAGCCCATCACTCCGACATCGTCGATTCTACCAATCTAACACTCAACATGCAACCTTGATTAAAGATCATATCAGATGTGACTGGTTAGCGCACAGTGTCCGGGACGTGCCATTTTCTCTCCTGGCTACTTCTTATTTTTATATGTGTCTTGGGCACTTTTTACTTTTTCAATCCGATCATCTATGATCCTGCCAGTGGTGTATTTCAACATATCAAGCTCATCTAAGGTAAGTTTTTCCAATTCGTCCAAATCGTAGTGGATCGTTTCGATCATTCGGGACGAATGTGAATTACGACGATTGGTGAAATATACGGTGACACTTGCAATTATGGTTCCCCAGAAAACCATAACGCCCAGAACGGCCCATATTCCACCAAGTATGTGCCCACCATTCGTGGCAGGTTCGTATGGGGTACCCATGGTCTCGACGGCTGCTAGTGCCCACCATAGAGCCTCGCCGTAGGATGTCATCTCTGCTCCAGTAGCGTTCCGTTCGATTAGATACATGCCGAGTGCGAATAGCAGCCACAAGGCAACCAGTGTCAGAAACATGGGTGCGAAAGGCGTTCGGGTGAAAATATCGCGAAGAACGCGAAATATCACTGGAACGTCTGGAACTGGTCGGAGCCTAAAGTGCCGCTTCACAGTTCTGCGAAATACCCTGTTACCTTGTCGTACAGGTTGTACTTGCTCCAATTTACTTTCCTTCATTTCTCTCCCCTTTTGTCAAAGATCATTATTCTTTCAACTTTGCACTGTAGGGCCCAGTACAGTCGGCATTAGCCAAATTATCAACGTAGGTCTAGAAATGCTATCTACCACCTTATTGGCTACGTTTCCAAAGGCACAATGACCAAATTAAAAACGACATTATGATCTTGAGTACAAATGCCGCGGTCAAAAGTATACCCTAGCCAATCAGCACAATCAAATGATTGAACTCGTAGCCGATCTACAAGTATCTACCAGTCATCAAACGTAAGAATAATGGGAATGAAATGATCTCGAGTGAGGTGGATGTGGAATGTTTCAGACGGTGGGGAATTTGTGGACTTTGATTGAGTCCAGAGGTCTGTCATCAGCACCGCAGGACTCATGGTACAATAGGGTTCTTCTTCAAATCCGATCTCTTCCATTTCATGAGCTTCCCACTGTGAACAAAAATATGAAACAGTCATAAAATCTAAAATCTATTATACTCCACGATCTAAGATGTTCAAATTTGCGAATCGGACTGTAATAAGTGTTATTGAAAGAGAGGCGTTTTTGCGGTTATTCGTGAAATGGATCGAAGCGAAAAAAAGTTCTTCCTTTTGTCACCTTTGGTGGAGATAGGGGGACTCGAACCCCCAACCTCGGCATTGCGAACGCCGCGCTCTCCCAGTTGAGCTATACCCCCACAGCCATTTGATAGTAACAAAAGCCTAATTTAGTGTCAAGCTGAGATAGCAATCAAGCAAATACGAAGGTTAATCGTTTGAGGGGCAGAGTTCCTCATATAAAGCGGAGCAAGTATCTTTAAGAGCTCGTGATCGTGTTGATCCCGGCAAGTTAGCTGGAAGTGACGTAATCGAGACTTTTCCCTGACGTATAGCCCAAATATCTGTCCCTTCTTTCTCGTCCCAAACTGGCTCACTGCGTACTATCCAATAGTAATCACGCTTACCATCATGTCCCTTCTCAATTCCATCATGGTAGCTCCGGTGCCCCGGACGAGTTAGCTCGACCCCACGGATCATTTCAAATGGCAGATGTGGTACGTTAACGTTCAATAGCAGCTTCTGATTCAGTCGTTTTTGTTCTATAGGGCTATCCCTTTCGTTGGACTACCTACTACATGTTGTGTTTGGGGTT
>CAZWIP010000328.1:0-3086 GCA_964634125.1 uncultured Dehalococcoidia bacterium
CCCCGTCCTCAATGAGGATGTGCATCAAGTTGTAGGGAATCGCCATCAGGCACAGCCCGCCCGGATGTGACATCGTCTGGTGAGCGCAATACAGCCCATCGATTGGCGAGCGGTACCGGGTCAGTTCCGGTATGGGCCGATTCTCTCCCGACTGATCAGCGCAATGGCGGCTGCCGCACCAGGTTCCACCGATAAGGCCCGTGTTGCGAAATTCCACTTCCCGGCCGCTGGATGACCAGGTGTGCAGGATATTTTCAGGTTCGAGCCCATCCAAAGCCTGGCTGAAAGACTTTCGCATGTGCTCATCAAGTTCGGCCTTTCTTTCAATCTGGGTATCTATTCCCTCTACCTGAGTTTCTGGTACGGGAACATTTGCCTCAAATGGGGCTGATATGTATCCATTGGGATAGGAACCCTGGCAATCAGTCGGATCAAAGTTCTGTGATGGGCACAGTAACCACATGAACTTCTCCGGTGGCACTGTAGGCATGCTCTTACGGGCATCACAATCCCCAATGTTCTCATAGTACAACTCACGTGAATCGGAAGGATAGACAATCCCGAATGGTACCTTGTCAGGCCCATATGACTGATGGTTCAATATATCCCCCCACTTGGGTTTCCAGCGTATCGGCTCTTTGGTATGGTAAGCGGTAACCATGAGTGTTCCGTTCTTCAAACTTACGTCTTCAAGATTGCGAATGAAGCTGGGCTGCAGGTGTTTTGTTCCCACCATATCAAAGAATGTCTGCCGGTAATCAACAGCGGAAATCACTGCTTTGTTGGCCCATATCTTCTTTCCGCCCATTGCCGCGTCATCCCTCAGCCTCACTCCCACCGCCCGTCCATCATCAACTATAATTTCTTCCACGGCGCACATGGTCCTGACGACCGCACCATGGGCAACCGAGCATCGATGGATGGCGTGGAAATAACCATGCAACCCACCCCTCGGCACACTTTGTTTTCCGAGATTAGGGGCAACGAGAAGCTGAACTGCCAGAAGGGCAGGTACAGCCACGCCTTCCCAGTGACCGGCGGCACCGGAGCCATAGGCTGCAAATGCCATAATGACCTTAAACGGCTCGCTGCCGAAATGCTCGTCCATCATATCGAACATGGTCCACTGGCGCAATTCCGGCGTCCATACATCCGGCTGATGTTTTTTATAGACCTGCATATAGGGGACATTCTCATCGGTGACCTCGACCTCCGGAGGGTGAGGAGGGCACCAGAAAGCGGCCCGCATCAATTCTTTGGTGAATGGTTTGGGATCACCGAGCAATCCGCCCAGCTTGCCAAATCCCATCAAGTCCCTCTCGTCATTAGGAGAAACTCCCTGGGTAGTCGAGTTGCCGCCTACCATGAGGTCTTCCCAGCCTACCGGATTCCAGTTCATGCGGAAGCCGTACTTCCACAACTCAAGTTGATCGAAAGCCGGAGCCGGTGAGGCATACATCAGTAAGGCATGGGGATAGATGCGCACTCCGGGGAAGGGTTCCACCGTTTCACAGGCACCCCCGCACTCGGTCCTCTCCTCCAGTACGCATACACTGAGTCCGGCCTTGGCCAGATACGCGGCAGTGCCCATTCCATTGGGCCCGCCGCCTATGATGACAACATCGTATCGTTCATCTTTGGGCATCTTTTTCTCCTTTCGCAGTTTCTACGGTTGTATGTTTTTATGGTTCAACCAGATGAGGTATCCAGTTTTCAGCCGCCCTTACGATATCCTCATCAGCAACGCTTGCTCTGTATATCATGTAGTTACTCAGAGCATAGCGTTTTGTCTCAGTGAAACCGGATCGTTCAACACCATCGATTACCAGGGAATATGAAATAGCTGCATCATATAGAGCTTGTGAATCAAAGTTCGCTGCCCCCACAGCTTCTACCGCATCAGCAATCATTTCAAACATGGGATAGTAAATACCAGCCACCGCTAGATAACCGGAACCAGCCCGTATGATCTGTTCTGCTTTATCTGGATGGTTTTCGTAAAGAACGTTCTTGTTCAAATTGATAAGTTCGTCATCATCGTCATTCCACCACATGGAGCCTCCCTTGACAAACAACGATCCATCGATATCGCCCCAAAGTTCTGCATCACTTATCAGGGAGAAAAAACCAGTCTGAGCATCAGCACAAATGAACTTTGCGTTGCCATCAGCACTTATATACTCCTTCATGAACGCAATCGGCATCACACATGGAAATACATAGTCGCAATCTTTCAGAGATTCCACTTCTGGCCCCCATGTGAATGCAAAGTTAGTTTGATACCCGCCAATCCACTCGAACTGTTCTGGGTGCACCTCGGCATACTCTTGCATTGCGCCCATGAAAGACTGTGAGTAGCCATCAGTCCATGAAGCCAATCCAATCTTGGCTGGCCCATTGGTCTCATAGTCCCAATCATTTTCAGCAATCCAGTTAAGAAATGTATAGGCCTGATGCTCAGGAATCGTACCCAGAATAAACACATATCCTGGCGGATCTAACGCATCCAAGTATCCACTCGCTGAAAAGAAAGGCATTTTTTCCTTATCAACTATCGATTTCAACGCCAGAGGTGTGTCAGGAACACTCGAAAAGATAAAGTCTGCCCCATGTTCTTTCAGCCATTCATAACCAGTGGTGAATCTGTTTGGGTCGTATTGGGTATCATAGCTGACAACTTTCAATTCCACTCCAGGGATGAAGTTGTTTTCATTGTAATACCGCGCCAAATCCTCAAGTGCGGTGGTAATTACAACCAGTGCATTCGATGATGGGCCAGTTATATCTGTGAGGTTGCCAATGGTGATTTTGGCTGGTTCCAGTGTCACTGGGGGTTCTGACGTAATAGTACCTGATGGTTGTACCACAGGGTCCAAAGTTGCTTCCTCACCACCACTGTCACAAGCCATTGAGTTCAGTAATAGCACCAAAGTCAAAAATAGCACCAACAGAATTACCAGCTTCTTCATGTCAGCCTCCTTCTCGATGGTTTGTCCCCGTAGAATATCGGCGTGAGTAGCATGAGTTGGTGGATTATTACTCCGGCAATTAAATAGTATCAGTTGGTAGCATAGGCAATCTTGGGA
>CAZWIP010000329.1:0-3074 GCA_964634125.1 uncultured Dehalococcoidia bacterium
CCAGAGGGGGGAGACGTTTACCCTTGACAAAGGGAGTCCTTATAGGTGTTATGTTGCTCAATTGATTTATATCTCAAAATTGAACGGGCAAAACCTAACTCATATCTTTCAGGAAGATATGAGACTGACTTGGATCCGCCTGACTGGAAGAGAGGGGAAATCTAGCGTCACCGGTCACCCGACACTGCTGGTCCCATCGCACGACGTTATAACGTCTTGACGTTGTAACGTTTTAGTGATATCATAAGTGATGGAGGGGTAACAATGACTACACGAACTAAGCGAGCAACGATCTATCTCGATCCAGACCTGCACAAAGCGCTCCAGTTTAAGTCAATAGAAACATCGCGCTCTATCTCAGAGGTGGTAAACGACGCAGTCAAGTTGGCACTGGCCGAAGATATTGAAGATTTGGCCGCGTTCGAAGAACGTGCCAATGAACCGCTGATGTCCTTCGAAGAGACCTTAAAGGAACTCAAGCGGAATGGCAAGATATGAGATCGTATTCCGACGCTCGGTCCTGAAGGATTTGAAGCCTATCCCCAAGAAAGAGGTTCAGCGTATTCTCACAGCTATTGAATCTCTCGCGGATAATCCTCGTCCGCCACAGTGTCGCAAGCTTACCTCTGAAGAGAAATACCGCCTTCGATGTGGGGTTAATCGTATTCTGTACTCAATTGAGGACGATAAACTGATTGTTTGCATCGTGAAAATCGGACATCGGAAGGATGTGTACCGGAACACCTCTTAACGACACCCGTTGAATCAATCCCCAACTTTCCAGTGAGTAATTCTGTTCTTACCTAATATTTTCACTGCCTCCACATCGGTCACACAAGATGCCTTATCAAGAACTTTATTCAATTGATCTGATTGGGATTGTTCATATTTAAACATTTCACACTTGTGGCTAGAATTTACTGATCAGGTACTCTTTCTCATGAAGAACACTGTTTTAAAATTCAAAGTTTTGTTTTGAACAACTGTTTTCGTGGGGAACAATTTTTTTATTTTCTGGTTTGATGGTTAACTTGATGTTCTCTACGTGATACCGTTCTTGGAGGGCGAATACGACAAAATGGTGAAGCCAAACTATCATATTACAGTGTAATAGTGGTGGTGTCACTCGTCATCATTGGTACCGAGAGGCTAAATCATGATGTTTTGATCGATGTTCTTCCTCTACAATTGGTTCTACACCAAATATTACTCTCGATTTGGGTGGGGGCGCTTGATTAGTCGGGATCATTCAAACGTAACACTTGGTGACTTAGCTTCGGCAGAGGGGGCCCTTGAGTTAGGATCAAGCGCCAACTCAACTAGATCGGAAACGAAATACCATCGTAGTTGGTGTCGGCAGTGACCCTGACGGAAAACGCTGGTAATGCCCTTGCTTGATGAAACACTAATAAGTAAGTCCCCCGTTCACAAAATCCTCATAGATCTAGTGGTTTGTAACGCGTCACACCTGAACCGGACCTTTGTTCCGGTTTTTAAAGCATTGCCTGAAACGTATCATGCGAAGTAATATCGTGATTATCCCACGGTTGTTCTCCCATCACGCTGGACTTGTTGAAAAGCCACTGAAACGAAGCTAGAAGGTTGCATTGTCGCTGGCCAGCCGCTATCATCACGCCTAGGTAGAAAGATGTTTATCTTTGGTCACGCAGGGATTACCCTGGGAGCGGCGCTTCTGATCAACGGCGTTATTGGCAAGAGGTTCAAAAGTGTAGATGCAGGAAATGATACTGCTGAAATAGCCAGTCCATCGGATGACGATTCGGACAGGTCATGGTTTGGCTCACTGGGGCAACGGCTGGATATCCGCATTCTGCTCCTCGGTTCCCTCTTGCCAGACATTATAGACAAGCCAATAGGGCGTTTCTTCCTGAGCGATGTTTTCGAAAATGGACGGATATTCGGTCATACACTTTTGTTTGCCATCATCATTACTATCGCAGGATGGTATGTGTATCGGAGATGGAAAAAAACCTCTTTGCTGGCTCTCTCTTTCGGAATCGTGACCCATATTGTCCTGGATAGGATGTGGAATTACCATCAGACCCTTTTCTGGCCACTGTTTGGGTTCACATTCGAAAAGTACAACTATGACTTCTGGTCCTGGTCTACCATGGAGCATCGATTGGAACGACTGGTTGATAATCCGTTCCTGGGTATTCCTGAATTGATCGGAGTAATAATATTTGTCTGGTTCACTGTCTATCTGGTACGAAACAGGAAATTGAAAGTATTTCTCAGATATGGCCGAATTTAGAAAAGAGACTGTTTTTTATATGTATCCTCCCCAAGGCTTCGAGAGACACTACTTACGAAAGACCCCGCAACTGGTGGCATGAAAATTCTGGGTTATTTAATCGCAAAAGACCGCAGGCTACCAAACGGATGAAACCAAAGCGCCAGAAAGCGTTGAAATACATGGTGACCGGGGGCACCTATGTTACCAACTGTTACCGCAGGGTCAAATTTTGGTAAATAATCGGTTTAAATTGCATTGTTTAACTGTCTTTACCTTGACATGTATCCCCATGGTATTATCATCGAGATATGCACTCAAGTTCTTAGGAGGTAGAATATACAAAATGTTTAACGCACAATGTACATGCAGCAATTGTCCGGCAGCAGATTTGAAAACAAGTACTGAGACAGTAGCAACATGCAGAAGACGTCGCGACCTGGAACCTCATGATCCTGACACAATCACCTTTGAGCAATGCCCGGAATGGCAACCGACGCCGTACGGATATCTATTGAAGAACATGCGGGTAATGATCCTGGGGATCGATGGGTACCTGGGATGGACACTGGCTCTCTGGCTTGGTGAGCTGGGCTGTGAAGTCAGTGGTGTGGATAACTACGCTCGCAGAGACTGGGTCAAGGAAAGAGGAGCGCACACCATTGTGCCTATTTCCCGAATGACCGAACGACTTAGTGCAGCTAAAGAAGTCTTAGGGATAGAAATCAATTTCCGGGAACTGGATATTTACAATGACCGTGACAGGTGTTGGCAACCAGCGATAATGGGACACTTTTTGAACCGAACACTTTGGCATCAT
>CAZWIP010000330.1:0-3066 GCA_964634125.1 uncultured Dehalococcoidia bacterium
GTTCTACACGGAAAAAGCCGATTCCGACCCGCAGGCGCTGCTGAAATCCCTGGTAGAACAGGTGGATAACAATCCGAAGATAACGGTTTATAAAAATGCCGAACTGAAAGAGTTTGGCGGATACGTGGGCAATTACCATAGCACAGTCAGGACCGCGGATGGTCAAGAGTTTGTTGTGGATCATGGTATTGTCATTATGGCGACAGGAGGAACCGAGTACAAGCCAGAAGGCGAGTACCTCTACGGCGAATCAACGAACGTGATAACACAGCATGAGCTGGAGGAGAAGATTGGCAAGCAGGAAATCGACCCCTCAAGCTGGGAATCGGTGGTGATGATCCAGTGTGTCGGGTCGCGAGAGACGGAGCACAATTACTGCTCGCGCATCTGCTGCACGCACGCGGTGAAAAATGCCCTTAAGCTAAAAGAGGCCAACCCGGAAATGAACATATACGTGTTGTACCGGGATATGCGCACCTATGCAATGAAAGAGCTGGCATACGAAGAGGCCCGGAAGAAGGGTGTCCTCTTCTTGCGTTACAATCCGGATAGCAAGCCGGAAGTCACCGAAGAAGATGGTAAGCTCAAAATAAAAGCATTTGATCCCGTGATAAGTGATGAGATATCGATCTCGGCAGACATGTTAATTCTCTCGACGGCAGTGAGGCCACAACCGGATCAATCACAATTTGCCAGCAAATTGAAGCTGCCGTTGACTGCCGATGGTTTCTATATGGAAGCTCATATGAAGCTCCGTCCGCTGGATTTTGTCAATGAGGGTATGTATCTGTGCGGCTTGGCCCACGCGCCGAAGTTTGTCTCGGAGACACTGGCTCAGGCTCAGGGTGCGGCATCGCGTGCGGTGACAATACTATCACAAAAACACCTGATGACCAGCGGAGTTGTCTCTGTGGTAGATGAGGACAAGTGCGTGGCCTGTCTGACCTGCGTTCGGGCCTGCCCGTTCGGGGTTCCCAAGTTTGGTGACCGGAACGCAGTGGTTATAGAGGCGGCCGCCTGCCAGGGTTGCGGCATCTGCGCCAGCGTTTGTCCTCGCAAGGCCATTACCCTGATGAATTATAAAGATGCACAGATCGAGGCCAAGAGCGCCGTGATGTGCTTAGATTAGGTCGATAAAGGAGATTGAAAATGACAGATAATTATGAGCCAAAAGTCATTGCTTTCTGCTGTCACTATTGCACCTATTCGGCGGCCGACCTAGCGGGGTCAATGCGGCTGGAATATTCGCCGAATATCCGGGTAGTGAAGCTGATGTGTACCGGGAAAGTGGAACCGATCATTCTGATGCAGGCCTTCGAGGACGGGGCCGACGCCGTGATGGTCGGAGGCTGAGAGGAAGGCGATTGTCATTTCCTGGAAGGAAATCTAAAAGCCAAAAGAGCCGTAAGGCACGTTAAGCAAATGCTCGAGGAAGTGGGCATGGAACCGGAGCGCATCAAGATGTTCAACATAGGAGCATCCGATGCCCCGTTATTTGCCCAGGCCGCTGACGAGATGACTGAAGTGGCCAGAAAACTTGGGCCTAATCCTGTTAATAAGGAGAAAGTGGTATGATTGTCGCGGAAAGAAAGCCCTTCGCCGAAATCAATGAGATGGTGAAGGATCACAAGAAGATCATGATTGCAGGCTGCGGAACTTGTGTGGCGGTATGTATGGCTGGCGGAGAGAAAGAAGTGGAATTGCTGGCATCTCAGTTGCGACTGGCTCGAAAGCAGGAAGGTAAGGAAGTTGAAATTGTTGAAGCCACAGTTACCCGTCAGTGCGACCGAGAGTACATGGAGCCTATTTTAGATCGGGCACGCGAGTGTGATGCGGTCATCTCGATGGCCTGTGGTGTCGGTATTCAGTATCTTTCCGATCTCATTGAAGAGATTCCGATGTATCCCGGTGTAAATACCCGGTTCATTGGAACAAACGAATCTGAAGGTGTTTGGCTGGAAAGATGCATGATGTGTGGTGACTGTGTTCTGGGTGAAACCGGCGGCATTTGTCCCATCGCCATCTGTGCCAAAAATCTACTGAACGGTCCCTGCGGCGGCACCAACAAGGGCAAGTGCGAAGTCAGTAAGGATAAGGACTGTGCCTGGACGCTGATTTACAATCGACTGGAAAAGCAGGGCAAGCTGGACAATATCCGCGAGATTTTCCCACCGAAGAAATATGGCTTGCATGTAAATCCAATCACACAGGTAAACCCGGCCTATCAACACGCCCAGATGGAGGAACACCATGGCTAAATTCAAAGAAGCGCTGAATTCAGGCAAGTTTGTAGTTACAGCCGAGGTTGGTCCTCCCAAAGGGACCGATATCGCCGAGACTCTGGAGCACATCGACCTGATTAAAGATAAAGTAGACGGAATCAATTCCACGGATAATCAAAGTTCAGTGATGCGTATTTCGTCGCTGGCAACCTGCGCCATTATCAAGCAAAAGGGCGGAGAACCTATCTTACAGATGACCTGTCGAGATCGCAACCGGATGGGATTGGAATCTGATTTACTAGGGGCCAACGTTCTGGGAATTGATAATGTACTATGTCTGACCGGCGATTATATCAGCGTTGGTGACCATCTTGATGCAAAACCGGTATTCGACCTCGATTCGGTGCAACTGGTTCAAGCAGTCAGGATGATGGAAGCGGGGAAGGATCTCGGCGGAAACGAATTGAACGCACCGCTAAAGTTCTGCTGCGGCGCTATCGTTACGCCGGAGGCCGATCCCATCGAGCCCCAGCTCATGAAGTATGAAAAGAAAGTCAAAGCCGGCATCGAGTTTGTACAAACTCAAGCCATCTACGATATCGAGAACTTCAAGAAATTTATGCAATATGCGCGGAAAGTCAATGGCGATGTAAAAATACTTGCAGGAATTGTACTTCTTACTGGTGCTGGTATGGCCAAGTATATGAATGCTAATGTGCCGGGAATCGTTGTGCCGGATGCGCTGATTGAGGAACTGAAATCGGCCGAGAAAGGGAAAGCGGTTCAAAAAGGAATCGAGATTGCTGGCCGACGACGTTGCGACACGAGAGCAGTTGGATCGACT
>CAZWIP010000331.1:0-3054 GCA_964634125.1 uncultured Dehalococcoidia bacterium
GTACATCGCGTGCAGATCTTGATTACTCTTACTGTCCTGCTCGTCACCGTTTTGGTCGTTTTTCAGTGACCGGATAGCCCGTTCGAGTTCCGGAATCGCTTTCTCATAATTGTTCATCCCAATATAGCAGGTTCCTCGTTCGATCAGAGCCTTCGACCTTAACGAAGATTCATGTGTTGCCCGCTCGAATGCTTTCAACCTATGAACGCAAAAAACGGTTGACTGCCGTCTAAGTTTTTTTGATGAAAGAAAGTACACCTTCCGTTGTGACGATCACCTCGAAAGTATGAAGTATATGCTCATGGACTTTTTGTGTGTTCTTGCCAAATTCAACAGCAATTCTCCCTATAGTGAGGGATTAGTAGGCTTTTTTTGTTGTAGAAATATCATGTATATGATAAGAAGTAAGATGCTATCATATACTAGATATTAGGGAGAAAGACTATGATTGACTCCGAGATAGAACAGGCAGCGTTAGAACGCTTCAAGAGCAAGAAGGTGATGACCGTAAGCGAATTATCAGATCTTGTGGGTTGCTCGGTCCCAACGATTCGAAAGCGGTTGAGGAAATGGAAGACCTTTACAAGCTACAACAAGAACGGAAGCTACTATGTTCTGCCCAGTGTTCCAATGTTTGATGAAAACGGTTTGTGGAAACATCGGGGTGTGTCCTTCTCACGATACGGTAATCTTGTCCGAACAGTGGGATTTCTTGTGGATAACTCCGAGAGCGGCTTACATGCCTCCCAGATTTGTGAGATTCTGGGACTATGTGCTCGTTCTTTCGTGTCTCATCTGCAGAGGATTCCAGGCATACGTCGGGAGAAATACGAACAGAAGTTCGTCTATTTTTCTTTTGAAGAGCGAATCTATCGCCGGCAAAAAAGCCGTAGAGAAGAAGCGGTCGTTGCGAGAGCACAACTCATGCCACTACCACCGGCAACAGAGGCAATACTCATTCTTGTCGATCGCATCAAACACCCCAACTCTTCGGCTGAACAAACAGCCCAGAGACTGCAAAGGAAGGGAAAACGCGTCAGCGTCACGATGATCCGCAATCTGTTAAAGTATCATGGTGTTGAAAAAAAAACGCTGGATACTTCCTCCTAACCGCACTGAGAGACCATATTAACAGTCTGGAGACACGGATTTCCCCCAAGAACTTGTTTCTCAGAATACCGAGAATACCATTCGCACCAAAGATTTCTCACTGCCTATCCTGCAACAGAGCGTTGCGTGTAGCGAAAACACGAACCCCCAAAGTGGCTACCCTCCACATAGGAACATTCCGGGCACACGAAACGATTCTGTACTGCCCCCAGTGCAAAGCACAATATGTCGCTGAGGAGCTAAAGAAACTGAAACCATCTCGATCGCGGTATGGATATGATGTGCTGGTGTACGCCGGCAAAGCCATGTTCCTTCGGTGCCGAAACGAAAAAGAAATCAAGAAGGAGCTGGAAGAAAAGAACGTGGACATATCATCACGAGAAGTTTCGTACTTGGCAATGAAGTTCATCGTGTACTTATCGTTAGCACATGCCGGCAGCACAGAGAAGATCAAGGGTCTGCTGAGCAAGAGAGGTGGGTACATCTTGCATCTCGATGCCACCTGCGAAGGTGAAAGTCCACATCTGATGACCGGATTAGATGGAATCACCGAGATTGTATTGGAAAACGTGAAACTACCTACTGAAAAGGCTGAAAGAATCATTCCTTTCCTTCGCAGAATCAAGGATCTATATGGAGATCCCCTCGCATTAGTTCATGACATGGGTAAAGCGATTTTGAATGCTGTCAAAGAGGTGTTTCAGGGCATAGTAGACCTGGTGTGCCACTTCCACTTTCTGGCCGCACTTGGCAAAAACCTTTTTGGTGAAGAGAATGACAAACTGAGGACTCGACTCAGCACGCATGGTATTCAAGGCAAACTACGCAAGAGAGTGCGAGAACTAGACAAGATCGTCGACGCCAATCCGGGTCTTGCTGAATCCATGGTAGAGAGTCTCAAGCAGGGAAGCCTGCAGAACTCCATGCTTGATCTCATGCCTGCTGTGGCGGCATACACACTTGCTCTGTGGGTTCTGGCCGGCAAGAAGCAAGCTCAAGGGTATGGTTTTCCCTTTGATCGGCCTTATCTAGTTTTCTATGAACGACTAAAGGTTGCTTATTGCATTCTCAGAGAACTCAACAGCACAAGTTTGCGAAACGACAAACGGGACAATAAGCCATATGTGAAGATACTCAGAGACATGATAGAAACGATGGATGATTCAACTCTTTGCAAGACGGCTGCCCAAATGCAGGAGAAAACAGCAGTATTTGACAGACTCCGGAATGCTATGCGGATTGCCTTGCCGGAGGGAAAGTGCGGATTGAATGACACAGGAGAGCAAGAAGACATACACACGATTGAAAAACGCGTGACAGAGTTCTACGAATGGCTGTCAAATGACAAAACTCTATGGGAACAGGAACACTACCAGAAGATGGGTAGTCAAATAAAGGAGTACTGGAACAAACTCTTTTCTGACCCAATTGTCGTTGATACGCCAAAGGGAAAGATACGGATTCAACCGCAAAGAACAAACAACATCCTTGAGCAACTTTTTCGAGCACACAAGCGTATCTATCGAAAGAGAAGTGGTATGAAGCCACTGGGCAGAACCATGAAAGCTATGATCGCCAATACGCCTCTGGTAAAGAACATGAACAATCCGGAATACATGAGTATCATTCTTGACGGCAAAGCAACACTGGAAGAACGCTTCGCCGAGATTGATATTGAAATGGTCCGTCAGGAACTTGCCAGACACCAGAGGAGCTCAGTCAGAGTGCCTCGGGGAATCAAAAAGATCATCAAAATGCCACAGCTTCCGGAGGCTCTGGTTGCACTATTCACAGGCTAAACGGTGAATGCCAACCGTTGTTTGCGTTCATAGCTTTCAACGCACCACCGTAATCGTAAGTGTCCCGGAGTATTCTTCCAAGATAGAAGTAAGCAGAGTAATTATTTTTGTCGTACTGGACAGACAGCTCGAGCTCTCTTTTCGC
>CAZWIP010000332.1:0-3046 GCA_964634125.1 uncultured Dehalococcoidia bacterium
GGTGGAAGCCGACTAAAGAGATGGAGAAATATACCAGGACCTATCTGGAAGGATAGATACCTGTCAATTGAAAAGGGGGGGGCAATGCCCAAAGATGAACGATACGATGTAGTGATCGTTGGTGGCGGACCTAATGGAATGGGCACTGCTGCATATCTGGCTAAGTCCGGACTGAGTGTGTGTGTCCTCGAGGAGAGGACCGAATGTGGTGGCGCGTGTGAAACGGTTGAACCTATCCCCGGTGCGCGGATTTATCCTCATGCCATGCTCATGTATGCTTCACCAGCACCGGCATTTGATCAACTAGAGCTTTGGAAATATGGCTTTCGTATGAATTGGAATCCAGCGGATCTCGATGTTGTGATGGCGACTGGTAGCACCACAACAGAGGGAATTGTACCTCCGGCAGAGAAAGACCTGATGGGCTTCGCCAAGATGGGAGGATTGTTTGGTCAGCCCAACCCATTTACCAAAGAATTGATGCGGGCCACTTTCTGGTGTCCGCCTCATCCACCGGAGATAGAGGTCACAGACGAGAACGTCCCTTATATGCAGGTTTATAAAAAATACCAACCGGATGTGTGGACTCCAGAGTTACGCCAGTGGACCATGTTCGATTTAATGGATGAGCACTGCGAAACCGAGCCTTTTAAAGTGACAATGGCATTTGCCGCCTGGGCTTCCGGCGCTGCCGGCCACTGGGAAGGAGTGGCTGTTCCGGCTCTTCTCTGTGTCCAGTTGCTGGTTCTCCCCAATACCGGTAAACAAAGCACACCACGCGGCGGGTTGCATGGCTATTTCCACGCTATTCATCGTTGCGCCGTGCATCATGGTGCGACTATACGAACCATGTGTGGTGTGGAAGAAATCATCATTGATGATGGAAGGGCTGTGGGAGTGCGGTTGCGTGAGAATGCCGCTATGGGCGGAAGGAAAATCTGGGCGAAAAAAGCAGTGATTGCTGCTGTAGACTACAAGCAGGTTTTTTTCGATATGATCGGGCAAAAACATCTGGAACCCAGTTTCATTCGTAACCTTGAGGATATTAGCTTGAAGAACGGCACCCTTTATACTTCAACATTCCATACGAAAGAACCGCTTCACTGGCAACCCCGGTTCAAAGAGATGGAAAAACAGTGCATCGGTCCGGACAGGGTACCATTTGGCGCCGTGTATCCCGCTGATTCACGAGAACTATATTACGAAAATGTCGCGGATTGTGACGGTCGTAAAAGCATGCCTACAGTACCACCTGAGAAGTTGATGTGGTTCCTGGCACCATCACAAAACTTCGACCCGACCGATTGCCAGGGGTACCATCCCAATGGGCATATTTCATGCCCCATCGAAGTGAATGTTCCTATCCCTGAATTGCAGGTGGAGGGAATCGATACCCAGATGGAGAGAAAAGATGAGCTTGATGCGTATATGCGCAAGGCTTTCAGCGGGGCGCTGACAGGACTCGAAGACGAAAATATAATCCATCACTTCTCGGGTAGTGGTCGCGACGCGGAGTTCCGCAATACGGGTCTCATTGGCGGAACCTGGTGCGGCAGCCGACACTGCAGCGATCAATGGGCAGAAAAACGGCCCATACCGGAATTAACCCGATACCGAACACCGATCGATGGGCTGTACACCTGCCATCAGACGATGTCGCATCCGGGAGCACTGTGCCTGATGGCCATTCCATACAACCTGATGCACATACTCATTGAGGATGGAGTGGCCGAACCCGGCAAATGGTGGTATCCATCACCGTACTATATTCCGCAGCAGGGCAAGATATCGGCTATTCCCGGATGATCATAGATTCACGATGAATCACACTTAAAAATGGAGTCGCTGATGGGGAAAGAGTCTCACGAAATGATCATTATTGGTGGCGGGATTTCAGGCCTGGCTTGCGGCGCTTTGCTGGCAAAGAAGGGGCACAAACCACTAATCGTCGAAATGAACGATGAGATCGGTGGCCGCGTTTTGGGAACAACCGAAGATGGATTTATCTATGATTATTTCCCCATCGGACTTACACCTGTCCGAGGTCATCGTTTGGAGCTGTTGGCCACGGAGCTTGGATTAGACAAAGACTTCTTTAAGGTGATAGGGCCACAAAGGGCTTCCTTCGGGTATCGCGGCCCGTCTGGCAACTGGAAGGTTGTAAATGATATCAATATCCTACTCGGAAAACCGGATGAAACACCAGACATGAATCACCTGTTTGAACTTTGGAGTCTATCGGAAGATGACCAGCCTAAAGCGATGTCGATCCTGGCAGACATTTTTCTCAAGGCCCCCGAAGAGATTCAAAAACTGGATGAAGAAGACATCACCTTTCAGCAATATCTGGACCGCATGAACTACGATATGCCCTCAGCAGTATACAACTTCCTTGGCTTCTACGCCAACATGGCGATGGTGGAACCGATCGACTTCGTTTCCGCAGCCGAGTACATACGCATCGCTCAAGATTCGTTCAATAATGGAGGGGGTGGTTACTGCGAAGGCAGCATGATGCGCGTTGCCAATCAGTTGCTGGACATCTTTATCCGAAACGGAGGCGAAGTTCGGACCGGAACTAAGATTGAAAAGATCATAATCGAAAATAATAGAGCTATAGGCGTGCGAACAGCAAACGGAGAAGATATTTATTCATCTCTCGTTATCAGTTCTGCCGGTATTCATCCCACGATATTAAAGCTCGCGGGAGAAGAACACTTCGACCAATCCTACGTCGACTATGTGAAGAAACTACAGCCTGCCTGGGGCCTGACTTCGCAGATATATTTCCTCAAAGAGCCAGTGCTGAATTTCGATATAGCGGTAGCTTACTCCGATGATGCCTGGTGGGACCTTGAGAAATATCAGCAGATCGAAAACGGATACGAACCACAGGATGTAGTTATCTACGCTCAAGTGATGACAAATTATGATCCGAGTTTGGCTCCTCCCGGAAAACAACTCCTTAGCGCAGGAACGATCTGCCCTTCTAACCGGGATTCGAAGGCGGTCAGTATGCTGATCGAGAAGACGGAAAAAATCCTAT
>CAZWIP010000333.1:0-3038 GCA_964634125.1 uncultured Dehalococcoidia bacterium
CCCTGGGACATTATCGAGCAAAACCAAGGTTAGCCATTAGAACTGTTTGGTAAGGGCGGCAAGTCCTCCACGCCGCCCTATCTTAATATTAAATCTAACACCCCGCCTTGCATCAACGCTTGCCATACTCAAGTATTTAAGTAGACACCAGAGTATAGGGTTTAAGTTAAAGCCTCACTACAAATGATGCGAGGTAGGTTCTCAACTTCTGTTTCAAATGGATCTCTGCGATTATTTTGAATATCTTTCATGCCATGTTCATGGTAAATATCTGCAAGGACGCGCAGCAAATTCTCGCCCGTAACTCCGTTCCTCCGCAAGATGTTGACCTGGCGCTTAACTGCCATATTCAGGGGATTTTTAAAGGCATTTTCCAGAATATTAATCTGCCCACGCTGATCGATATCATCTGTTATACTAAAAAGCGCTTTTAATTCCCGCAACACATACCGCTGTTGCACAGAGAGATGCAGACCATATTGCTGGCTGGCTTTACGGTGACGGACCTCCTCCTCAAAAATTCTCTTTGCCTCCATGACCATCCTGTTATGGCTCTTAGGAAGCACCGTAACCGGTTCTTCTTTTGGGCATTTGATTCGGCCCAACACTGTTGGTATATCACGCGATACCACTGCATTGTCTTTATCGAAAAGAATCATCTGCTGATAGCGACCGGCCTGGCAGAATACGTAGGTTCCTCGGCCAGACATTTTAGCATATGATGATCGGATGCCATCTCGTAAATTTTCGATTCGTTCAAATTCAGAAGGATCATCTTTTTTCAATGAACGGAGAATCTCCTCAGCCTCGTTAATGTCGATGAATTCATCATCGCCATCCTGAAAAAGTTCTAACTGCCCACTCTTTTTCTTTTCGTAAATGGCGAACATGGAATTTTCATTTATCTGCTCGGTCTTGTCGAGAATTGCCGCGTCTTCACCAATGGTTTCATGGATTTCATTTATCCTTGTGCGCAGTATCTGGGTGAGACCGAGGTTTCTGTCCAACTTGGTTTCCGGCAGGAAATTATACCCCCAGATAACCTCATTTTCCGAACCGATACGGTCAATACGTCCGAAACGCTGAATCAGCCTTACCGGATTCCAATGGAGATCGTAGTTAACGATTACATCCGCATCCTGCAGGTTGAGTCCTTCGGACATTACGTCTGTCGCGACCAGAAGGCCTATTTCAGACTGTCCTTTCAGGTTAACATGCGGGTTGGCTTTAGGGGCAAATCGTGCTGCCACGATAGCCTTACTTTTACTAGTCCCGTAGATCACCTCAATGTCCTTGTGGTCAACGCGTGAATTGAGGTTCTGGTAAATGTATCTGGCCGTGTCGGCAAACTGGGTAAAAACTAAGACTTTACCTGTTTCCTGCGAAATGCCGTGTTCAATTCCCTTTATCAATACCTTCAGTTTTGCATCCTTGTCAGCTTTAATCGGTTTTACAAGTTCAATCATTTCCTGGAGCAATGCTCTGTCTGCCTCAATATGCTCCCACAATTTCTCGCTGTTAAAATCAGATAAACTATAGCGCCCGGATGCCTCACGTAGTCGGTCGACAAGTTCATTCTCTTCATAGTTGTCTGACTCATAAAGCAGCTTCTGGGCTTCGTCGCCGGCGGGAACAACACCCTGTTCCAGCATATCAAGAAATAGCCCGTGAATGCGCTCCAGACGAATGAGAGACTGACGGAACGCATACACACTGGACTCAAAACGTTTGAACAGCATAACCCGGATTAATCCACGCAAGTTAATCCCAGCTCGGTGCAGGCTGAGATATGGCTCTCGTTTTTTATGATCCTTTAACACATAATGCCAAAGGCCATATCGTGCATAGGTCAGCTCCTTACCTGGCTTTGGGGAGTAGCGTTTTCCTGCCGATCTTCCGAGGTAGGTGCGGATCTGGTCGTACAAGCCTGAATAGGTCTCCTCGATGCTGTAACGCAGCGTTTCAAGCTCCCGTTTTGGGAAAAACTGATGGCGTTCGGCAACCATGACATAGGCCTTTGCCCGGCCATCCAGGTATTTTTTCGCCTGATTATCCGACAATTCTCTAAGCGCTACACCTGAATCCGCCGCGAATCCATACCAGCGCAATATATGCCGCCTGGTGCGACGGATAAGGATATGCACCAGTAAATTTTGAAGTTGGCTTTGCCCCTTTTCAATATTTTTGAAATACTCTTTTAGGTTTGGTGGATCGATAGGAATATGGGTAATATCGTCATGATGAAACAACTTGATCTGATTGTAGACATCAAGAGCGCTTTTATTACGTGGAGTTGCCGTCAGCATACAGACCTTGCGGACTCCTTTCATCAGATAGTCCTGCAGCACCTCATAGCGCTGAGAGGTATGATGACGAAAATTATGGCTCTCATCAATAAGGATCAAGCTACGGTCGCGAAACCGCTTTTCTTCTAAAATTGAAGAATCAACCTGCATTTTGCTCATGGGGAGAACAATGGCGTCCAGCCCAAAGGTTTCATTATAGCCTGTCCACATCTCCTCAAGGGGTTTGGGGCATATGATCAAAGGCCTAGCCCCTTCTACACGATGGAAGTGCTTGACAATGCCAGCTCCAATGTAGCTTTTGCCCAACCCGACCACATCCGAAACAAAGGCCCCACCAAAGTCACGGATCATCTGGATAGCCTGCCTTACTGCTGCCTTCTGAAAGTCTGCAAGACTGCGAGTGATCTCATCATCCCAGAGGATTTCGGATTTATCACCTTCCTCCATCCTGTCGGCTACCAGGGCATACAAGGTCTTCATGTAGATGTCGTAAGGTTTAGTAAGAACGGCGGCCCATGACTGCTGTAGTTCCTGCATGAAAAGTTTGTCAAAGTCCTGAGCATCATCCCACAGAGCCTCAAACCAGTGAGAGAGCTGGTGGTGGTTTTCGTTGCCGTGAACAATTACATTGAGCTCGGTATTGTGGTTCAATCCAGCCAGGCTCAGGTTGGATGAACCAACAATGGCAATACCATTTTCGTAATGCCCTTCAGATGGATAATCAAAAATGTA
>CAZWIP010000334.1:0-3026 GCA_964634125.1 uncultured Dehalococcoidia bacterium
CTATTTCGCTCTGATCAACGATGCGCTGCTTAGTGTGAACACGCCCTAGTTTGTCCAATTCTGTTTGATTGTGCCATCGGGAGAAGCTATCTGCAAAGCGTTCATCAGTAGCCCATTCGGGATGTCCGGTAACCTGGCATAGTGACTTAAATTCATCATCAGTGGCCACAGCAATACTGACCCACTTGTCTTCACCTTTACATCGATAGACATTGTGTGGAGCCATGAAAGGGTCTTTGTTGCCATGCCGTGTCGGTATTCTACCGTTCATACAGTAATCCATGAATACTTCGCCCATAAAAACACTGGTAGCTTCTGTAGAAGAAAGATCGACAAATTGACCCTCACCGGTCTGCTGTCTGTGCATAAGCGCTGCCAGAACTGCAAATGCAGAACTCGTGGCGCTCAGCAAATCGATTTCACCCGAAAGACGAATGGGATCTTCGTCTTCATATCCACTGATATGAGCGAATCCACTGATGGCGCTGAAAAGGGGTGCGTATCCGATGTATTCTCGCTCTGGTCCGGTGTCACCGCGAGCCGATGAAGAGAGCATTATAATATCCGGTTTGATTTGCTTTAAAACATCGTATCCGAGCCCCAATCCATCAATTTTGCCAGGTCGCATGTTCTGAACCACGACATCGCTGATCTTCACTAACTTCTTAACCAGATCGACTCCCTCCGGATTACTGAGATCGATGTTGGCACTTAGCTTGCCAAGATTCATATCGTTGAATATTGCAGAGCGATCCGGTTCATCGAACCACTGACCCGTGGTGAGAGAGAAAACACGGGAGTGATCGATGCGGCGCATACTTTCGATCTTTATAACCTCAGCCCCTAACAAAGCCAGTATGCTTGTTGCCTGAGCTCCAGCCCAGGCCCAGGCAAAGTCGACTACCCGTATTCCTTCAAGAGGTTGTTTTAACACCTAGATTATTCCCGCTTTTTTCATCGTCAGTAAGTCATGATTATCATATCCGAGCCGATCACAATACACCTGTTGATTATGTTGACCCAATAAAGGCGCCGGACTTCGAATTTGCCATGGAGTTTCAGACATGATGAAGGGAGCTCCCGGATGTTTGATTCTTCCTGCTGCAGGATGGTCAACATCCACAAAGAATTCCCTGCTTTTCGAGTGTTCGGATTTCACAACATCCTCTGCCGAATTTACGACTGCAAACGGACAATTGGCCGCTTGCCCTTTGTGATACAGCTCTTCTTTGGTGTACTCTTTAGCCCATTCGATAACCCGAGGCCTGATTTCGATCTGAAATCTTCTACCTCGTTCCGCACCGTCCAAATACACCGGATCGCGTGCCCACTCCGGATTCCCGATAAGCTGAACAAAGCCTTTCCAGTGATGCGTTTCGTTGATCTGAAACACGATATGACCATCCTTGCATGGAACGATATCACCGAGAAGACCCGATAGATTCACGAAACGGGTATCGCTCTGACCATCATTGGGATACTGGGGAACATTCACTCGATTCAATGCCAGGATAGCTTCCTGTTTGGAAACGTCAATATGTTGACCCTCACCAGTCATCCTCTGAACATACAACGCAGCTAACGTAGCAGTAGCAGCGGAAAGTCCAGCCCCATATTCACCGAGGAAACCTCCTGGTTGCAATGGCTCACGATCAGGCCAGCGAGAGACCCATGGTGTGAGATACCCCAGCATACCTGCATGTACCAGATTTAACGGATAAGCCTTGTATTCTGCATGTGTGCCGCTTTGACCGTACGGAGTAATCGAGGTCATAACGAGTCGGGGATTTATTTTCTGAAGGGTTTCGTAGTCAAAGCCAAGTTCTATCATCCTTTGTGGATAATTATCTTCAACAAGAATATCAACATCTTTGACCAGCTTTTTAAATATCTCTTTACCGGTGGAAGTCTCAATATCCAATGTGATACTGAGTTTGTTGGTGTTAAGATACAAAAAGAGTGCACTCTTCTCAGTATGGGGAAGATCATCGGGGTAGGGGCCTTGTTTTCTGGACCTGTCGCCAGCGCCGGGAGGCTCTATTTTAATAACCTCGGCACCAAGGTCAGCTAGGAGCTTAGCGCAGTATGGACCAGCTACGAATTGAGCGCATTCCAGTACTTTCACTCCAGCCAACGCTTGCTTGTTCATTTCTCGGAATATGCCCGAATATCAGGCCAACCAATTTCGGATTATAGCATGAGCAATAGGACCAATCAACGAAGCTGAGGTGATTGATAATGCATTTCGCTTGATTTGTCATCAGTGTCTCAAAGAAGGGCGGTTAGCTCAGTTGGTGCATATTCGATGCATCCTGTTTTCATTGAGAACATTTGAGATATTTGATTTGAATATATCTAGAAATTCATCCATGCATGATTCTTTAACTCTAATTGAAGCAATTACATTTATCATAGATTCACCTAATACGTATAACAATTGATATATGACATCACTTACATAGAAATCAGAAACACCATCAGCACCATGATTATTGTACTCTTCGTAGTATTTAAGAAAATCGTCTTTATTCACTCAACAACTCCCGCTATCTACTTAAGTCTCTCAACAATCAGCAGAAAATTTATTTTGGACGTAACCCCATAGATTTGAAGTAAGGACATTTTCTTGTTATTCGGGATTATTGACACCACCTCACCATCCAGACCATTCAAGAATTGCTCCAATTTGCTCTGGTCTTTCTCCATATTAATTTCTAATCGGTGAACCTTGTATTTCACATTACCCTCCCCATAGCTAATTTTCCCAAGGAATTGCCAACAGTGTTGCAGAATTATACCACGCATAGCTTCATAGACAGAAAATGTACCCCATATCCTCTGTAAACCCTTCATACCCTACACTACCCTACACACGATGCATCTAAAAGAGGACTAAATTTTCGGGGGGGGTATTAATATTCCCCTAAGATTTGTAATGCTCCAATTACATTCTACATACAATACCACTAATTATTACTAGGGCCTGTTAACACTAATAGTCACTTTGTGATATAGTGGCTGTATGG
>CAZWIP010000335.1:0-3005 GCA_964634125.1 uncultured Dehalococcoidia bacterium
ATGTGCCTGCAATTTGGTTACGCCCATTGTGGTTAGGGTGGGCACCATGATAATTGCCACCAGCAAATACACCGCTACACTTGGTAATCCACAGCCAATCAGCAGGGCAGCGAAGAACACCATTAGAAGGGCGAGATACAAAGATCCGCCTGACCAATCCACTAACCTTAGGCCCAATTCCACGGCAAGGCCCGTCGAGGCCAGGGTGTGATAGGAAAAACTCAACAGCGCCAGGACCACCGCTATTGCCGCTGCCCGAGTAACTCCCTTGACAATCCCGTCAATCCATATTTGCAAAGAGCGGTTCTCTTTTCTTATCAGGCTTATCCCAATCAGAGTGATTGTTGAATAGAAGACCGAATACTGCGCTGATTTATCCTGCATCAGAAGATACACTAGCACGCCGATGGGTATGAGGAACTGAGGGGCGCTGAGCAGGATGTTCCTTTTCTCTTCTTTGCTGACAGGCTGTGCCTCAACTTCGAGGCCTAGCATGTTGCTTCGCAATATCACATATACCGCCACACTAAGATAATATAGAATGGCGGGAATTATACACGCAGTGACAATGTCTATGTAGGGTATACCGCTAATGGCGGCCATCACAAAAGCGGCCGCGCCCATTACTGGAGGCATGATCGAGCCGCCGACCGACGAAATGGCTTCGATCGCGGCAGCCTGGTGGGCTTTGTAGCCTTGACTTTTCATAGACGGAATGGTGAAAGATCCCGTTATGGCTACGTCTGTGCCGGGGCTTCCGGAGATCATGCCAACCAAACCGCTGGTTGTGACTGAAGTGAGCCCGGGACCACTACGCACCTTTCGACCAACTAATTTGCCGATTCCCTTGAAGAAGTCGACTGCTCCACTGGTCTCGATCAACGATGCGAATATGAAAAACAAAGCCAGATATACTGCTGATACATTGAGCAGTCCTGATCCATACATCCCTCCATCGAAATTGGTCACAAACCCGGTGACCGTTTTTTCGAACGATAGATGACGAGCTCCAAGATCACCCGGAATCAGGTAACCAAAGAAATTGTATAGCATGACTATGCCGACCACGATAGGAAGAACGTTTCCGAATGCGCGTCTGGCCACCTCAAAACATAGAATGATCATAATGATGCTCATAATCGCATCAGTGTTAGTGTAAATGCCCCAATATCCTCGCGTGCTCAGTTCGTCGTAGCTGAAATGGATATATGCTGTCACTATGACCGATAACGTCAGCATGATGAAAGCGAGGATCACGGATTTTTTGGATTGGGCTCTTTGGGCAGTGGCCAGGAAGAAAACCAGCAAGGCACCCGCCATATGGGTGTTGAGGTGCTGAATGGAAGAATCCTGAAGGATTTCAACAACGTTCCACATGTGGTACACGAAGAACGCAATACACATGACCGCCAGCAGCCGATACAGCCATTTCTCACGAAATGATTGCTCTCTTTCCTGCGGGGAATCTACTCCGGCAAAGAGGTCTTTTGCTCCTGGCATAACTACTCCGGTTCGGCCGATTCGGCGTGGATGGATTCGGGGACCACGCCGAATCGGCTTGTCTTGTTTATGCTTCGTAAAAACAGATCAGTATATTACTGAACGACGCCCGCATCCTGATAGTATTTTAAAGCGCCAGGATGCCACTCCTCTTGAGGATACTTCCGTTCAAGATTATTAGCCATATCGTCAACGGTTAGCGCCGAAAGCAGCTCACTGAGCTGCTGGACTTCGTCTATGTTGTCTCCAATTGTTTTTAGAAACTCATAGACTGCGTCATCAGACATTGTTTCATCGGCAAAAATGAATGTCATAGTACCGTTTACATAGGTATCTTCAGCGGGGATACCTTCATCGAAATCGTCTTTCGGTACTAGTAAAGGAAATGAAATATGGTTTGATTCTTCGATAGCTGCACTCATGATCTCCTCGGGGATTGTCAGGACATTGAGATCATCGCCTGCCAGGGTGAAGAGCCGTGTAGCAGATGAGCTGAGATAGTAATTCCCTTCACCGCGATAGGTAGCACTGAACCAGATGGCATCGAGCGTGCCATCCAGCAGTGCATCTGCTGCTGAATTTCCACTCATATATTGCTCATTTGGCTGGACTCCAGATAACTCCATAAGTTTTGCCGCAAACGCATAATCGGGTCCAACCGGAGCATACATAATAGCTACATTCTTACCATCGAGGTCTTCTAATGTCTGTATATCCGAATCGACAGAGGCGTATCCCAGGAATGCATTATTCATCCACATTATCGGGTGACCGGTATCGTAGGGAGGGTCATCTTCTCCGGTGCCTTCCTTGGCAGCACCAAATTGGCTCAGTGTCACAAATCCCATGCCTTTCTCTCGAATATCTGAAGGATCCTCTATGGCAAAGCTTCGTAATATTGAAGGGCCGCCTTCTGTTGGTACGGCATCTGCATCAAGGGTGTCAGAATTTTTGCCCACCACCATGGCCAGGGCTATGGCGTTTGCGTAAATAGTTGATCCCAACTTACTGGTATAAAGTTCAAGATCAATTGACTCCATCTCTTTGGTAACTTCTACCGTAGGCCCTGGAACCTCGACAGTCTTCTCTGGTCCCGGAACCTCAACAGTCTTCTCTACCGTCTTTGTAGGGGCTGCTACTGGAGTATCGTCATCATCCGAACAGGCAACCAATGTCATACTTGCAATTAGGATGATCATCAATAGACTTAGTAGTAACTTGTTCATTTCACCACTCTCCTTATTTGATGCTATTATCTTGCCTTTCAAAACAATTGACTGGGCCTAGTTCATTTATTCCCACCTCCTCTTATGGTATTGTTTTATTCCAAGTTATCTCGTGATTGTCTTCTTCACCAGGTCTACTACCTTTTTAGCACTCTCGGCGCTACCTGAGCTGCCTATAGTCCCGGAGGAAAGAACCCCGTCACCAACATCATACAGATTCTTTACCGGTGTCTTATAGGGCATGCAGTAGGTCGGGGATTGCCAGGTTCGTCCCTCCGG
>CAZWIP010000336.1:0-2983 GCA_964634125.1 uncultured Dehalococcoidia bacterium
TCGACCACCCCGTCCTCAATGAGGATGTGCATCAAGTTGTAGGGAATCGCCATCAAGCACAGTCCGCCCGGATGTGCCATTGACTGATGACAACAATAGAGTCCGTCAATCGGTGAACGATACCGGGTGAGTTCCGGTATGAGCCGGTTTTCTGCCGATTGATCATCACAGTGTCGGCTGCCGCACCAGGTTCCACCGATAAGACCCGTGTTGCGAAATTCCACTTCACGACCGCTGGCTGACCATGTATGCAGGATGTTCTCAGGTTCGAGTCCGTCCAAGGCTTGGCTGAAGGACTTTCTCATGTGCTCATCAAGTTCGGCCTTTTGTTCCATCTGAGCATCTATTCCCTCAACCTGGGTTTCTGGTACAGGTAGATTCGCTTCGAATGGGGCTGATATGTATCCGTTGGGATAGGAACCCTGGCAATCAGTCGGATCGAAGTTCTGTGATTGGACCTGTAACCACATGTACCTCTCCGGCGGCACTGTAGGCATGCTCTTGCGAGCATCACAATCCCCAATGTTCTCATAATACAGCTCGCGGGAATCGGAAGGATACACGATCCCGAATGGTACCTTGTCCGGCCCGGGGCACTGCTTCTCTAAATCAGCCCACTTGGGTTTCCAGTGTATCGGCTCTTTGGTATGATAGGTGGTTACCATGAGCGTACCGTTCTTCAGACTGACATCTTCAAGGTTGCGAATGAAGCTGGGCTGCAGGTGCTTTTTCCCCACCATTTCAAAGAAAGTCTGCTTGTAATCCACAGCTGAAATTACTGCTCTGCTGGCCCAAATCTTCTTTCCGCCCATTGCCGCGTCATCTCGCAGCCTCACGCCCACCGCCCGGCCATCATCAACTATGATCTCTTCCACCGGGCACATGGTCCTGACGACCGCACCATGGGCAACCGAGCATCGATGGATGGCGTGGAAATAACCATGCAACCCACCCCTCGGCACACTTTGTTTTCCGAGATTAGGGGCAACGAGAAGCTGAACTGCCAGAAGGGCAGGTACAGCCACTCCTTCCCAGTGACCGGCGGCGCCGGAGCCATAGGCTGCAAATGCCATCACCACCTTAAACGGCTCGGTTCCAAAATGCTCGTCCATCATATCAAACATGGTCCACTGCCGTAGCTCCGGCGTCCATACATCAGGCTGATGTTTCTTGTAGACCTGCATATAAGGGACATTCTCGTCGGTGACCTCGATCTCCGGTGGATGAGGAGGGCACCAGAAAGCGGCCCGCATCAATTCTTTGGTGAATGGCTCAGGTTGACCAAGCAGTCCCCCCAGTTTGCCAAATCCCATCAAGTCCTTCTCGTCATTCCGAGAAATTCCCTGGGTAGTGGAGTTGCCGCCCACCATAAGGTCTTCCCATCCTACTGGATTCCACTTCATTCGAAAGCCGTATTTCCATAACTCCAGTTGATCGAAAGCCGGAGCCGGCGAGGCATACATCAGCACAGCATGTGGAGTTATACGAACTCCGGGAAAGGGCTCCACCGTCTCACAGGCCCCTCCACACTCGGTCCTCTCCTCCAATACGCATACACTGAGCCCGGCCTTGGCCAGATATGCGGCTGCACCCATCCCGTTGGGACCGCCACCTATTATCACAACATCATACCGTTCGTCTTTGGGCATCGATTACTCCTTTTTAAAACTTCTTTAGTTGTATGTTTTTATGGTTCAACCAGATGAGGTATCCAGTTTTCATCTGCCCTTACGATATCCTCATCAGCAGCGCTTGCTCTGTATATCACGTAGTTACTGGCACCATAGCGTTTTGTCTCATCGAAACCGGAGCGTTCAATGCCATCTACTTCCAGGGAATACGAAATAGCTGCATCATATAGAGCTTGTGAATTGAAGTTCTCTGCTCCCACAGTTTCTACCGCATCAGCAATCATTTCAAACATGGGATAGAAAATAGTAGATGTCGATGTATAAGCGACACCTCCCTGTTTAATCTCTTCTGCTTCGTCAGGATGGTTTTCGTAAAGAAGTTTCTTGGTCAAATTAATAAGCTCTTCATCTTCATTCCACCACAAGGAAGTCCCGACAAACAGCATTCCATCGATTCCGTCCCAGAGTTCTGCCTCCTTTATCATATGAAAAAATGAGGTGTGAACATCTGCCCCAACGAACTTTGCGGTACAATCAGCACTTCTATACTCCTTCATGAACGCAATCGGCATCACACACGGAAATACATAGTCGCAATCTCTCAGAGCCTCCACTTCTGTCCCCCACGTGAACGCAAAGTTGGTGAAATACCCACCAATCCACTCGAACCGATCCGGGTGTGCCTCAGCATACTTTTCCATTGCGCCGATGAAAGACTGGGAGTAGCCATCAAGCCAGGAAGCCCCTCCGATTTTTGCTGGTCCATTGGACTCATAGTCCCAATCATTCTCGGCAATCCAGTTAAGGATTGTATATGCCTGATGCCCGGGAATCGTGCCCATGACAAACACATATCCTGGCGGGTCTAACATCTCCTGGTATCCACTCGCTGCAAACAAAGGCATTTTATCCTTATCAACTATTGCCTTCAAAGTCAGAGGTGTGTCAGGAACAGCCGTAAAAATCAGGTCTGCACCTTGCCCTTTTAACCATTCGTATCCGGGGATATCTTTGGCAGGATCAAGCTGCCCATCGTAAGAGACAACTTCCAATTCTACTCCAGGGATGAGGTTGTTTTCATTGTAATACCGAATCATATCTCCAAGTGCTGTGTCAGTTACACGCAAAATATTTGAGGCTGGGCCAGTAATATCTGAGAGGTTACCTATGGTGATTTTGACTGGCTCCTGCATCACTGGAAGTTCTGAGGTAATGGTATTTGATGGTTGTGTCACAGGGGGAGGCAAGGTTGCTTCTTCACCGCTACTCTCACACGCCACGGAGCTTAATATTAGCCCTGGGGTGGTCAAGTCCAAACGGACACATAGTTAAGCAGCGATGATCCCCTTTTC
>CAZWIP010000337.1:0-2970 GCA_964634125.1 uncultured Dehalococcoidia bacterium
GGACAACTGGCAGCATGAATGATTTGGTGTCCACTATTGCCATCAGGGCTCAAATTGCCTTCGGCATCAACGCTTTGAATCAGGTCATTGGCGTTTTCAAAAAGGTCACGGTATCTCTCTTCACTTTCCTGGAGTTCCTGATTGAGTTCCATAAGTTTTGTCTGGGTTTCACGCAGTTCCTGGTTGGCTGCCTCCAGTTCGTGTGTGTGTATTTGGATATCGTCATATTGCTCTTGGATTGTCTGTTCTGCTTCGGTTCGGAGTTTGATCTCTTCCTCAAGTGACAACCTATTGGCGTGAAGATCAAGAAATACCTGTACTTTACCACGAAGAATTTCAGGAGTGATAGGTTTGGTGATAAAGTCGACGGCGCCTGTCTCTATCCCTTTTACCTTGTGAAAGTCTTCTGTGTATATTGCAGAAACAAAAATTACAGGCAGGTGTTTTGTCTTCTTGTCCTGACGCATAAATTCGACGGTTTCAAAACCGTCCATTTCCGGCATTTGAACGTCACAAAGCACAATGGCGAAGTCATGTTCCAGGGTGTGGGCCAGTGCCTCGTTGCCAGAAAGGGCGCGCACGAAATCAACATCGAGGTCACCCAAAATCTTTTCCAAAGCGACCAGGTTTTCGACTCTATCATCAACAATTAGTATCTTGGGTTTGGCATCCATTTCTTACTCCTCTGTCTATCCTTATGTATCTTGAGTTGCTCCTGCCGGTTCCAAGATTGCTATATCTGACTGGTTATTTGAGGCATCATCGATAATGGGAAGTTCAATATTAAAGGTTGCACCATTGGATTCGGTACTTTCAGCGTAGATTTTCCCTTCGTGACTTTGGATGATGCCATAACAAATACTAAGCCCTAACCCGGTTCCCTCACCGATCTCCTTGGTTGTAAAGAAAGGTTCAAATACCCTATCAATGTTTTCGGCGGAAATCCCAGGTCCATCATCCTCAAAAGATATTTGAACCGTTTCTTCTGAGGGTTGTTGTGTGTGGATTATGAGCTTGCCACTATCTTTGACTTTTGTCATTGCCTGAATCGCATTGTTAATCAAATTCAGGAAGACTTGCTGTATTTGTAGGGTATCAATATTTATATTTGGCATGTCGCTGGTGAAATCGTATACTATCTGAATGTTGTCGATGTTCGATTTGTTAGAACACAATTTGACGGCGTTCTCTACAACCTCATTAATGGAAACGAGAACCCTATCAGCTTTGTGTGATCGTGCGAAAGCCAGCAGGCTTTGCACGATATCGGTAGCACGCTGGGTTTCACTGCGAATCACCTCCAGGCTTTCAAGCATGTCCTCATCTTCAGCATCCTCCAAAAGCAGCTGAGTGTTTCCAGAAATCGCCATCAACGGATTATTTATCTCGTGGGCAATACCGGAGACAAGTTTGCCGATGGCCGCCAGCTTCTGGGATTGAACAAGCTGTTCCTGGCTTTTTACCAGCTCTTCATGCATTAGTCCCAGTTCATCCAGGGCGATCTGAAGTTCTTTGTGGGAAGAGGTGATGATCTTGTTTTGTTCTTCCAGGGACCTTTTATATTCATAGAGTTCAAGGAATATGCGAACTTTACCTTGTACAATCTTGGTATTAATAGGTTTGGTAATAAAATCGATTGCCCCGGTTTCTATCCCTTTGATCTTATGATATTCCTCAGTATAAATGGCAGATATGAAGATGATAGGTATATGCCTGGTTTTTTTGTCCTGGCGCATTAGCTCGACTGTTTCAAAACCATCCATGCCAGGCATTTGCACATCAACCAGGGCAAGGGCAAATTCTTGCTCGAGGGTTTCTGCAAGTGCATCGTTGCCAGACGTGGCCCGTACGAAATCAACATTCAGATCGGCCAGGGTTTTCTCAAGCGCGACCAGGTTTTCAACCTTGTCATCAACAATGAGGATTTTTGGTTTAACTTTCATGGCATTACTCCTCTATTTGTATAACCACACTCGAATGAGCGAGAGTAACCTGTCAACATCTACCGGTTTTGGCATATAGTCATTAGCACCTGCGGCAATGCACTTTTCACGGTCGTCTACCATTGCTTTTGCAGTTAATGCTAATATAGGCAAGTCGGCAAAGCACTCCTGTTCCCTGATATGATGCATGGCTTCATAGCCATCCATGACGGGCATCATTATGTCCATCAATACCAAATTAACATCCGGATCATTTTCCAGAGCCTCCAGAGCTTTCTGCCCATTAGAAGCCTTTATTATCTCCATTCCTACCTGCTCCATAACTTTTGAAAGTGCAAAGACATTACGCATGTCGTCGTCAACCAGCAGGATTTTCTTGCCTTCGAAGATGCTGTCTTTATCGTGGAGGCGAGAAATTATTTCTTTCTTGGGTGCAGGTAAATCGTCTATCACCCGGTGGAGGAACAGGGCCGTCTCGTCGAGTAGTCGATCTTCCGATTTGACACCTTTGACCATTATTGACCCGGCGTACATCTGCAACTTAAGTTCTTCATCCGGTGTGAGTTCTCTTCCTGCGTATACAACAACTGGTGGTGCCGAAATGTCCTCGGATTCGTTCATTTGTTTGAGTACATCAAAACCGGAAATATCGGAAAGGGCCAGATCAAGAATCATACAGTCGTAATTCTTTGATCGTAATTCATCCAACGCTTGTTTACCAGAACCAACAGCTGTTGTATTTACATCATCGTCACCAATGAGTTTCGTGATATTCTTGCGGAGTTTTGCATCTTTTTCAATTATCAAAAGCTCTTTAACACCTCGTGAAATGACGTTTTCGATCTTGGTGAATGCTTCGTCAAGATCATTACTGTCTATGGGTTTTGTCAGGAATCCGATAACGCCTTTCTTATAAGCATCAATGCTTTCTTCAGATGCTGACATCATGTGTACCGGAATGTGGCGTGTATTGGAATTATCTTTGAGCAATTCGAGGACACCCCATCCATCCAGCCCGGGTAATCTA
>CAZWIP010000338.1:0-2950 GCA_964634125.1 uncultured Dehalococcoidia bacterium
CATCTATTTCGCTCTGATCAACGATGCGCTGCTTAGTGTGAACACGCCCTAGCTTAACGACTAGTGAAGTTCGAAGGTCGCTTCTCTATGAATGCTATTGGTTCCTTTTCCGGCATCATCTGATGCAAACATCAGATGAACAACGATATCCTGTCAGGTATCATTTTCTTTATTAATTCACAAACACAAATTCCATCATATTCAAATACAAATTCCCTATTCAAGACGCACTAACAACTCATGGACTGCTCTGTCCGATCAATGATGCTATCCTGGGTTTCAGTGGATAGATCAATCCAGAAGGCACTATATCCGGCAACCCTCACCTGAAGATTAGAGTGTTTCTCCGGGTACTCCTGGGCTTTCCGTAAAACATGGCTATCCACCACGTTAAACTGGATGTGGGGAATGGTCCCCTTCTCATACCATACTCTAAGGTATTGGGCGAACAACTGCTTGTTATCCCCTTCGAGGAACTGTGGCATGAACTTTTGGTTAAGGAGCTGGCTGTGCATGTATGGTATCTTGCCAACTGAGTTAAGTACCGCTGTGGGACCATTCTTGTCCACTCCAGTTATAGGAGATACGGTTCCGTCAGCCAGCGGAGAACCAGCCATCCTGCCATCAGGGGAAGCCGGACAGGAAAGGCCTACCGATTGGAAAGCCGCCGCTGTGCTGCCATCAATGGTGCAGGGCCATCCCCAGGCATCCTTGACCTGCCTGAGCGTGCCATCATGTATGCTTGTGTAGGTCTTCACCACCCACTCGTCAGCATAGTCATCATCATTGCCAAACTTGGGGGCGTTCAGGAAATCCTGACGCATTTCTTCGTATCCCTCCCAGTTTACCGCCAACGCTTCGATCAACTCGTCCATGGTGTACTTGCCATCATCAAAGACCAGTTTCTGAATGGCTGAGAGGGAGTCAGCAAGATTCATACCTCCCATAAAGATCATCATTGGCCAGGTATCATGTTCCTTGTGAAGCTCTGTCAGGTCAATTCCCCTCTCCACAGCTTCATCCAGGAGGAAGGAGTTACACGGGTCAGGGCTGTATTCGATGACTATCTGGTGCCCCAGATTCCAGGAATGTATCCCTATCTCAGTATAGAACAACAGCCGTTCACAGTAGGCATCAAGTAGCTCATCAGCAGATCTCATTTGCCGCGGATCTTTGAGTTCAGGCTTGCCGGGTACATCAGGGGTTTCAAACAATCCCAGGACTTCTGACAGCAGCTTGACGGCGAATATGGCTCCCAAGGTAGCGATACCCGATGCAGTTACAGCCCTGCCGCGGATGTGCGGATTGACGCAACATCCAAGTTGCACGTTCTTGGCGTCCTCAGTAGACCATCCCCTCGTATAGCACCACTTTTCCATCAGGTCCTGATTGTGTATAGAGGGCTGACCTGAGCCCGTCCGGATAAGGTCAAGGGCCCTTTCCATCACATCGGGCGAGATATCGCGGTGGTAGAGCAGACAAATAGGAGGCTGGTTGATATGGAGATTGGCCAGCGCTTCTAGTGCGATGCAGCTCAAATCATTGGACACATCCTTGCCATTCGCGTCGGCTCCACAGATGTTAGGCGCCCAACCCACATCGAAGCCAGATGTGGCACTGAAGATCGGAGGCCACTCCAGGGGAGATCCTATGTCCTGAGCCTTGAGCCACAGACACTCCACCAGTTCCAGCGCCTTCTCCCTGGTGATCCGGCCCGACTTCATATCGGCTTCGTAATAGGGCCACCATACCCTGTCGATCCTGACCCCACTTCCATTTCCGCACACTGTCATAAAGTGCCCCACAATCTCGATTATCCACATAAATTGAAGGGCTTCGTGGAAAGATCGTGGCGGATTTGCCGGGACCCACTCCAGGATATCGGCCATTTCCTCCAGTTCCTTCTTGCGGGTCTCGTCTGTCTCAGTCGCGGCCTGCTCTCTAGCCAGTTCAGCATGTCTTTTGGCATAGCGAATAATGGCTCTGCCGCATATGGCCATGGCTTCCCATTCATGCTTCTTTTTGAGATATTCGGTCGGGGCCATGTTTCCGATATTATCATCCAGTTCTTTCAGCTTCGTTTCTATCTTATCGAGCCTCGCCTGGAGACCGTCTTTATAGAGAGTATCGTAGTCGTAACCAGGCAGGGCACGGCTTTCTTCCCAAGTCTGGGGATAAACGCTGACAAGGGTCGGATCGGGTCCGACTATCGGCTTGACGAAAGCAGGCATCTCATCATATATCCGATCCCGAACGCACCTTCCCGTCCAGTACTCACAGATATCTTCTATGATCTCCTTTCTCTCCTCGTCGGTGACCATTTCAGAAAAACCGCCGGCGGTAACTCCTTCGGGCATCCACCACACACTGGCCTCGGGATACCATCTTATCTCGTCAGGTGCTCCATTAGCATCACCCACAATAAGCTCACCGGGTTTGATGAAGATGGGCATCTCCTCACACATCAGCTGCACCGCCTTTGCTCTGCGGATAGCCCACGGCTGCCCCTCCGTTTCCCTGTAGGCTCGAGTGACCAACCTTGCCCTGTCTATATCAACTTTGATTTGCTGTCCTTCGCGGAAGGTGCACTTACCGATTCCGGCAGCCACATTGACCCATTCCTTGGTTACCGCTGCTTTCCAGAACATGGCCTCCCTGAGCATAGCAATGCGGGGTGTAGATCCATAACCCCACTCATAGGGCACATGCTTGGTTACCCTGTCCTCAAAGGAAATACTACCTGGCTTCGGTATTATCTCCCCGTCCTTTGACTTCGATGAAGCGGTTATTACCATTGTTGGCCTCCCCTGTAACTGGCTCTTAGGTGAAAAGATTCTAGCATCGAGGCAGTATAGGTTCAACACTCGATTAACTACTACTAAATACTCAGATGATCTAGTAACCCATCAAGCGATGAGAGGTACGTTCTAAGGTTGATTGTCTTGTTTTT
>CAZWIP010000339.1:0-2938 GCA_964634125.1 uncultured Dehalococcoidia bacterium
TATAATAGGTGGAATTGATTGTAAACCAATAATCCAATGGACGTCCCCTATTGTCACTAGGTGGAATTGATTGTAAACCAATAATCCAATGGACGTCCCCTATTGTCACAATAATAAAACAACAACGCCGCCGACGGTGATAGTCCTCGGCTGACTCAACTTCACCGCAAGATAGCTCAAGAATGCCAGGGCCAGCAAACTCATCAAACAACTTATCGCCATTAAGATTAAGCCGACGTATACTCTCGTTCCAGGTTGCTGCTTCAAGATAGATAGCCCGTTCGGTTTGGCCAAAGATTTTTGACCGAACTTGGTCTGCGCCAATCTACGGGCAAAAGACCTGAGAAAGGCCATTTATAAATTCTCCCTCATTAATCACCAATTAGCTCAAACCTATTATCATTTTCGATTTTTTGGTCTCTCATGGATGAACACTCTCTGTCGAGTGGGTTCTATCTAGCTTTTTTCCAATTCCATTTTCCAAAACTCATCATTTGAACCTTTGGCAAAGGTCGTATTTGGCGTTTGTGACACCAATGAAAACCCTACCTTTTCATAGAGAGCTCGAGCGGCTTTTTGATTATCCGTAGTCCATAAGGAAAGGCGCTTGTAGCCAATTAATCTCGCTTGTTCAACAAGAGACTTTACAAGGAGGCGACCGATTCCCTTCCCTCTTACACTCTCAGATACAAACAATACCCTTAATTTTCCTTCCAAGTCATTAGTTTTCATCAATACTATGCAACCAACTGGATGACTGTTATACTCTGCTATAAAACATGCTTGCTTATCTGGCTCTTCTGAACGAAGGTAATCAACAATTATCTGGGCAACGATACACTCAAATTCACCATACCACCCGAATTTTTCAGCATAATACTGACCATGTACCTGTACAATCCATCCATATTCGCCTGGTCGCGCCGGTCGTATTATGACATCTCCATTTGTATTCATCAGTTATTCCATGGAATGCTGCAAATCAGCCGCGCGGGTTTTTTACCCTCGGGAAAGCCGGAGAACTTCAGATCCCCGCCTTTGGACGGGATCTGCGACCTGCGTTGCTAAGGGTTCGAAGTAAAATACTACGACTTCACCCTTAGTCGCCTTGGCTCTGAAGCCCTTCGGCGTTTTGCAACGTTGGGGATTCCTTTGTGTTGTCATTGGGTCCCAACTCCGAGACCACACAAATCCATCCCTTTCGGGGTTCCATAGTGACAGCTACATTTGGGAATCCGGCATTTTGGAGGGTGTCTTCGAACTCCTGTACAGAGAAGCACCTCATGCCGCCAACTCTGATCAGTTTCATGTTTCGCTTGTCAAACTTCGATCCACAGTACATACCAGCGATGATCACCAGCTGACCATTCGGTTTCATCACCCGCCGCACTTCGGCAAGGTCTGCAGCAATATCAGGCCAGAAGTAATAGGTCTCCACTGCCGAAACACAGTCGAACGTTGCATCTGAGAATGGCATCGAGGATACCGACCCGTGGAGAACTTCAACGCGACCGCTGACAATCAGTTTTTGGTTCCTTTTCCGTGCTACGGCAACAGAGTCCTCTGAGTAATCGATGCCGACTGCTTTGCCAAGTTTAACGAGGGATGCGAGATGCTCGAGGGTTCGACCGCCACCACACCCGATATCGAGTACGTTCGCGTGTTCAGGAATCTCGACCTTCGAAAGACCCCAACGCGTCAAACCAGAGTGCCCTAAGTTCATACCACGAACAAGGATCCGGCCGAACCATCCGCGAGGCTTTCCGCATTGTGAAAGTATTCTGCCAAGCAAATTAACTTTTCCTCCCCTCTAAAAGTCCAATCGTTTGTGAACAAGTTATTCGGTAGTTACTGCATACCTTGATGCTAAAATAAATTACTGAAAAGAGTATATGTAGAGAATTAATCGCAGGTTTGCAGAGATAGAATAGGGCCATTCAATGATTTCTTGCGTCATTATCAATCAGCTCAAATCTTCAACAAGTCCCGTCCTCAATAGATTCAAAGCCGTAAAGCATAAAATCATAGACGTCCCTTTTATCCTGTCGACAAAAAGTCATCTTCTTCCATGACTGGTTCTTTTCTGATTTGATTAGAATTGCAAGGAGTAATCACGGTGTATGGACTGACAACTGGCAACCTCTTTCACTAGATATTCCGGCAGGCGCCTCTGCTGTCGAAGGCCAATGGAATTTCTGATCGCATTTTCATAGGTTGCAAGCGCTGGAGCGAGTTCTACGGCTGCCCGGTTGCGCCAATCGATTTCGACGGCATATATCTTCAAGCCGTCTTCCAGAAACCGGATCGCCTTTTCCGGATTTGGCTTCCTTGCCTTGATAGCGCGGCGCGCTTTGGAAAGCCTGGATTTGATGGCGCTTGTCCCGGCCAACTTGCCGAGCGCCCGCTGTAGTTCTTTGATCCGACCGATGGCCACATCAGCCGGTTCATTGGCGATTACAGTTTCAAGAGCCGTCAATGGCTTTTCGAGATCGGCCAGTGGATCTGCATCGGCAATGGTTTTTTGTAATTCAAAAATTACTTCATAAGCCCGGTCTACGTTGCTTCGGTAATCCCGACGCGCCTTCTTCTCAGCCTTGTCCAATTTCACAAAGCGTTTGCGAGCCTCGCCCCAGCTTTCGGGAACCTGGTTTTGAAGGTCTGTTATGGATGTCTCCGTTTTCTTGATTTGAGCCTCTATGAGGGTTAGCGTCTCCTTGTCCGGAGAATCGCTGCGAGAAATTCTCGTCCAGTCCTTTTTCAGTTCGCTGATCTTTGCGTTGAGACTGCGCACTTGCGATTCCAGATTTCGAACCTGGCGGTGCAGCGGCCGGTATTTGGGTGAATATGCGTCAAGATCGGCTTCAGCCTGGCGAACATTTTTAACCAATTCGAAAGTTTTTAGGACCCGCGCCTTGCTTTCTTGAAATGCTTTCTTTTG
>CAZWIP010000340.1:0-2932 GCA_964634125.1 uncultured Dehalococcoidia bacterium
TATAAAAGTGTCCTTTAACTTATGTCTTTAAAGTGTCCCATTTTCGCTGAAGGTGAACAATCGTGCCAGAACGTCCGGGTAGCGGTTCTTACGAATGGCTGCCAGTACTCCCAGAAGAATACCTATCGGCATGACGAAGACGAACGTGACAGAGGCCAGCTTCAGAGTTGCCGGGAAGCGATCCATGATGAGATCGGTAACAGGTTCTTTCAAATAGACAGATTCCCCGAAGTCCCCATGGGCAACAACGTCCTTCATGAATATCCAATACTGCTCAGGCATGGATTCATTAAGTCCTAGTTCCTCTCTGAGTTCCTCTCTATCGGCTTCGGTAGCGTCATTGGGTAGTAACAGATAGACGGGATCACCGGCTATTCTGGGCAGAACGAATACCACGATGCTTAATAGCCATAGTGTTACCAGAACGATGCCTAGTCGCTTTAGGATATATCTAGCCATTCATTCTTCTCCAGGTTGGTCGGTTTTATACGCCTTGCTCAATTCCCGAATAAGTTTCCGTATAATTATCATTCCAGAGGACAAACTGAAATTCCGATTCTCCTGTTTCTCATTCTTCCTTGCAGAACACTGAATTGAATTATTGGTAAATGTATCGCAAATCGGACAACGTCCGAGAGGCAAATGATATACTCTTCTCTTGCTCCTTACTTTTGAAAATAGATTTAACTTGTGTATTTAAGCCCAGTTCCGGACCGTGATTCCCCAATGCTTTAAATGATGGCGTAATTATCAACACAACACCCCTGCCTCAATTCATAACTTTTCGGCTCCGGACATTATGAGTTTCGGATTTTTCTTTTGGTTTACCGAACAGGTCAATACTCTGTGTTGTATCTTCTTACTATGGTTCGAAGAGGCGGAAAGTCCCCAGAGGATCGGCGTGCGTGACATATTCCAAATCGAAGTAATTGCTAGTGCGCGGTTCCCAATTTTGCACCCGGTTGCTCTTCGCCCATAGGCCATCTAGGGCTACTACTGGCACCATAATATACTCATCGTAGAAATACCGTACCATCTGTTCTGCGAACATATCGCGTTCCTGCGGCGTATTGGCTCCCAGATACCCCTCCACCAGTTCATCGAACTCCTCGCTTTCATATACAGGAAACCGAGAGTTCTGGCTATATGCCCATACCGTGTAGGCTTTGGCATTGGGTTTTTTCATTTTCACCTGCGGCCAACCCGCGGCTACACCCGCGGTTTTCCGCTGCACAATATCCCCATAGACCGCCATCACATTCATAGATTCGATCTTAGCATGGAGTCCTATTGCATCCCAGTATCCCACTACCGCAAGCAGCAGGTCTGTCATATCAGGGAACAGCGGCATGGCGAGGCTCCATATTTCCACATCGAAACCGTCGGGGTATCCCGCCTCAGCCAGCAATTCCTTGGCACGGTCGGGATCATACGGGCGCGCAGCCAACATTTCGCTCCATTCCGTATATCGGTCCGCTCCGATAGGAGATGCGTATCCGCTGTACAAATAATCTGTAATTTCCTCCCGGTTTATAGCGAGATTCATGGCTTCTCGAACCCGCTTGTCTAGCCATGGAAGGTTGGGATCATAGCTTTCCACCGAGGGCAGCCATTGTCCCCACAATAAGACGTCCAGATACCAATCGCCGGGAATAGACACGATGTCGATCTTTCCACCTTTTAAATTGACCGCCTGGTCTGCCACAATTTTAGCGATGTCTGCCTCCCCAGCCTGAATCATGGCCACACGTGTCGACAACTCGGGAACTTCCTTGAATACCAAGGTCTTGAACTCCGGTACCACTCGCCAGTGGTTATCCAGTGCCTCCAATACCAGTTTCTCAGTTTGGGTGTATTCCATAACCCGGTAGGGGCCAGTAAAGACCAGGTTTCTATTGGCTGTGGCAAAGCCCTCTTGCTCATAGTATTTCTTTGAGGTAATGCCCACAGCCATCTGTCTGGATGGACACAGATAGCCTAGGACATCGTCAGGGAAAGGTTTTGTGAGATAAATGGTGAGTTCATAAGGCCCCGAAGTTTCGATCCGGCTTACAAGAGCCCCGAGCAGGCTGCGCCATTCCACGCATTCGCCGGGGGGGGCCACTGCCGTTTCAATGGAGAACTTCACATCCTCAGCTGTCATTGTCCCCCAGCCGCTGTGGAATTGTACGCCCTGCCTTAGCTTGAAAGTGATGCTCATATTGTCAGGCGCTACCTCCCATTCCTCTGCCAAACCGGGAATGTAGCCAGATCCATCATGAGCTTCGTATAGCAGATAGTCTGCTGCATAAGCCCACCATGCCCTGTCGGCGTTTGCCCCATTGCCAAAGGGCCCCATATACGGATTGGGGCTGATCATTCCCACTGCTACCGTCAGAGTGCCCTCGGGCTTGGCTGGTTGTTGTATGGTCGGAGTAGGCTGCGGTGACGGGTCTGAAGTTGGTTGCGTTGGCTCTACAGTCGGAATGTCTATTGGGGTTTGTGTAGGTGTTGGCTTTTCTGTCTCGTCTCCATCGCCGCAGGCAACAAGCAGCGATATGAGCAACAGCATTGCTAGAGCCACAATTACAATCTTGTGCAAGGTACTCATGTTATTTCCTCCTTGTATTTGGGTTGCAAACACTTAGCCCAGAAATACGTCGGTTGCTACTCATGTTACCTAGCTTGGGTCACATTCTGCTGTATATGGCAGTATATTGCCCACTCTGTCTTTCTTTCATAATCTCAATCGCAGAATGCTCTTTTCCAATATATAATAAGCGTCACGCTATCTCAGCATCGCTGCAATACCTGACTTCCCTCGGCCCATTTATGTCACAGCACTCATTAAAAAACTTCGATCCGATTCAAGTTCACAACTCTATCACATCGGTGTATTTTGGGGTGGTCAAGTCCAAACGGACACATAGTTAAGCAGCGATGATCCCCTTTT
>CAZWIP010000341.1:0-2905 GCA_964634125.1 uncultured Dehalococcoidia bacterium
AAACCATCGATTCACCTCCTTATCGGTTTCCCCTAACATTGAAACGCCCATTGCCTCACGGGAATGTTCGCCGGACATGATGATTAAACAGTTTCGTTTTTTCATTTCTAATATGGGCCTGGACGAATCCAGGCCCTTTGCTTTGAATGAGGCTTTCATAGGTACGCAACGTTTGTGCCAGACGCGTCGCCATTAACCCTTCAAACAATTTCTTTTAGGCAAACCACCAGCGATCGTTGATTCTAGCACCGTCCAAGTCCCAGCTGCCGGCAATGTGCGGTCCGTGATTTACGTTATCTTTGCAGGCAAAGACGTAGTTGTTGAAAAGCGGTACTACGGTGCCGCCCTCGTCGCTCACGATGCGTTGCATCTCCACATAGATCTCACGCCGTTTTTTGGGATCTAGTTCGGCACGGCCCTGTACCAGCAGTTTATTGAAACGTTCATGCTCCCAGTGGGCATCGTTCCAGGCTGCATCCGCAGAATAAGCTGTGGAGAACATCCAGTCTTCGGTGGGTCGGCCGCTCCAGTAGCACATGCACCAGGCGACCTTGGTCCAGACGTTGGACCAGTAGCCATCGTTGGGCACACGTACAACTTCAATTTCGATGCCCGCCTTGGCAGCGTGTTCCTTGCACAGGATAGCCACATCGGTAGCGCCGGCAAATGCAGCCTCGGCTGAGTGAAGTTTGACTTTCAGGGTACCCACACCCGATTTTTTCACATGGTACCGGGCTTTATCAGGATCATACACCCGCTGGGGCAGTTCACTGGCGTGAAACTCGTTGGCCGGGCTGATGGGATGGTCGTTGCCAACGACACCATACCCGCGCAGCACGGTTTTGAGGATGATCTCACGATTGATGGCCAGTTTGAGCGCCATGCGCACATCGTTGTTGTCAAAGGGTGCTTTTTTAGTGTGCATGGGCATGGTGTAGTGGGCGAAGCCGGTGACGTCTTCGATTCGCAGACCCGGTATTCTCTTAAGCAGATGGACGGTCTTCAGATCGCAGCGGTCCATGATATGGATGCTGCCGGTCTTAAGGGCGTTGGTGCGGGTGGATACATCGGCAATGGTCAGCATCTCGATGGAGTCGAAGTGAGCCCGTTCAGGAGCTTTCCAATAGTTGGGAAAACGGCTAAGATGCGCTCTAACGCCAGGTTCGTACGAGTCAACCTTGTACCCTCCGGCGCCGATGCCCGTCTGCCAGTAGGGTTTGCCGTCTTTGGTCGGCATTATGGGAATGTGATAGTCGCTGACGACCCAAGGAAAGCCGGCATCGCCGCCACTGAGCTTGATGGTGAAGGCGTACTTGCCGTCGGTTTTGATGTCCACAACAGGTTTGAGCAGCGCCTTGGCAGCTGACTTGGATTCTTCACCACGGTGATGATTGATGGAGTTCACAAAATCCTCGGCTTCTAGAGTTTGGCCGTTGTGAAACTCGACTCCCCGTCGCACTTTAAAATGCCAGGTTTTGGCATCGGGCGAGGCTTCCCAGCTTTCGGCCAGTTCAGGGATGAGCTTGCCTTGAGGGCTAACTTCGGCAATGTGATTGTGGCGCGTAAAGCAGAAAGTGATTGCATAGTTGTTTTCCAGGGTGGCTGGATCGAAACTGTCGGTAGTGGAACCGTGGCCCAGGCCCAGAACGAAGTGACCACCTTTTTTGGGCTGGGCGGCTTGCACCGTTTTAGACCACAGCCCGGAGGCGACACTGATACCGATGCCTATAATGGCGGCGTTCTGAATGAACTCTCGGCGGGTCATCCGCTTACCGGCTGCCAGCAGGGTTTCGATGGTTTGGAAGTGCTTCTGTTTTGTTGTCATGAGATATCCTCCTTTCAATAATGGTTAATGCCTACATATTAATCGTGGCAAGTTATGTGATGCGTTTTTTAAACGCCGGGCTGAGATTTGAAATTAAACAGATCCTACCCATTATCCCGAAACATAATAGAGAATATACGGTGTCCATACGGGTTGAAGGAAAAGCGGATCTCCAAATCTTGACCTAAATGCTTTTATTTATAGAGTGATATAGTCCTTTGGAATCAGCTCCTTTGTTTCCAACTCAACCAGAGCGCTCTTAAGATGTTCCTCAATAGCACGGCTGGCTTTTGTGGAATCATGGCCTACTAGAGCCTCAACGATGGCATGATGCTCTGAGGCGGAAGGATTGATCACAAATTTAAAAATGGGTCAAAAAGAATCAGGTAAATTTTTATACGATCGAGCAGTTGCTCTATGTAATGGTAAAGGACCCTATTGCCAGATACTTGCCTTATACTTAAATTTGCCTGATTTTCAGTATGCTATCACAATTCTTTACAATTTGCCGCTGGCCAAAGCATCATACCCGATTACCCAAGGTTGAAGATGTCTGTAGCGAATCATCACTTTTTGTAACATGCTGAAATTTGCGATGTCTTGCCTGTATGAATACTTTTAAATTCTACCAACTTATAGCACATTACTTTTTCAGATCAAGCATTTTTCGGCATTCAATTTTTCAAAGTCCAAGGCAGTTAGCATCAAAACAATATGAAAAGGCAGAGCCATTATTGAACCCTGCCTCAACCCGCTAATCGTTCGATGAACTTTAAAATAAGTCGGCTGTCTTTGAGGATTACCCACCTATAAGTTTCGACCATCGAGAGAAGACATCAGCTAAGGCTTCTCCGATGAATCCAAGGATTATTCCAACTCCCTCCAAACAATATTCCGCCTCAATAGTGAGATCAAGAAAAGTTTCATCGCCTCGGACCTCTGTGAGCTTTTCTGCTTCGCCTTTAAGCAGGAAAAACCCGTTTAAATCACCACCGTGAGCGGAGAGGAGCACCGGCTCAAAGCTCTCGATTCACCTCCTTATCGGTTTCCCCTAACATTGAAACGCCCATTGCCGACCTT
>CAZWIP010000342.1:0-2893 GCA_964634125.1 uncultured Dehalococcoidia bacterium
TGCCTATTCCGTTCAAATCGTCCACTTGTTCCGAAGGATAGCGTCCACCTGTTCCAAGCCATTCCGACCACCCGTTCCGAAGGTAAGCGTCCAGGTTGTCGGAGCGTAGCGACGCTGTTATTTTACATTGACAGAGTTGCTCTTTTTAGTCAATAAGGTAACGGCCTAAAGTATTGCCAATCTAAAAAACAAAGTTATGATTCTCTCCTTTCCCTTGTATTCGATGAATGATTTTTATTCAGTTGACTGACGGCAACTATTTCCCCCAGCGACAATATAGATTACCGGTTTCCCATTACTCCCAAGTAACTTTCTCCCCATAGCAGGGAAACCGTGGGGAGCCTGTAAGGCGACCAGAGGTTCACCTGCCGGTGCGAGTGCTTCCATGTTCACATTCCAAGATATTAGGAATGCAGCCCCTCAGCCTTCAAAGGAATTGATTCACCCCTTTTTTGGTGAAAAACCACGAATACTAAAACATCGCGTCGTCATCCGATCGTCGATCCCCGTGGCTCTCAGAGCTTCATTTTTTGGGCTACTCTACCTCGAAAATGAATCAAGGCCTTTTTTACTGTTTAACATAGGAAGATTTTTCAATATCCATTACATGCCGTTCTTTCGGTATCATTTTTTTCCTCCCTTGGGGGTTTTGGAACGTAGTTTTCTCATAGATTCTCCTTTGATATTGATCTTGTGTGCATTATGTATAAGACGGTCAAGGATGGCATCGGCAATGGTTGGATCCTGTATATTGTCATGCCAGCTTTCTATGGGCAGTTGAGTTGAAACGATGGTGGAAGACAGAGAGTGTCTTTCTTCAATCACTTCTAAAAGGTCCCTTCGTTCAGGAGCAGTCATGGGAGCAAGGCCGAGATCATCAAGGGCCAGGACTCTTGTTTTAGTCAGTTTTTTCATGATCTTGGGATAGGATCCATCGGCCCTGGCAATGTTGAGTTCCTGAAAGAGCTTGGGGATCCTGATATAGAATGCTGAAAAGCCCATGCGGCACGCCCTGTTTGCCAAGGCACAGCATAGATAGGTTTTCCCAACCCCGGTAGGGCCGGTGATGATGATGTTCTGAGCACTTTTAATCCACTCACAGTTAGCCAGGCGGAGGATCACGGACTTATCGATTCCCCTGGGTGTCTTGAAGTCGATGTCCTCGACACAGCCATTGATTTTGAGCTTGGCATTACTGAGCATACGCTTCATGCGGCGTTCCTCTTTCCAGGTCCACTGGTAGTCAATCAGGAGTCCGAAACGCTCCTCGAAGGAAAGCTCGGTCATATTGGGTTGTTGTAACTGATCTTTGAAGGCATCTGCCATGCCGTTTAGTTTCATTGCATAGAGCTTTTCCAGGGTCTGTTCATTAAGCATTTTATTTCTCCTTATTCGTAATAATGTTTCCCCCGGATGTTGTCGTGCGTAACGGGGGATGCATTCTCAGTTTCATCAAATAGAAGCGGTTGCTGATCGAGACCATTTTTGAGGATAGATTTTACACTCTTATAGGAAAAACCTTTGATCATGAGGGAACGATAGCAGGCATTCTCCAATCGCTCTGGGGAGTAATGCTTTGCCAAGCTCATAATACCCAGGCATGATCTAAATCCTTGTTCCGGATGAGGTCTGCTGTCCAAGATATGGGTTACAAGCCTCTGTGTATTTGGGCCATTTTTCCCCGCCCATGTGATAATCCGTGAAGGCGTCCATTCAAGATATTTTTGATGAGACTTGGGCATATGTTCTTTCAGGGTGGTAGATTTGCCTGGGATATAACTTCTTTGATGGCTCGCTACCCGTTGATTCTTGAATAGGACTTCAACCGTATTGGCCGTAATTCGCACATCAACTTGCTCTCTGGCGAGTTGATATGGCACGCTGTAATAGTGGCGGTAGATCTCGATGTGATAATCGATATTTACCCTGGCCTTTTTCCATTCAGCGTATTCATAGGGACGAGAAGGAAGGGGTTTGAGTGCTGGCTTGTCTATGGTTTCAAACAGTTTCCTCCGAGTCGATTCAAGCTTCTGGAATTTACGATTGTTGAGCTTTTCTAGTTCCTGGGCGATGAGGTGATTGAGCTCTGCCAAGTTGAAGAAGGTATGATTTCTCAGGGCTGCCAGAATCCATCGCTCGGAGACCAGGACTCCCGATTCAACCTTGGCCTTATCCCTCGGCTTTTGTGTTCGTGCCGGAATGACGGTTGTATTGTAATGTTCAGCCAGATCCAGATACGTCGGGTTTATATCTGGCTCATATCTACAGGGACTACTCACACCCGATTTAAGATTGTCCGGGACCAGGATATCGGCACACCCCCCGAAGAACTCAAAAGCATGGACATGTGACTTGATCCATGAAGGTAAATCCTGAGATATGGAGGCTTCCGCAAAGGTGTAATTACTGGCACCTAAGGTGGCCACAAAGATCTGTGCTTCGATGATCTCACCGGTTTTATGGTTCACTATAGAGACCGTCTGGCCGGCATAATCGATAAAGAGTTTCTCTCCGGCTCGATGCTCCTGTCTGAGGGTTACGTCCAGTTTTTTGACCCACTGCCGATAAAGATTGCAAAATTGGCTGTACTGATATCCATCTGGATTTGCCTGTTTGTATTCGTACCAAAGTAGCTGAAGTGTAACACTTTTTTTCTTCATCTCTCGGTATAGGTATCCCATATCAGGCATCTTGCGATCTGCAGGCACCGGGTTCTGTGTAACAGGAAAAAGTAGATTCTCAATGGCAGCATCATCCATCTCAGGGTCAAGGGGCCATGAAAGGCCGGCCATTTTGGCTCTGAGGAGGTAATCCGCTACCGTACTGTGAGCAACAGAGCAGCTTTCGCCGATCTGCCGGTTGCTCAACTTGCAGTCCCATTTCAATCTGAGAA
>CAZWIP010000343.1:0-2877 GCA_964634125.1 uncultured Dehalococcoidia bacterium
CAGGAGGTATCTCAATGACAGCCTATTGCATGAAATGCTGCGCCAAGAAAGAGATGAAGAATCCGAAGAAAGTGACCATGAAGAACGGTAAGCCGGCAACCCAGGGGGTCTGCCCGAAGTGCGGTACAAAGATGTTCAGAATTGGCAAAGCATAGAGCCTACATCACAAGAACCAATATACGAAAAGCCGGGCTCTTATATTGGAGCTCGGCTTTTCATTTCATCGACAAAAGCACGATAAGCATACAACCACGTACGAGATAGTGCTCCAGAAGGACTCGGTATTTTTAGAGGCACCTATTTTGTCACCTAAATATGAATGTCAGCACCTATGATGACTAAATGTGCAGTAATGAGACGGCTTTAGAGCACACCTATGGACCAGTTTTTTTTGGGGGTCAACAGACACCCGGACAGCAGGATAGAAAGTTTCAGAGTTGGTACCGGAGTCACTGTCGAGCAAGCACGTCAAAGCAAAGAGGGGGGGTAGGATAATGTTTCCTGGACTCCGAATAGAGGTGAGTTCAGACTTATAGATTTAATCAATAGTACAAATACGCAAGTTGGAAAGACTCGCTTCAACATCAGCATAGTCCCATGCATCTGCTACTCGCCATACTAGATAGATATTTGAAGTATTGCTCACATCCACCTGAAAATCACAGAGTTGAGATGTTGAGCATTGTGGCACACCGCAGTACCCGAGAACAGTGGGATCATCTATCGGGATATTACACTTTCCCCAGTCTGCATCTGTTTCGGCTATACCGCCACACTCCGGACTAAACACGGGAACGGGATCGGTATCAATCACCATCAATAGTGCATAGTTGTCATACTTCACACCATTTCCTCCACATTCATCAAACAACCCGACATGATCTATCAGGCTCAGATCAGCTTGCACTCTGATTGTATTAATGGCTGATACGTCCAATTCCTTTACCCAATATCCTCGCCAGGCGCCCCATGTGGATTTGCACTTAGACCGGATCAGACTCGAAGTTATCATATTGATAACTTCATCGCACTCATGATCCAACCGGGTGTATTCAAAAGTCCTGAAATCCTCCGAAAGATCGATGTTGTAACAATCAATCACCTCACCGGAAGATGAAGCCGTTCCGACCGGTGGGGATACCTTGGTGGGAATAGTGGCGGATACGGCATCTGTTACCATCACCACGTCATTGATATCGCCAGAGACCAGGTAAATTACATTGTCTATGAGTCGGGCCGAGTAATTCCCTCCACCATCGGATCCGAGCAAATAGAAGTCATCATCGAGCCATTCTCCATATAGCTCCTGAAAACTCCGATTCGCATCACTGGTATTGCCAAACACGAATGCCATTATTAGCATTTTTTCACCGTCATCGGAGTATTCCAGTATCTTGCCTCTGACAGCCCCCATGTCTTCCAGTCCATCGGTCAGGTCTGATTCACTGGTTTTCACGTAGTCCCCTATTTGCGTAGGACTATCTGCTTGAAGGGCATATATCTCAGTGGCTTCCTCAAAGCTAACATCTGTGGAATTCGACTGAGGTAAAAGTAATCCTGCTACTGCTCCAGTTGCGACCAGGACAAGTGCTACTGATAATGTCGCCCATTTCAATACCTGCTTGTGAGCTTTCTTTCCGCGTGATTTGAACTTCTTTGCCGGTTCTGCCCCCACAGGATTCGGATTGATATCAATTTGAACCGGGGTCGATTCGATCGCCCCAAGTGAAGCATCAGGAAGATCTTCTGCAGTTTTTTGGCCACAGAATCCACAGAAACTCAGCTCAGCATCGACCTCCGCCTCGCAACCAGGACAAATTGCCTTTGCAAGCAGCTGGGATCCGCATTTGCCGCAGAACTTGAACTCCTCGGGATTCTCAAAACCACACTCAGAACAACGCATTTTTACTCCTGATCATACCCAACTACCAATCTTCAAGCTCAGTCTCGATCCCATCTTCTATTATGTATACAGGACCGTAATAGAAATCCACATATTCAAACAGCCCATACTGTTCACTCAGCGTCCCTATTATGTTGTCCTTCATCTTTTCCGTTCCACCCCAGAGATAGGCTGTAACGGTCCAATACCGGATCTGATCCTGTGCCCATACCAGGGACATCGTACTGGCGATTTTCACCTTTGCCAGCTGGGCACCTAGCCAGTTCCCCGCATAGCCTGTTAGCTTTTCGATACTCCGGATTGATCCAATGATCCTATCTGCCGCTTCATCACTCAACTCAGTAGAGTATGCAAAATCACTTCTTGTCTCAGGGATTCCGTCTTGTACAAGATTCAGAATCTCGCCGAACCTCTCTGCATACTCATCCATCTGGCCGTTTGTTACTTTAACACGCAGATCCTCAAATCCATTGACTATCCTATCTTGGGCCTTTTCAAATCCAAACTCGGCCATGACCTGTTTTTCAGCATATTCCTCGTACTCTGTCGCAAACTCATCAAACCTATCCTGTTTGCAGTAATAAAGAAGACGGAGTATTTCTTCCAGATCATTTCCAAATGAGAGTTTTTCATACAGATCGGAAGGTAAAGAATCCTTCACTTTTTGAACCGTTGGGGCGTAATCGTCTACTGCGAATACCAGTATCTGTCCAAGTAGAAAACTGAACCGAAGCTTGCTTTTCACAGCCGAATAATAGTAGCTTTCCGGATGCCAGAGGACCGCATTCAATACCGCGAGCTCCGTCTCATCTATCTTCTCCAGCATCACCTGTCTTTCAGGGTGTTCAGTTGGAGTAGTCTGCGTGATTGAGGGACTTGGAGTTGACTGATGTGGAATTTTATCAAGGAAATATTCGGCAATGTCTTCTATTTGAGCCAGCTGTGGCTCATCAACTCCGCTCATGATATGGACC
>CAZWIP010000344.1:0-2869 GCA_964634125.1 uncultured Dehalococcoidia bacterium
GGAAGCCGTGGGAGGAGCCCGGGAAGGAAGAACCGTACTCCCTGGCTGAGGAAACGCGAGCTGTAACAAAGAGGATGCGAGAATCGTTCAAGATCTAGGCGTAACAGGCCTGGCCAGCCAAGCCCGGATTTACCAGAATGAAGGCCTTGGGACAATGTCCCCAATTTCCCAATGGACATGACGGCTAGTATTGGTGGGACTATCTCAAAAAACATTTAACGTTTTTTTAACGTTTTTTTAATTCTTTTCTCAGACCTGAAGGGTAGGCTGTCTAATCAAGAAGATATGATACCTGCTATGGCAAAGGAGACTGAAAATGCCCGATGAATCATTTGATGCAATAATCGTTGGAGGTGGAAACAAAGGACTATTCCTGGCCATGTACCTGATTAAGTACGGGGGAATGAAGGTCGGTATTTTTGAGAGGAGGCATGAGATTGGTGGGTGTCTATCTACCGAGGAGATCTCGGCGCCCGGTTTCCGGGGCAATGACCACGCCAATGTAATGCTTCCCCTTTATTGGCTACCGCTCTACCGCGATTTCCCCGAATTCTGGGGGTACGGAGCCCAGTACGATCAGCATCTCTGCAGCGATGGATTCGCATTCCGGGATAACGAAACGTGTCTGGCTATATACAGCGATAAACACGACCCGACCTGGGAACGCACTGCCAAAGAGATTGCCAGATTCTCGGAGAGAGACGCAGAGCTGTGGCTCAAGCTCCGGGAGTTGGATGCAACCGAAGAGTTTCAGAGGGTGACTGTCGATAATGTCCACCTTCCACCAGAATTGGGGGCGAGTCCTGAGGCCTTTGAAAGGCAGATGGCAGTCTACCCGAAACTGATCGAGGCCGGTGTAGCGCCGGATGGATTGATATTACAGGCGAGCCCTCTCCGTGCTGCACAGGAGTTTTTCGAAAGTCAGGAACTGCAATCCTGCATTTTAAGATTCCTTCTCACTGGTTCTTATGATGTCAATGAGCCCGGCCTGGGCGCGATGGCGCTTCTCATGGCCACTCAGCTACCTTTGATTGGATTCGCCCGGGGCGGTACTCACCAGGTGGCTCATGCCGCTCACCAGGTCCTGGTACAAAGCGGATGCAAGTTCTTCACCCATGCTGAAGTCAAGAACGCGATCATCGAAAACGGGGAGGCCAAAGGCATTCGCCTGACCGATGGCAGTGAAATCAAGGCAAACAAACTCGTAGCCGTCTGCGGTCTGTCCCCGGAACAGCTATGCTTCGATATCATTGGCAGAGAGCACATCCCGTCATTGCTGGCAAAACGGGTGGAGCTCATCCGAAACAGCTTCGGTTGCCTGATGTGGTACAGTTTTGCCGTTCATGATGCCCCCAAATACACAGCCGAGGCATTCAACCCCGATATCCACGAGTGCAACTGGCTTGGCTTGCAGCCAGACGCGGACCCCATCCACATTGCCCGAGAGTGCATGTATGAGAAGATGCTGAAATGGCCACCTCTGGATGACTACTGTAACACCGTTACCTGCCATAGCCTGGTTGATCCTTCCTTTGCGCCTCCGGGAATGCATGTAGTACAAAATGAACAGCTTGCACCGCCCGCATCATGCTACACCGAGCGGGAATGGCTCGAGATCAAGAACCGATATGCTGATGAATTGATCACTGTTTGGCAGCAATATGCACCAAATATGAAATGGGATAACGTTATCGGAATCGATACAAACAGCCCCTACGACAACCTGCGTATGAAGAACCTGGCTCCCAATGGTACGATGGCGGGAATCGACCGTGCCCCGTTCCAGCTTGGCGACAACAGACCCACTCCGGAACTGGCCAACTACCGGACCCCGATAAAGAACCTCTATGCTACAGGAGGGAGCTGGCATGTGGGATCGAATGCAGGAGCCGGTGAGTCCTACAATTGCTACCGAAGCATCGCCACCGACCTGAACCTAGGCAAACCATGGGAAGAACAGGGCAAGGAAGAACCCGATTCGCTGGTTCAGGAAATGAAGAAAGTGCGACAAAGGCCACGAGAGTCCTTCCCCCGGGATCCCAAATATTGATATGGAGTGCGCAAGTCCAACTTGCGCCATTATTTGCGGAAGCTTAGCTTCCGCACTCCAAAGGAGATAAAAATGGCAGTATATGAATACGATATAGTGATCATCGGCAGCGGACCAAATGGACTAGAAATAGCCGCCTATCTAGCTAAGGCCGGCCAGAAGGTCCTCTTGCTGGAAAAGAGATATGAAGCGGGAGGAGGGCTGGCCACCGAGCAAATCACCCTCCCCGACTACTTCCATAATACCCATGCCATCTTCCATATGATGGTGGACTATGCCCCTATCTATCAGGACTTCAAGCTCGAAGAAACCTATGGTCTGACCCATATCCTTCCCGAAGTCCAGTGGTGTCTGCCTACCCCCGAAGGAAAAGCCATCTGCGTCTACACCGACCCGAACAAAACCGCTCAATCCATCGCCCAGTTTTCCCAGAAAGATGCTGAGGCCTACAAGGAATGGTATGCCGAATGCGATGAGCTGATGCGGGAAATGGTCGGCCCACAGACCTTCGTCAAACCGGAACCGGCACCGTTGATGGCCGCCAGGGCAGAGAATTCAGAGCTGGGCCGAAAGCTCTCCGGTTACTCCGAGAGAACCCCGGAAGATGTTATAAAGGAAAGGTTTGAGAACGATTACGTCAGAACCATCATCATGTACGGCGTCTGTCACTGGGGGCTGGATTATTCCCAATCCGGTGTCGGTTATCTGATCCCGCTGTACTTCAACCGGATGAGCAATTACCGGCTCACCAAGGGTGGTTCCCACAGAGTATCCAATGCCATCCTCAAAAACGTCTTTGAGAACCAGGGACAGATCAGG
>CAZWIP010000345.1:0-2868 GCA_964634125.1 uncultured Dehalococcoidia bacterium
ACATGCTCGCTTATAGCATATTCGTGTATTCAAAGGTAGTTACTTCTCAGGAATCATAATCTTAAGTACGTCCCCGAAGTTCATAGTACCGAACCATCTGTTCGCCTTTGTTGGGAACATGCGAACACATAGGTATTCTCAATGCTTTTTACATTCATTTTCTATTCCACCTTGGGTACTTAGTATCGTGGATTTAAGTCATATCTACATGGAATAAAAACTAGAGTGAGAAAATGAGATTAACGACACAATTTCTGTATAATCAGTACAATGGAATTCATTATTTATCGCTGTCCTACTCTCTCCCAATAGCCGGCTCACGTCTTTCTGTCATAATCCATAATCACTCAAATCAATTGTCACGCTTTCAGGATACTCATACGAGCAAGCTTCGATGGTAATGAACGGTTTTGCTCGGAGTCCGTAATGGACTTTCGCAACGCCGTTATCGCCATTTCCATAGATTTTCCACTTTAATTGTACATAGACACGAAACTGTGTACCGGCTGAGAAATTACCTGTCCTCTGTTCAGTGACTGATCCTCGATTGTTCGATCCAATAACTTCATCAGGCCAATGTGGGCCCCACATATTGTTTGCGAACCCTGCAGAGGTCATCTCTTGTTCGTTGTAGTGATGGAAGTACCTTGTCCGGTTCTGTGGCCAATGCCACCTTACCCAAGGTTCTCCTGGTTTCTTATATTCTACTCGAATCCTCTTGTACTTCTCTGCTCGACCCCAAGAATTAGGCTTGCTAATATGGATATCACCCCACGCTTTTCCACCATTCGCGAAGGTTTCCCCGTTTGCATGGACAAGTTGTTCAAAATTTACACCGATTCCTTTAACCACAGCAGGCTCAACGAGTTCGGTACTAGAATGGATGTTCACCCAACCTCGATCATATCTCTTATGTCTATGGTAGGTTAAGTTCCAGGTTGAGTATCCTTCGACGCGATCATAAGCCTCGAAACCATCGTTGCCATGTTTCTGGAAGGTGCCATTTGATCCGTCAGTTCTGTAGAGTTCATCGATAGATATCGGCAAATCGGTGTCCACGCATACTCTTTCTTGGCACACTCGAACCGGTATTTCTGTGCACTCGGGCAAATCAGGTCCTTCAAGAACCCAGCCTGTCTCACTAAGACTGTATGGTGGCTCCCAACGTTCTAGGTCAAGACGCGCTTCGAATTTTTCTATGTGTTTCTCCCTCCATTCCTTTCGTTGCTCCATTATCTTCTTGTAATCATCTAGGGATACCCCTCTCTGTTTCAATTCTGCAGTGAACAATGGCGCTTCGATCTTCTCCATCTCGTGCTGGAATCGACTAATGTCGGCAATTAGAGCTTGTTCACGTTTGTCTTCTTCCAAATCTTCGCTATGATCGAGTTTAGGAAGATCTTTCTTCTTAACCTTTTTAAGGAACAATACTGCGAGTTTGTTTTGTGATATTCTTTTTGTAGCCATGATCATCACCTCCGATTTTTTGATAGAAATTTGAGAGATTTGTGAGGATACGCCTCCGACAATATTTACCACACATTTTGTGGTTTGCCCAAAATTTAAAAATTGCAGATACATTGAGAATATCAAAAGTGCAGATAGCTCAATCTTGAATCACCCAAATTTGAATGTGTGCAACCAACATCATAACCGCAACCAGCTGTTCTGGCCACCGGCTTCCGGCCCCTGATCCCTGCTTGCCCGGCGTAGTCTTTAGGCGAAGCCTGGGATCCCCGATCCCCGACCCCTGTTGTTTATAGATATTAAAACCGAAAAAACACTCAACTTATAACCTTATGTGCGCCCCCTATTCCACCTCACTGCACAACCAATGCAGGGCGTGCGATGTTTTTTGAAAAATGAATAGTCTTCTGGGGATATTGCCTTACGCGTAATGCTGAACCACTCTCTCACGGATCTTCCATCTATGCAGATCTCCTTTTGGGTGTATGATGCACTTGATCGTTTCCAACTTTTCGAGCGAATCGTTTAACTCATGTTCACTTATGGAAGGACGTCCATGCTTCTCAAATTCTTCGTTAACTAGGGCGAGAAGATCATTCACGTGAACAGAATTGTCTGCGTCTTTGTGCCTCCATATCGTCCAGGCAACGGCTGCATCCTGTTCTCTGAGTGTGATTTGGATACAACGGCTGATTTCCCTGCAGAGCTTCACTATTGCAAACGGGATTGCCCAAGGTGCTGCCACCACACTAATTACCAGAAAAACGGCATTGGATACAGCCTCAAACAGTTCACCAATATTGAGTAAGATATTCCCAGGCTTGACGCTCTTAGGAACACGGTACTTGTCAGGCGGGATTTGGATAATATGGCGCGGTTCGTGCTCTCCTTCTGCCTCTTGATACACAACTCCCGGTGGAGTGAATTCAATGAATTCTTGTACAATGTTCTCGGCAAGACCTAGCGCATCAGACTCTTTCCCGTATTGGCCGTCCTCATGCCAAACATCCAAAATCCCTTTTTTTGCTAAGTCAATGAATATCTCTCTTGCGTACTTTTCATGCAACTCCATTGGCTTTCTCCTTACCGCAACAATTGGGGGCAAACCTCGATTAGCGCAGTAATTTATTCGCCTTTTAAGACTTTACGTTTAAGTATCCTAATCAATGCTTGACCCCATACCTGTTACAATCGAGAGTCACCTAAAATTGAAGATGTGCAACCAACATCATAGCCGCAACCAGTCTTCGATCACCGATAACCGCCTACTGATCACAGATCACTGTTGTACTGTGAATATTAAAACCGAAAAAACAATCAACTTATAATCTTATGTACGTCCCCTATCCCTCTCCATGGCTATGCTGCGCCACATTACAATTTTTCTTTAAAATAATTTTA
>CAZWIP010000346.1:0-2852 GCA_964634125.1 uncultured Dehalococcoidia bacterium
CGCCGGTCCTGAGCATGCAGATGTGCGAATGCTGGGTGGGGTCGTATACGATCTCCGTGGAGCGTTCGTAGGGGCTGGCATCCAGGTAGGCATCGATGTTCTTCACGACAATGCCGATATGATGTATGGGAAACATAGGTTAAAACTTGCTTTCAAGATATTCTTGGATGGTGTGAATGTTGCTGTGCAGCTGTAGAAAATCCTCAGGCGGTATCTCCACCTCGAATTCTTCCTCCAGTGCCAGGATCAGATTCAGATGGGCCAATGAATCCCAGGCCGCCAAATCGCTGTTAAGTTGTTCGGGTTCGACACGCTCGCCGAGAATATCCTCAAAGGTTTGAAGGAGACGCTCTCTAGTGTCCATATCATCCTATCTTTCTAGCTGGGTTACCGAAATACGTGGAAGCCCCTGGGGTTGAACGAGTTAAGACACTTCCGATACCTAGTATTGTTTGATCGCCAATATTCACACCCTGGTGGATCACCGCACTGGAACCAAGAACACAGCCATCACCGATGGTTACGTTTCCAGAAACATTGACAGCGGGGTTGAGGCTACAATAATCTCCGATAACACTGTCATGAGCTACTATCACATGCATGTTCATCACATTGAAGTCTCCCACCTTCACGGAAGGCGCGAGTGATGCACCAGCGGCGATAATGTTGCCATCGCCCAGAGTTGTATTGTCGGGGTCATAAGTGACAGTGGGGTGGATAATGTTTGGGAAAACTACTGTGGCGTTGGTCCGGTAAGTTTCAGTGAGCCGCTTACGGATCTCTGTGTCACCAATCGCCAGTAAGACAGCTAAGGGTTCTCGCTGCGCTAACACATAGTCATCACCACCAATCACCTCCATCGTGTCAACAATCACTTCACCAGGTGGGCCAGTACTAATAAAACCAAGGATATTCCATTTCCTTTCGGCCTGGTTGATGTCCTTAACGATGGAGTGGACCTCCTTAGCGAACCCGCCAGATCCAGCAATAACCAAATTAATCATGCCTTATGAGCCCTCCTGCTCGTTATCCGAATAGAGTTGCAGATATTAAGTCGATCCAGCGAACCACTGTAAAAAACTCTTCTACCGTCATAGTACAGAGTTACACGACCCCTTCTATCCATCTCCCGTTGAAACCGACATTGTATCATAATAGATCGTTATGGATACTCCGGATTTTGATGGAGATTTTGCTCTGCCCATTTCCTGATCGCATCCACAACACGGCCGACCTGATCTGGGACCAGTCCCGCATAATTGGGCAGACATAGCGACTGCTCCCATAAGCGATCGGCCATCTCGACCTGATGGTGCTCACAGGCGGCATGAATTTTCTGACGATGGTTCGGGAACCAGACGGGGCGTGCTTGAATACTTTGATCCGCCAGGAAGCTCATGAGGTCCTCGCGATCCTCCAGGGCACTGGGAGAATCAATCATGAGGACGGACATCCAGTGATTGCTGTCCGCATAGGCCGGGCTCTCGGCCAGTCGCAGGCCTCCAATTTCCTCGAAGCCCTGCACATACTGATCGTGAAGCTCCCGCTTGACATTCAGGATGGAGGGCAGCTGCTCCAGTTGAGCCACACCGAGGGCGGCCTGCAGATTGGTCAAACGATAGTTGTAGCCCAGTTCATCATGGACATAACGAACCGGATCGTCCTTTGCCTGGGTGGTGAGATATTTGGCCTTTTCGGCCAGGTGCTTTTCGTTTGTGAGGATCATGCCACCGCCACCGGTGGTGATGATCTTGTTGCCGTTGAAGGAGACACAACCCAGTTGCCCGATGGTTCCGGTATGACGCCCCGCAAGGGGTCCGGTGGAATAGCGGGAGCCCAGACTTTCGGCGGCATCCTCTACAATGGGAATAGCCCGTTCCTCACAGAATCCAGCGAGGGGCCCCATATCCACGGGATGGCCAAAAACATGGACCGGAAGGACAGCAGCGATTTTCCGGCCGCTTTGCCGGTTGTAGCTGCAACCATCACGAACGATGGTATTCTGTTCGAAGAAATGGCGAGTCGACATCCATAAAAACGGGGATCGCTTGGTTGTAGACAACGGCATTGACCGAGGCGATGAAAGTGATGGCGGGAACGATGACCTCATCCCCCGGCTCCACACCTGCCAGACGGAGAGCCACCTGCAGCGCGGCAGTGCCGTTGACACAGGCAACGGCATATTCTGCGCCAGTGTACTCAGCCATCCGTCCCTCGAATTGATCCACGTACTTACCCGCCGACGAGACCCAGCCCGCATCCAGGCACTCCTTGATATAGGCCCATTCATTGCCCTGCAGATGGGGCTCGGAGAGGGGGATGAAATCAGACATTGTAGATATCGGCCTTGTAGCCTTGCATATGATTACCACTCTTGAACCATTCGATGGTGGCGTCTAATCCGGTTTCAAGGTCGAAGCGCGGCTGCCAATCGGTGAGTTCGGTGATAAGACGATTATCGCCGAGAAGACGATTTACCTCTGATTTTTCAGGTCTCATCCGCTGTTCGTCGCTGACGATCCTCACATCGGCATTGATCCTGGCGATGAGAGTCTCCGCCAGCTCACCCATGCTGATTTCCTTCCCCGTGGCGATGTTGATCTCCCTGCCAATGGTCCGATCACTGCGCCAGATAGCGTAAAAACCCTCCACGGTATCGCGGACGTAATTCAGGTCCCGGGTAGGGCTCAACGCACCGAGCTGGATTTCGTCTCGCCCGGACAGCAGCTGTGTAATGATGGTTGGAATGATGGCTCGGGCGGATTGGCGGGGACCGTAGGTATTGAAGGGTCTAACGATGGTCACTGGCAGATCGAAGCTGCGATAAAAGGATTCTGCAATACGATCAGCAC
>CAZWIP010000347.1:0-2851 GCA_964634125.1 uncultured Dehalococcoidia bacterium
AACACATTCTTTTACCTCATTCTCTTGAGAGATATCAACTTTAATGGCTAGTGATCTACCTCCTGTGGCTTTGATTTGGGCAACCACTTCTTTGCTGCCTTCGTGATTTAAATCGCAACAGGCAACATGGGCGCCGTTTTGGGCTAACAGTAATGCTATGGCTCGGCCTATCCCCGAAGCAGCTCCGGTAACAATGGCAACCTTGTCGTTCAGCCTTTTCATGAGTTTAATTCCTGTTGTTAGTTTTTCTATAATACCATGAACATCATAGACATCAATCTTTCGGTTTTATCCATTCTGTTGTCAATGGGCCATCGAGAAGTTTGGGTGGCGGCCCTTTTAGAAGTTCGTTACACAGGGCCGTGAAGAAACATGGCAGTCTCAGGTCTTTACCGATATCTAACACATGACTCATATCCTTTACCCCTACATAATATGTCGGTGGGGGAGGATCGGTGAACATGGACTTAATCCATTCCCAGTTTTGTGCAATGAAACTACCGCCTGATCCAATCTTGATATGCTCGATGATTGTCTTTTCGTCACCGCCATTAGCGATGCCCCAATTCATCGCTTCGTACAGTACCCACGAATTGATGGTCGAACAGATATTGTTGGACAGTTTTACGATCTGTCCCATACCTAATGGGCCACAATATGTAATTGTCCCCATTGTCTCGATGAGAGATCGATATTTCTCGACTGTATTTTTGTCGCCCCCAACGCTTATGCCTAATGTTCCAGCAGCAGCACCCATCCGTGCACCAACCACAGGCGCGTCAAGAACTTCGATTTTTTTTGTTTTGCCTTCGTCCTCAACCCTTCGACAAAAGGCCGGAGCAAACGTGCCCATAAGGATAATCCCAGCTCCATCATGAAGGCCTTCCATCAATCCATTGTGACCGAATATAACTTCCTCCGCTTGCTTGTCATTCTGGACCATTATGACAACTGCATCCGAATTCTCGGCCACTCCTTTTGGATGAGGCGCTTCTTTCGCGCCGAGAGCCATCATCTCCTCAATTGGTTGACGCCGGACATGACCACAGACGGTCGTCTCAAAGCCCTTGCTTACCACATTCTTGGCCATAGGTAATCCGATGTCCCCCATGCCAACAAATCCTGCTCTCATTTTCGACATCTCTGATACCTCCAATAATCAATTCATAATATTCGCGCTATTTATAGGGCACACCTGCAAGAGCGAGTTCCTCTTTTGCTCGCTCCATGATATCGATAAAACTCTGTTTTGGCTGGACTGTATCGATGTCGTATACATCTGGGAACTTTGCCGTGTTCCCTTTCACTTCACCAGAATGTTCGTCTGTTTTACGCATGATGGCGAGTACCAGTTCGTTGGCTTTCTCTCGTGGCATTCCGGCGACTGCTTGCAGTACTTCGCCCACATATCGTGCTTCGATGCCAGTCCATCCCGCTGTCCAGCAGTATGCCATACCACTCGCACTAAAGAGCGTAGCCATTGACACAGCCTGGAGAAGGGTGAAAGGACTCCAGCAAAGAACTCCCGCTGAAGAGCTGCCCGTAGCAACTTTGATATTACGTTCCGAAGCCCTGGCGGCTGCTCCCATTGCCCATTGAGAAGGAAGGTTAGCCGATCTGCCCTTCATGTCATTGGAGAAGATGCTTGACATGGGACCATTGGCATAAGAAAGTTGTCCCAGTAAATTGGCTATAATCCCAACAGAAGCTTCTGCTGCATCGCGGCAAAGTCCGCCAATCATCGACATGGCACTCTGCCAAGGAACGATGCCACGCTCCCGACAGAACTGGGCCAAGATCAACTGATTCCAACTGATCTTCTGTTCTGGAATGATATGGACCCCGATCTGGGTGTTGTGCGCTTCTCTCAATTCAGGGCCTATCATCGCAAAGGTGGCTGCTGCGGTACTGACAGTAGCCAACAGACCACAATGAATGCCAGGTCTTCCAGCCTGGTTTATCGCTTCCTTGATTCGTGCCTGTTCCCACAATCCAACATGAATCTCACTAAGTGTGCCCGCTTTTGGCTTGATATCACCGAGCTTGGCTAATCCGGGACATATCCCCATCGCCTCGATCGTCTCTTCTTGAGCAAACGACTGTACGAGTGCTGAGAACCATTCTTCGGCAGCCACTCCATGCCCCCCGGCATAAAGTGTCGTCGGTCGAACATCTGTTGATGTTCGGTATTCGATCGTGCACTGATCCTTTCCTTTACCAAACGTATGTTTGCCCGGACTCTCCCTGTACTCTTTTGCAACCAGTTCGATCTCTTCCTTTGTAAATTCGATAATCCGTTCTGTATCCACATGATAGATACCTATCTCCGCCAATAGTTCCACACCAGCCTGGAAGATGCGATCAGCGGTGGCATCATCAATAATAATTTCCTCCGGATTGTACCGGATATCGTATTTGGTCACTAGTTCACGGATTTTCATCGAGAATGCAAGGTCGAACTCATCGGACTTCATCACCGGACCTGTGAGGGAACGCTGCTGAAACTCAATAATAGGGATCATAGATATCTCCTCCTTTGATACTCGGAGTGTGTGAGCAGCGACAATTACTCGCCATTCACAAATTTTTGCTTGAAGTAGTATCCCGTGGCTGGTAACAATGGTCAATCCGTATGCATACGGAAAAGTCATGAACCGAATGGGATCAGTTTGATAAATACCGTAGGGATACGGATTGACGCCTTGGTGTCACCACGATACTGTTTCAGCATCACTTGTGGTACTCGTTTGCTTGTTCAAGAAGAGACATATTACAAATGAAACAATTGAATACAGGTTGATTAGGGCCTGTTAACACTAATAGTCACTTTGTGATATAGTGGCTGTATGGA
>CAZWIP010000348.1:0-2849 GCA_964634125.1 uncultured Dehalococcoidia bacterium
CCCAAGATTGCCTATGCTACCAACTGATACTATTTAATTGCCGGAGTAATAATATTGCCTGTGACAGTCTAACAGGAGGAGATATTAGAAATGGCTCTGTATGATGATGTTGTTGTATTGGCAAAAACTTATATGGGTCCGGCGGCAAAGAAGTTTGTTGACCGTCAGATAAGTGGACATCTGGATGGTGTAGCAGATGGGTCTCAACTTGCTACTGGTCATCTTGATGAACTGGCCAAATGGTGCTTCACTTCAGGCAAGCTGCTGATGGATGAAGCAAAAGCCCAGGAGTTTAGCGATAAAGTTAAGGGACTGAAGTAGTATCAGAGGGATATTGTAGTGAGCGCCGCGCCGGTATGGTCAAAGATTGGGAAGGAACCATATTGGCGTTTTTTTATTGCCAGAAAGGAATTTGTGCGCATTTAAGACTTGCAGGGATAGAATGAGTGTAGAGCAGGACGGGCGATAGGGAGTTTGCTATTGAGGTTTTTATCTTGCTGGTCAGCTACGATAGTAGGCGCAATTGCTAAGGATGGTTAAGGAGGAGTGAAAATGGCACAACAGAGGTCTTTCTTCAGAAGCTTACGGGGAAAAGTTAGTTTGCAGATGTTGCTGGTTAGCCTGATACCAATACTCATTGTTGGGGTGATGGTGTACCTCAGTATGTCCTCAGCAGAAGACAAAGCGGATGGTAGTCTTGCTGAGGCACGTACCAGTTTAGAAGAGGATACCATTGGTGCTGGTAAAGCAATTCAGGCTTGGAACCTCTCCGTAGACTTGGAAACGTGGATAGCCGAACGGATCGCGGAGGTCAGGTCGTGGGCGCGCAATTCATCTGTTGTGAGAGCTGCTCAGAACTTGAGTGATGATGACCAGAATGCTTGGAAGTTTCTCGGAGGAGAAACAGAGGGCACGCCATTTTATGAAAATGCCTGGCTTACTGATGTAGATGGAAACACCATAGTTGAGGCCAGTATATTCGATACAGGTGATAAGTCAAAGAACCCGGCGATGCAGAAAGCAAAGGAAACCGGTTTGTGCGTTGGAGATGTATATTTGGGTAGCTTGGGATCGGTAATTTCTCAAGTATACTTCGTAGATGTAGCGGTCAGAGTGGAAGATGCGATGTCAGGTGAAGTATATGGTGTGGTTGCTGGCGTAGTAGAGTTTAATCCTTCAACGTTGGGGCAGAGGTATGCGGAAAAAGTTCCAGGTTGTGGAGTCGTAATATGGGATCGTTTTGGGAATCTAATCACTGACTCTGAAAATACCGATCGATATAATGAAGAAGAATCGAAGTGGACTGAAATAGAGGCTAAGGTTTTGGAAGCCACTACTGGTACTGTTGAGAAGATTGATGGCAATTACGTTATTACCGAAGATTCTATAGCCGGATATGCCAGCGCCACAAATGATGACGTAAACGTTCGACACCCGAGTTATGATGGCCTCGGCTGGATGGTGATGGTGGAACAACCATCAGATGTTGCCTTTGCCGCACTTGAAAGTCTGGAAGATCTTGAGGATGATCTGGAAGCGAACACCAATACTATGATCTATTTGCTGATAGCTATGATCATAGCGGTCGTAATTGTTGTGCCAGTCCTGGCTTTCTTCCTGAGTCGCGGTATAACCAAACCCATTGCGCATTTGAATGATGCTGCTGAGAAAGTCAGTATGGGTGATCTTGATGTAACCGTCACAGTCAAGTCCGATGATGAGATTGGTGACTTGGCAGAGAGCTTCGGCCGCATGGTGACGGCAGTTAAGTTCTTATCTGAAGACGAGGATTAAGGGGGGCAGATTCGTATAGACCATTGATAATTAAGGGGAATGCCTTTTGAGGTGTTCCCCTTTGTGTTTGCTAAAAGGACGGCTCTATCGAGTTAAAGAATTAGGTGGATTGGGGGAGGAGATGAAACGTATGGGCACAAGCTGATGTGATGCAAATGCTGTAATTAGAAATCTGCCATCAAAATGAGGAGGAAAATATAAATGGCAAAAAAGAGATCGTTTTTCAAAAGCCTACGAGGCAAAGTCAGCTTGCAGATGCTCATTGTAAGTCTGTTGCCGGTGTTGGTAATTGGCGGATTAGTATGGAGTAGTATGGCCAACCTGGAAGGCAATACCAATGAGAGTGTAGACAACAGCTACGATTCACTTGAACAAGATGTTATTCAGGCTAACCTTAGTGGAGATGCTTACCGATTATCTCTTGATATGGAGAATGACATGGCCGCTCGTATAGACTATATGCAAACCTATGCGAGTGCCCCAGTTGTTGTGGAATCAGCTCGCGTGGGTGACCCGGAGTCTCCCGAAGCCAAAGCAGCAAATGCTTTCTTCGTAGAGCAGTTGGAAATCACACCGTATTTCACGGTCTTCTCCCTGGCTGATGCAGATGGCGAGGGTATTTCCGGTGGATACCATGATTTGGATGATACCATCAAAGAAGGGGTCATGTGGGTCTACGAGATGATGTATGGAAACGATTTTACCCAACTTGACTGGTGGGAGCCATTTGCTGAGAGCGAGACTGGCGTATACATTCCCGAAGCTGTGTGGGTAAATGGTGCTCTTCTAAACATGGAATTTGGATTCCACTTGGTAGAAATAGTTGTGGAAGTTACGGATTCTGACGGAACGGTAATAGGCGAGATGGTAGGTTCCACAGTGTTCTTCCCAACCGATATGAGTATGGAATATGCGGTAAAGTATCCGAATAGTAGGATAATGGTATTTAACAGAGCGGGCGAGATTATTGCTGACTCGGGAGACTGGATGTTATCTGATCAGGATATTATTACTCCGGCAATTAAATAGTATCAGTTGGTAGCATAGGCAATCTT
>CAZWIP010000349.1:0-2845 GCA_964634125.1 uncultured Dehalococcoidia bacterium
CTGAAAACAAGGGTTTCTGATCGTGAGGAAAGCGTAGCAAAAAAACTATAGCACCCATCTGCCATCTTCTTCAATTTAACATCAATACCTTTTTCTTCAAACAATGAGATTTCCTCTTTTGCGCGGCCGTTTCCGAGAGCTGTCTCGTACCATTGCCTTCCAACCAATTCAGGTTTGAGTAGATCCGAAAACGGTACTATCTCCCACTCAGCGGTCCGATATCCATTGTTCTCTATGATGTAGGGGATTGTAGTGACAATATTATTCTTCAATGTACAAATCGGGAGTAATAGATATTTAAGGCCAATTTCCTCATCTTGAAGCTCAATAGCTCCGCTTGCCAGGTCTCCAGCACTGGGATAGGAAAGCTCTGGAGGATGCTTATGCCATGTCCCCAGGTAGTTCACTCCAAAATAGTGGAAAAGGATGTCGAGAACATTCTGAAGGTATGGTGTATCCTTGTTGAAGCTGTCAGGAGACAGTATGGCTTTCAGACCTGGCCCAGTTGCATGGGTGATGATGGTCTCTTTTCCGGACCTTTTCCCAATTATGAGCCCCCCGGTCTCAAGGTTTGGTTGTTTCCTTGCTTCACGTTCAATAGTATCTAATGCCCTGTCTGAAATCAGCAATTTCATGATGCTTACGTCATTGTGAGACTGCATTGAAGTTTTCCTTTTGAAAAGTCCCATGGTTTTATTTCCTATTCTTCTCCTTTGAAGAATGTTTCAGATTGGCATACAGGGCAATCCTCTATTGGCTGAACATGAATAAAAGACCGTCGCATGGGTCTTTCAAACAACTTGCCATAACCTTTGCTCCTTCACAATCAAGTAGCGTCGCAACCTCACATCCGCTGGGCAGACGTTATCCTTTGGTCATCCATTACAGTGGCCCTACCGCTCAACAATATAGGATTGTTGAGCTTCACGATACTTGCCAGAACAGAGCCGATGTCACCAGTCCCGACAAAGGCCTTTACGGTTCAAAGAGCCGGAATGTACCGAGCGGTTCTGCATGCGTAGCATATTCCAAGTTCAGGTACAGACTCATCGCAGGCTCCCAGTTCCCCACTTTGTCGCTCTTCGCCCATATCTCATCTACAGCCAATAATGGGACAAATGCATATTCGTCATAGAAATGGCGAGTTATTTGTTCTGCAAATGCATCCCTGTCCTCTGGGGTCGACGCCGCTCGCATACCTTCCACCAGTTCATCGGTCTCTTCACTTTCATAAAGAGGAAATCGGCTTTCCGTACTAGACCACGACGTGGGCAAATTCACCCATTGGGGTACACCCCTGTTCCAGGCCGTAAATCCGAAGCACACACCGGCGGTATCACGTCGAGTAATGTCACCATATTTAGCCATGATGTTGTATGTAGTAATTGTGGGATCGAGCCCTATGTCTTGCCAATATCCGACCACTGTTTCGGTCACCAGCCCCATTTCAGGAGACTGCCCCGCCAGCGTGATAATCCACATGTCCACATCGAAGCCACCGGAATAGCCGGCCTCTGCTAGAAGCTGCTTTGCTCGCTCGGGGTCGTAAGGAAATGGCTCCAGAGCGTCACCCCACGGCGTGTATTGATGTGCAGCGGTTGGCTCGGCCAATCCGTGGAAGATGTACTGCGCGATCTCCTCCTTGTTTATGGCCAGATTCATAGCTTCTCGAACTCTCTTGTCCAGCCAAGGGAGAGTGGGATCGTAGGTCTCGACCGAGGGAAGCCATTGACCGAGCAAATACATCGCGATATACCCAGCTTCGGTAATCGGGACGATGTCAAATCCTCTAGATTGCAAATCTGTCGCCTGATCAGCCGTGACGGCAACGATATCCGCCTCGCCTGTCCTAATCATGGCCACCCGTGTCGCCAGTTCAGGTACTTCCTTGAATGTTAGAGTCTTGAACTCTGGGACAACTCTCCAGTGGTCTTCCACGGCCTCGAGCGTAAGATGTTCTCCCAGATCGAATTCAACAAATCTGTAGGGACCGGAGAAAACCGGCCTTTGATTGGCCTCCTTAAAGCCGACTTGGTCGTAATAGGCTTTCGAGGTAATACCGAGTGCCACCATGTTGATCGGACTCACGTGATAAAGGACTTCCTCTGCCATGGCTGCATTGAGATAGATGGTGAACTGATACTTGCCTGGCACTTCCATTCGGTCCACCAGATGCCCGAAATTGTTGTAGAACTCCAGATTCTTTGACAGTTTATTGTCGAACGCCGTCTCCAAGGTGAACTTGGCGTCCTCGGCAGTCAGTTCACCCCATCCGTCGTGAAACTGCACACCCTGCCTCAGCTGGAATGTGATGCTCTTCTTGTCAGGAGAGATTTCCCAGTGTTCAGCCAGGCCAGGGATAAATCCAGATCCGTCCAGTTTCTCATACACCAGATAATCCGCCATGTTCGCGTAGAAGAGCCGGGACGTAGCGGCGCCACTTGAGAACGGGGTCAGTTCCCGGTTGGCAGGTAATGAGCCCAGAGCTACGACAAGGGTACCCTCAGGTTTCGCTGGAGGTTCCACCGTCGGCGTGAGTGTCGGGGTTTCCGGCGGAGTCACTGTCGGCGTGAGTGTCGGGATTTCCGGCGGAGTCACCGTCGTGGTTTCTGTCGGCGCGACCGCCGGAGTGTCATCATTACCACAAGCACCGACTAACGGTAATACCAACAGCATGAGCACTAGGGTCATGGCTACAGTTCGTCGTAAGTTGGTCATTGTTCCACCTCCTGAATCGCTTCAAGGACTCCGCCTTTGGCAGTGGCCTTGGTCTCGTACCTTCTGGATACTGACATTCGCTAGACACTCGTCTGGAGGACTTCCGATCCAGCCACGCTCATTCCGC
>CAZWIP010000350.1:0-2842 GCA_964634125.1 uncultured Dehalococcoidia bacterium
CGCCATGGTTCACGATTTTTTATACGGTTAACTCTTAAATTACCTTGAGGATCAACCAGGCGATGTAAAATACTACGATATCCAAGAGCACGAGGCCCTAATTCAGATCCGCCCTGAAACCACGCAACTGTCTGACCTGATGTAAGTGCATCAGCAACGCTGGTAACTAATTCATTATCGTCTTGCACTCTAACATAATCCTCACCTTCAACCAGACCGAATCGGTCAAGAACTGACTGTATCTCCTCATCGCTATACGTCCTTCCTTGAGATACTCTTTCGATGCGAACTCTCGTATCAAGACCATGTTCTTCGCACGCTACTGACTGTGCTGCACCAACTGGCGCCCCATCATCCGCAGGAAACGCAGGCACAAAAAACTTATCAGCATCAACAATACCATTTCTTACAAGTCTTCCATTTGCTGTAATGTTTAATGATAATCCACCAGCCATAACTACATGTCTTATCCCTTGAGTCTTTGGATGTTCGCGCATATAGAACTTTACCATTTCTATGAGAACTTCTTCGATTCTTTCCTGAAGCGCGTAAGCAAGATTTGTATAAGGACGGTGCTCTGTCTTTTCAGGATCAAGTGTCCTTCCCATCCCTACTGGAAAAGGTGGTACTATTTCTCCAAGGATCTCAAGAAATTCCTCTGAGAAATTAACTTCGGGAAAACTGGTGATTGTTCCAAAATTCAAATATTCCTGTGCCATCTGGATTTGCCCAGTCTGCGGATCAAATTGAACCAAATCACGCATAAGAACCCTCAGTCTTTCCACGCGTTCTTCTTCTTGTGTATCTCTAGGCGACCCATATGGTGCAAACCCCATAACCTTTCCTTCATCATGACTTCTGTAACCTAAATATTTTGTGACAATATGATAGAAATGTCCCAATGAATGTGTATAAGGTGTGCTAGATATCTTGGTTAAGCTTCCCTGATCTGCCAACCATATGCTTGTAGATTCATCTTCTCCTCGACCATCATTTATCACTACAAGAGTAGGCTCAGGAAAACCACTTGAATACCAAGCTGCTGCTGCATGAGCTTTATGATGCTTGACAAATGTAACAGACGGGACATATCCTGTCCCATATTCGATTGCCATTTCTTCCAAGAAAGACTGCAGATAATCTGTATCATACCTTCCTTCAGCTTCAGATGCTAAACCACTTACTCCATGCGCAGCACAAAAGCGTCCATATAGAGCGCTACTATGAGGCGTATCTCTAAAAAAGTTATAGTCATAAGTAACAGCAATATGGTTGATGTCTTCCCACGTCAACCCATGAGCATCTAACAAATAACGCACGGATTCTACTGGAAAATAAGCGCGAGTGTGTTTATCTTGCACTAATCTCTCCTCTTCAATCGCCCCAACAACAACACCATCTTTTATTAACACCGCTCCTTGATCATGGCTATTCCTTCCAACGCCAAGTACATATACAGGACCGGATTGTTCTAAACTGTCTCTACGGTCACGGCTATAAATCTTTACTGTTATATCATCACTATATCCACGGTGCGACCCAATATAAAATCTATCCTTTAATCCGAGTCTTTCATTAATCTCTAATTGTCGTATATGTAATTTAACAACCTCTGTATCACTAAGAATAGATAAAACACCGTTGTCCCACAGTACGCTCTGAACACCCTCAATCTCAAGCAATGTTCTCTCTAACTTTGAAACATCCGCATAAGACTCAAAAAACTGCAAAGCAATATCTAAAGCTCTCTTCTCAAACTCAAACGTATCTTGTGGCAACCCAGACGCATACCAAGTTTCTGCATCCTTTCCTGGCTCGATCGACCTTACCCAAATCTTAGAAGCTAATTCTTCTGCCTCTTCTAAGGTTGCTGTACGTACGACTCCTGGTTTTTGAGTTGAAATAGTCGCTACTGCTACGGAAAATCTGATTGTTTCCTCGAGCGGCCTATTTAGCGAAAGCTGATGTGCAAGTGCCCCAACCATTGCATCTCCTGCGCCTAAAGTGTTTCTAGGAGTAATTGTTGGAGCTATAGCAAAATATGCTTCGTTGGGAGTGATAAGGATAGCTCCTTTTTCTGCCAACGACACAACGACAAATTCCAGATTACCACCCCTTGCATTAATAGAATCGATTAATTGCTGAGCCTCTCTTACGATAGCCTCAGGATTATCTTCAAAAACGCTTCTATCTTTTCCTACTAGATTTGCAAATTCATCTAGATTAGGTTTAATAAGCTCTACTCCGGAAGCAAGAATCCTCTGGAGATCCTCAGTAGAACCCTTCTTATCCAAGCTATCAAAAAAGACTCTTAGGCCATGCGATTTTGCATGTTGTACTGCATCAACCCAGAAGCTTACATCTGATCCAGGAGGCGCCTTACCACCCATAATAACAATCGTCCCAGGAGCAGTATTAGAATAGAGCTCATCAGCTGCATCATGTAAAGCTTTAATCTCTGTTCCGCTAAATGAAGGTCCGGGTGCGCTAAAGTGCCATTCAAAGGCATCATTTTCTCTTAGAATATTTGGCGCAAAACGTGTATCTCCATCTGTCTCGATTGGCATTAAGGTATCAAAACCTACTTGGTAGGCAAACTCTTCAAACCGCTGTCCAACAGAACCTTGTCCAACGAAAGTAACAAGGCGAACCTGGCGACCGAACCCCACAAGGGCCTGACCTGCAGCAAATGTTTTACCTGCACTCATCAAATCGCTATCAACTATACGTAAACCTTCTCTAGTTTCTTTTAGTCGCAATGCAAAAACTAGCGTATTAGGTATTGCCACTGCCAATATTGGAGGAACATCAGAAACAGAAGGTCGCACATCAGATAACTCTT
>CAZWIP010000351.1:0-2838 GCA_964634125.1 uncultured Dehalococcoidia bacterium
TACTATTTAATTGCCGGAGTAATATCTTTCCATGAACATCCATATTGCACCTAAGACGACCAATGTTGTGGGGATTTGTTTTGTATATTTTAGATTCTGCGTTCACATCAAAGCTAAGTGACACTCCGTTTTCGGTGGGCATGGTCCCATATTGCACATAGTCTTTGAGACACTCAGGATCGAATTTTTTGAACAAAGCTTTACTATAAAAATAGGACTCCGCTTCTTCACTGCTTGCCCACTCAGTACGACGATTATTTGCCAGAGTAACTTCTTTCAAACGGTTAATTAGATGTATTTTCTTGGCGATGAACACCAACCGGGCAGTCATCCCATAAAGAAATGGGGGATCGAGCATAACAATCTTTTTGAACAAGTCTGGTCTCTGGTGTGCTGCTAAAAAAGTGAGGACACTACCCATAGAATGTCCCACTCCGATAACGGGTTCAGATGTTTGGCTTTCGATTGAATTTATTAGTTCTTTGACCAGGTTTGACCAGTTTTCATCAACAGGATATCTGGGATCATGGCCAAATTTTTCGATTGCGATTACATCATATTCGTTCTCAAGAATTCGCAATAACTTGCCATACGTTCCAGACGGGAACCCATTTGCAGGCACAAAATGTATAATCTCTCTTTGCGTCATACCATCAGTCAATTCAATTTATTGGACATGAGTCACGTTAGGCGTATAATATCACACAATATCAGATTACCGATAATAAAAAATGGGGCCTTTTTTGGCCCCATTTTTATTCAATTCACTCTGCGACGGGCATTTTCACCCGATCAAAACGCTATACATAATCTACGTGAGACGAGCTATGGTAACAGACCAACTATTCCCTTGCCCCGCATCATAATCACTGTATCTTTCGTTTTTATTTGTTATTCCGTTTTGTCTTAGCTTTAGTCAGAATTTTGTCTGCCCAGCATGTCAACAACGTTAATTAACCTTGATTTGTCTGGCAGCACTAGTTTGGTATTATTCTCCAGAGACGCCTGGGCAACCTCAAGCTGTTTCAAAGCCTGAGCATTGCCAATGAAATACTTATCAGCGGCGTTTGACACGGTCTCGATAGCCTGTGATTCACCTTCCGCCCTCAAGATAGCAGATTGTCTGTCACCTTCAGCCGTAAGTATCGCCTGTTGCTTCTGCCCCTCCGCGATCAGTATCGCATTCTGCTTATCACCTTCTGCTTCTAAAATCTGCTTATCCCGATACGCTTCAGCACCGAGGATAACAGCCCGTTTCTCACGTTCAGCCTTCATTTGCTTACTCATAGCATCTGATATATCACGAGGCGGTTCGATTTCCTTTACCTCAACCCTGGTAACTTTTACCCCCCACTTGTCCGTGGCTTCATCCAGGGTTTGCCTCAGAGAAGCATTGATACGCTCCCTTGAAGTCAATGTTTCGTCCAACGCCATTTCACCAATCAGGTTCCTCAACGATGTCTGCGCCAGCTTACTTACAGCGGAATAAAAATTCGCAACTTCGTATCGAACTGCCTTGGCATCAGTAACATAATAATAGATAACTGCATCCACAGTCACCGTAACATTGTCCATGGTAATAACCGGCTGAGGGTCAACATCCAAAACAGTTTCCCTCATGTCGATCCTCACGATTACTTTGTCGACAAAAGGAACTATGAACCTGAGCCCGGGATCCAGTATTTCTTTAAATCGGCCAAATCTCTCAACGATACCTTTCTGAGCCTGGTTTACGATGGTGATTGACTTTGCCAGCGTCACCAACGCCAGTATCACTATTATCACCAATACTACAATTACTGCTTCCATTTCCTAAACGCCTCCATCCTTTTTATTTACAATCAGGGTTACTCCTTCTATTCCTATAACTACCACTTCCACCCCTTCGCCAATCGATTCCTCTGATCTGGCTCTCCATTCCTCATATCCGACTTTCACCAGACCATCATCGTTTTCATTTATAGCTTTCAGTACGTTCCCTGTTTTTCCAACTATGGTGTCGATGTTCGTTTTCTCTTCTTTCACCAGCAATCGTCGGTGAACGTATTTCCGGCCAAACAATACGTATGCGGCGGCGATTGCACTCACAACAACCACCGTGAGTATCCAGGACTCTGCCGGCAATGTAACCAGTCCCCCGATGACAAATGCCGAACCGATGATGACCATGTCAAGCCCTGTATCCACGCCAACAAGCAGCTCCAATATCGCCAGTATAAGGCCTGCTGCCACGAATATGACCCACAACCATTCGTCAGCAAATTCCATAATCACCTCCTTTCATCCAGGACGGTTTACTATTGTCCAAGATTGTACGAAATCGATTCAATGTTTGTCAACGAAGAGGAAGATGATGCAACGAGGATTTAAATACGTTCTTGTACGGTTTTATCTACCGATATCTTCTCTCAACCGCTCGGGCATGAGCCGAAAGCCCCTCTGCTCGGGCAATAGCCGCAGCATGCGAACCTAGTTCTTTAAAAGAAGATTCGCTTAAATAGACCAGGCTGGTTATCTTCAGAAAATCTGTTACATTCACAGGTGAGCTAAATCGGGCTGTACCGCCGGTTGGCATGACATGGCTCGGTCCGGCTACATAATCGCCCAGAACCTCCGGTGAGCTTTCACCGATGAAGATACCACCGGAGTGTCGTATTTTGGGAACAATCGTGTCCGCGTCTTTAACCAGTAAACACAGATGCTCCGGAGCATACATATTGACAAGGTCAATTGCCTCATCCATATTGCTAGTCACAACGATCGCCCCGTGTTGTTCCAGCGACTTGCTGGCTATACTACTACGCTCCAATTCAACCAGCTGTCGATCAACTTCATCAC
>CAZWIP010000352.1:0-2831 GCA_964634125.1 uncultured Dehalococcoidia bacterium
TCCGCCTTTTTATTCTATCTGACTTTGGTGTCCACTTTTTTCAGCTTACCTCACCGGCACATCGTTTAAGCTCTTCAATAGCCTGTTGGTGAGATACCGCATCCCGATACTGGCGCTCGGTGGTCATGGTATCGTAGGCATCAGCTATGCTCAGGATTCTGGCTCCGCAAGGTATCTGCTCTCCTATTAATCCAGAGGGATAGCCGGAGCCATCGTACCACTCATGGTGATGCAGAATTAAAGGAACCAGTTCCGCCAATCCTTTTACATGCCCCACGATCCTGGCTCCTTCGGAACAGTGCCTCTTGATCAGCTCCCACTCATCCATTGTTGGTTCCCCTGTTTTTCCCAGGAGCTTATCCGGAATACCAACTTTGCCAATATCATGCAGAAGTGAAGCGGAGTGCAGGTACAATACATCCTGCTGTGATAGCCCGGATGCCTCGGCAATCTTCTCAGCCAATGCAGCTACCCGCTTTGAGTGGCCGTATGTATAGGGATCTTTGGCATCCACAGTAGCTGCCAGTGCGTACACTTGCTCCATTCTCGCTTCACCAAGAGCTTCCATCGAAGGGGAATCCAATTCGGATACGAGTGTAGATGCCGAGCCCCCCTTTCTTTTGGAGAGGAAGAGCGCAGAATCGGCCAGGAACATCAGGGTATCAGCCGTCTCACCATTTTGAGGAAACTGCGCAATTCCTGTACTGAAAGTTACTTTATTTTCGAGATCGGGGAATTCTACCTCCATTGTTTGTTTCCATTTCTTTTGTGCGCGCTCCACTACACCCCTGGCATTTTCAGCTTTGGTAGAAGGCATCATCACAACGAACTCATCGCCCGCATAGCGAAATACTATATCTCTTTTCCTCAGAGCAGACTTCAGCACCTGAGCAAATACTTTCAGCAACCGATCACCATTGATATGCCCGACCCGATCATTGTATTCCTTAAAACCATCGAGGTCGACTACAACCAACGATAGATAACCTTCATTGCGATAAGTTAGGGCTATTTCCTGATCAAGAACCTTGTAGTAGTGGCGGCGATTGAACAGTCCGGTCAGGTCATCCGTTATGGATTGTGTCCGCAGCGCTTCTTCCATTATCTTACGCTCGGTGACGTCCTGAGCCGTCCCTCTAAACCTGACCACCTCTCCATTTACCTTTTCTACTTCGCAAAGAGTACGAATCCATATTTCTTTGCCTTTTGATGTAATGCCACGCACTTCCAGATCATATCCTTCTCCTGTTTTAAGGGCCTCTTTGAGAGCTTTGTCAATCACTGGGACATCACCCGGGTGGACTATACTGTAAGCATCATCTATGGTGGGCTGATGATCCAACGTAAATTCATTGAGCCGGAGCATCCCCTGCGTCCATATCAGTTTCCCACCCGAACCCGGATCGAATTCCCATCCTCCCAAGTTGGCAATACTCTCCATCTTGTTTAGCAGGTTTCTGCTTCTCTCCAATTCTTCCCGGGCCTGGTTGCGTTCAGAAACATCGCGGAAATTGACAACAATACCGCCCACCGCCGGATTATCTATGAGATTATGCCCATCAGCCTCGATAGGAATCCATCTCCCATCTTTGGCTTTTGCATGCAGCTCTACTCTCACAACTCCTCCCGGCTCTTGAGCCACACGGCTAAACATCTCGGCCGCTACTGTAACATCATCCGGGTGAACCCGTTCGAATAAGGACTCAACCAATTCATCAGGGTTGTACCCTAAGATACTTTCATAAGAAGGACTCCGATAACGCACTGTCCCATCGATATTCAATATCACGAACGCATCCATGGAGTTCTCTATTAGCGCCCTGAAATACTCTTCCTGATGTTTGAGCGCCTCCTCCGCTTGCCTACGTGCAACAATCTGTTCAATGAGCGCCAGAATCCTATCAGGATCAACGGGCTTGGTTTCATAGGAGACCACGCGCTTCTGTCTGACTGCTTCGATAGCAGTGTCCATTGAAGCGTTGGCGGTAATGACGATGCACGGTGTTTCTGGAATTAATTCAGAAAAACGGTCAATCAGTGATATACCTGATGTATCAGGCAACTTGATATCCACAAGAGCCAGATCAAACGCTGCATCACGGCATAAATCCACCGCTGTCTGCCCATCATGAGCTAATGTAATGTTGTAGCCTTCAGTCCTGAAAATGTCTCGAAGATTAATGGACAGAGCTACATCATCATCAATGATCAGTATCTCGAACTGGCGTTCCAATGCTATCCACTCTTTCGAGCGAAATATGAATAACCAATGTCAGGATCCCTGTATTCCGCTCGCTCCGTTTTTACTATTCTTCCTTCTTGTCAGTTTTAGCTGATGGCAAACGAATGAGGAACCCGGCACCTTTACCATCTGCGGAGGAACTGATCTCTATTGTCCCCCCGTGCTTTTCCACAATCATTTTTGTTATAGAGAGACCAAATCCAATCCCTTTGGCTTTGGTGCTGAACAATGGCTGGAACACTTTGTTTAGATTCTCCGCGGGAATGCCTGGCCCTGTATCAACAAAAGTAACTTCAATCTGATCATCATGCACAAAGCGCATAGCCATGGTGAGGGTTCCCTTACCACCCATCGCGTCAACTGCATTCTTCACCAGATTTTTGAAGGCCATGCGGAACTGCTGTGGATCTACTTCTGCCCACAACGGCCCATCAGGAAACTCCTTCTCAACATGGATTGCATCCGGGACATCAGGGATTGAAAGTGCCTCAGAAGCAATATCAAGCAGATCGATCCTCTCTGTATGAGGCGGATTGAAGTGGTCTAATGGAAACGGACACCTGGAAAAGAGTGATAGACTTTTGGAGAG
>CAZWIP010000353.1:0-2828 GCA_964634125.1 uncultured Dehalococcoidia bacterium
CTTGTACAGGCAAGAGTAACGATACATACCACCATACTGAGTCTTTTCAATCCAACCCTTGCCCAAAAGCCCTTTCAATGCTTTCGATATTGTAGCCGGCGACATAATTCCTTTCATATGTGAATATTTGAACGGAATCCGACCATTGTTAGAGCCATTGAAATTCGCTTTCAGATGAATATAGACGATCTTTTCCGTATGCGCCAATTCTCTCCAAGCTGTACTTTTTAGTGTAGACTTCTCCACCATTACGAACGGAGGTCCATTTTTCCGTTTCCAACTCATAATTGCTTTAACACCAATGACTCTATTTGGATTCAACCGTGTTCCGAACAATCCATTCCAATAATTGCTGTTTGGGAATCCTTACACTTCGCCCCCATTTCACGCTTGGGATAACGCCAGCTGCCGCATCGCGATATATAGCGCTTACTGATTTCCCGCATAGTTCAGCGGCTTCCGATGGCTTCAGGAGTAATTTACCTGACATTGATTCTTTCCTCAGCTTCAGGCCAGATTTCCTCCGGTCCAACACCCAACGCCTCGGCAATCTTCGTTCGAACTCGTAGACCTGGGCAATAATCATAGCGCTCAATCCCGGTTAGCATCGCTTGACCTACGCCCGCTCTAATCGCTAACTCCTGCTGCGCCATTCCCTTGGCTAGTCGTATTTCGTGTACCTTGTTCATATATCTTTTACCTCCTTGCTAAGCGCTTCCTTTCTTTCTTCCTTTCTGGGATACTTAATTTTAACGTACCATTTAATGTAACGTTAAATGGATCAATGAGGAGAGATTTGGGAAATGAGATACTGCGACAAAGCTCATGTAAGGGAAGAATTTGAGAAAGAAATTTGGGGTCAAGTAAATGAGTGGGCCTGGAATTATCTCGATCGGAAATATTATGTTGATGAGGTTCGAAATGGTGACATGCCCATGTCAGATTTAGTTGAAGAATATAAAGATTTGATCGCGATTGGTAAACACGAAACAACTAAAACAGAGATACCATCCACAGAAATCCCGCCGGATCGACGTGATCGGCTTGTTTCGTTGATATATGCCAAGAAGGCAAATGATCATACAGTTGTCAAATGGTTTAGAAAAGCGTTTCTACCTAATGGGCTTATATCGAAGCAAGACATTGATCAGTGGACAGCAAAAGCTTCCCGCGATATTCTTGATTCACTGAATGGTTGTACTAACTGGATCGCCAGCGAATACCACTGGGATGAACATCAAGCTAAAACATTCATTTTAACCGGTGCAATCCCAGTCTATTCCCGCCTCACATATGGTATACGTACTACATGGGGTGCGGATGGACGTCACAGTGTGAAAATCACACTTGAAGTTGATCCCGAAGTACCACCAAAAACGGTCAGATCCGTTTATCATCAAATACGGTCGCATGTTAGAGATGGCTCGCGCTATCGTCCCCTCTCGGAGAAAATTGCTTCTCTTGTAGAGTTCGTTCTCACACATGAAGATGCGTGGGAAGAAAAGTTCACGCAATGGAATAAGAAGCATCTTGAATGGAATTATCCGGACATACGGAGATTTAAGAGAGACTATTCCAGAGCTATTAATGCGCTACTCCGGGCACATAAGGACGATATCCTACCCCCAGACATATCAGCATGAACGTATCCCCAACTTGACAGTTCTACCGACATTCTGCCGACATACTTTTGAAAACATGTTTTTATATATCGTTATTTGAAGCTAAATAATGCAACACCCGGCAAGGTATGACACGATTGGCTTGAGACTCTTAATCAGTAGGTTACAGGTTCGATTCCTGTGCGGCCTACCACTCAACTGACTACATTTTGACTACATTTTCAATTTACTCCACCATCGGGGACTAACCTTCGAGCTGGTCCCTTTTTCGTTTTCTGATGGCGCCCTCAGCCGAGACGGATTGATAGTTCGTATCACTTGATAATCATTGTGAGGTGAGGCTCTTTGGTAGCCTTGTTGGTGGTGATTAGGGGTCTAAGGGTCTATATATTTACGTTGCGTTTCAATTCTATAACGCGGTGTTAACCTGCCTCAAGGCATGGGCCACACACGCTTTTGCGCCGGCGCTTCGATGCCGGATTGTATCACGGAAGCCTGAGTCAACACCATGCCTCTATTCGGCGCGGCGTAAAGTTGAAAACGGATCGACCCCCAACGCCAACGTGGGCCTCGGGAAAGCCCGCCCTTGAGGTCAGAGTTCAACACATTGTTGGGTTGCCTCGAACCCTGCGGAGCACCATGTCCTACGGATCGCGCAGGTCACTTCTGGCACCAAGCCTAAAGTCCTTCCAATCCAGTCTCGCCTGTATCATTTGAGACCGTGCTGGTTTCATAGATGAGAGAGAACATCACATCATAGTTGTCCCCTATCAACATAAGTGTGATCGACATGTCGTCAACTTCCCAAGTGGCGAAGTACTTCAAGTCGCCAGTGATGATCGCCATACCCCAATCAGAAGGGTCGTCTCGCCACAGATCGTCTAGCCATATCACATCATCTGACTCTGGAAGGCCGTATTTCTCGGTCAATCGGTCCTTCAAGTTCTCATAGTCATTGATGTAGAGCGTGTCGTTTGAATGTTGTTCGGTGATCATGTACATCGTGCCGAACAACTCATCATTGATATTGAACTGATAGCACAGACTGGTATCGAAGCCAGCGACGCTGATGTCCGTATAGCACACTATGGAATCATCTTGTACAGCCAGGATTCCCTCGGATTCGTGTGCTCGGACTTCACGTTGGTTCATGCCCCAACGAACGCTACGAAAATCACTGTCTTCTTCCTCAGTTGGAGGTGTTTC
>CAZWIP010000354.1:0-2794 GCA_964634125.1 uncultured Dehalococcoidia bacterium
CTAATTAGGGAGGTTATTATGCCGGTTACGAAACTTAAGGAGTACCTCGATAGTCACAACATCAGATATGTCACTGTGAAACATTCTACGGCCTATACGGCTCAGGAGATTGCTGCTTCGGCTCATATTTCAGGGAAGGAATTAGCCAAAACAGTGATGGTAAAGCTTGATGGAAAGATGACTATGGCTGTTCTTCCGGCTTCATACAAAGTGAATTTCGATCTGTTGAAAGAAGCTACTGGGGCGAATCATATTGAGCTAGCCAGAGAGCACGAATTCAAGGACCTGTTTCCGGGATGCACTATTGGTGCCATGCCACCCTTTGGGAATCTGTACGGACTGGATGTTTATGTTGCAGAAACGTTAGCCGAAGACGAGGAAATTGCCTTCAATGCAGGTTCCCATTCTGAGTTGATCAAGATGGCGTACAAGGATTTCAAAAGGCTGGCTAAACCGAAAGTTATGCGATTCTCAATGTTGAAGGTGATTGCGTAATCACATGAGCTGGCGTGATAAATGGTCGTTTGAGACTGAAACGGAAGAATACAGTAAAGGAGGTCAGAGCCATGAAATGCTATTTTCTCTTCACAGCTATTGGACCTTTGGTAATCTTAACATCATACGATTCCGTCACGAACCATGAACTGATTACAAGGCTTAGTTCAAAGGGGATCAATAAGTTCATCGCATGTGAGGTGTCTGTTGATCTGGCCAAAACCAGATATGGAAATCATTTCAACATTGTTTGCCAGGATCTATATGAGGCTGATGACCTCAGAGTATTAGACTACAGTGGGCATAGAGCGTTCCACATGTTTAGCTTCTCAGAGCTTGGAACACCCATTTACTTCGAGTCGAAAGAAGCAATTTCTGCCGATATGCCATCTTTGAGAATGTAACTGGTGAATTGAAGGTTACCCAATGTTTGAGTGCCACAGAGGAATAGAAGAGACCTGGGGAAAACACGACGACTAAAAGAATGCTAAAAGCAAGAAGCTTCAGTAAGCTCTTCTTGTATGTTTTGCAGTGACATTTTTACGTCTTTTTGAGTAGAAGTATAGAATCGTTCCCAGGGTGACAACTCCGGCCACAATAATGCCGTTTATAAGTGCGAACTCTGAAGGTGACAAGCCATCATCTGAGCTGGTATCGGGTTCCAGTATTGGAGTTGGGTCAACCCCCATAAAGTTTGTCAGCAGAGCAAACTCTGTGAAGTGACTCGTTGTTCCAACGATGGTATGATTCACTTCGTCAACAGCGATATTGTCAAGTACTACCCACTCTTCAACCGATGGATCATAATATGCCAGAACCAGGTCTCCTGGGGCTATTCCCTCTGGCAACTCGTCTGGATCATAACTCATGGTCACAATAATGGAGGGATCGAAAGTTGCCCCATCGGGACCGAAATCATGCATCACTATAATGTTACCTTCTGGTGGTATCGGTGAGTGCATAACTGGAGGTTGGATAGTGACTTGGCTCAGAGGATCACCGTCTGCATCCAGGGCTGTTGTGCCGGCTGGTATCTGAATATCGGCACTGCTATCAACTGACGTAACAACAACATCCTGGGATAAAGTACCGTCCTCACTGATTTTGCCTGCAAGGTTAAACGTCATTAAGGTTGCAGGTTGTTCGGTTGGTGGCGTTGGTATCTCGGAAGGTGTGATAAACACTGGCTTCAGGGTTGGTGGAGGTGCCGCCGGAGTTGGCTCAGGAGCCGGTGCTGGCGCTGGCGTAGGCGATGGTGTGGGTGTGTGTACAGGCGCGGGTGCTGCTCCGCCGCCGCCGACATAGATACCACCACCGCCACTGCCTCCGCCACCACCGCCACTAGTTGCTATGAAATTGGCGGTGGCCTTAATATCACCTGTAATATTGTATATATTCAGTGCAGCTTGATTGAGGTTGCTGAAGGACCCATTTCTGCCAATTGTATAGATGGTCCAGTAAGTGAAACGATAGCCAGGATCTGCCAAAGCTCTCACTAATGAACAGGCTCCATCTTCGAGTACAATTTGTAGGGTTTCGCCATTAACGTTTCCGCCATTGTTAGCAATGAATGCGATTGTGTGAGTCTCAATTACGGTTATTGTGCCCTGACCGGAAATCCCGCTGCAACCATCATCACATTGGATTGTATATGTATAGTCGCCGGCAATTTGAGTATCAATCCCTGAGTAGTCGAATATTGTGGGGCAATCACCGGCACATTTTATGCCTTCATCGATGAATATCTGATCGGTGAGATGAGTGCCTTCCAGAACGTGGAAATCATTTGCGGAGGCAGCACACACATCCCCGATTCCGTCGCCGTCTACGTCATTTAAAGGATCATTAGGGCAAGTGTCGCAAAAATCGGGGATACCATCACTATCGGAATCGACGTTATCATCACCGCCGGGGCAGATATCAACATCACCACAAACCCCGTCGCCATCGGCGTCATTATCGGGATCATTTGGACAATCGTCACAGAAGTCGGGAATACCATCGCTATCGGAATCGACGTTGTCGTCACCACCTGGGCAGATATCTACATCATTACAAACCCCGTCACCATCGTCATCTCCCTCAACGCAGTCATCAGCAAGAGCGATCTGTGGCCCTGCAAATGGTATAGTGGCGTATACTCCAACAATGGATACAATAAGTACAAGTATGCTGAAGATTGAAGCGAGCAATCTTGCCTTACTTGTCATTTGATGCATTTTTATTCTCCACCAGTCATTAATATTCTATAGGGCTATCCCTTTCGTTGGACTACCTACTACATGTTGTGTTTGGGGTT
>CAZWIP010000355.1:0-2783 GCA_964634125.1 uncultured Dehalococcoidia bacterium
TTACAGTTTCCGTCCCGCTGCCTCAACAAAGGGCCGAAGCTCTTTCATCAACTGTGTGAATTGTTCCGGATTGAGCGATTGATGCCCATCCGAAAGAGCTGTCTTGGGATCAATATGGACCTCAATTAGAATACCATCGGCACCGCAGGCAATCGCGGCTTTGGCCATCGGAGCTACATAGTCTCTAACTCCTGTCCCGTGCGAAGGATCCACAATGACTGGAAGATGACTGTGTTGCTTGATGTAGGGAATGGCATTTAAGTCTAATGTGTTACGTGTAGCAGTCTCAAAAGTACGGATACCGCGCTCGCACAGAATCACGTTTTGGTTACCCTCAGACATAATATATTCTGCCGCGAGAAGTAAATCTTCAACTGAGGCAGCCATACCACGTTTGAGGATAACTGGCTTTTTACTCTGGCCCAGTTTCGTCAGGAGACGGAAGTTTTGCATATTACGGGCTCCAACCTGGAAAGCTGCGGCCCATCTCGCCACAGTGGCAACATCGCCAGCCTCAACTACTTCCGTAACGGCAGGTAAACCTGTCTTCTCTGTTGCATCGTTAAGTATGCGCAATCCTTTCACCCCCAAACCCTGGAAACTGTAAGGGCTGGAGCGCGGTTTATAAGCTCCACCACGTAAACAATGCGCCCCCGACTCTTTCACCGCTTGAGCAGTAGACAACATCTGTTCGCGATTCTCCACAGCACACGGCCCGGCAATAACAACAAAACGCTTTCCGCCCACGGGCACATTCCCAATTTTGACAACACTGTTCTTTGGGTGTATCTCCCGGCTCACCAATTTGTAAGGAGTAAGAATAGGGGTAATACGTTCCACCAGAGGATGGCTTTCCAGATGCAGACCGGCAATCACCCTTTCATCACCGATCGCACCCAGGACGGTCCTCTCCGTACCTGGCATATAGAGAGGTTTCAAACCGAGCGATTCGATCTGTCCTATGATTTCTTTTGCGTCCTTCTTAGTAGCAGACGGTTTTAAAATGATGATCATTATGACCCCTTATTTTATAGCTTTTATTAATCCGGCAATTAAATAGGCTTTCTAAGAAAACATTACTTGTAAGGTGTCATTCTTGAGGGAGTTTTGCGACCGAAGAATCTCTTGCTGGAAAGACAGGAGATTCTTCACTTTGTTCAGAATGACACTCAATAAAAAAACGGTTTCTTATGGATAGGCGAACGATTATCGTGGACATGGTTTTACTGTCTATCTTTAGTTGTCGGTTTAATAACATCCTCCCAACTCACACAATAAACCTCAACACAGTCATCACATCGGTTGATATATATAGACTAACTCCACTTCAAAAATCAATGTTGCATTGGGGGGAATAACCCCTGCAAAACCCTGATCCTTATAACCCAATTCAGGTGGTATTACAATCTGCCGTTTACCGCCCAGTTTCATAGTAACCAGACCTTCTTCCATGCCACTAATCAACTGACCTGCGCCAAGGGTAACAGGAAGAGGTACTCCACTATCAATAGAGCTATCAAACTTGGTTCCATCGGTTAGCCATCCCGTATAATGAACAGCAGTAAACTGTCCAAGCTCCGGCGAATCTCCCGCTCCTATTTGCAGGTCATAGTATTTCAATCCACTCTCCGTGGTAGTATAATCTCCTTCTGCTACTTGCGTTTGTTCAGCAGATTCAGGAGCATCAATTACTGCTAACAATTCCACTTCAAAGATCAAGGTAGGATTGGGATTTACAAGATCCCCCTGATCGCCGAAACCAATCTCAGGAGGTATTACCAACTGTCGCGTGCCACCAATATTCATCGTCGAAATCCCTTCAACAATCCCACCGGACTGTATTCCTTGCTGCATTGGGATTAATGCAGGCTGCCCCATTTCAGCCGAATCCTGAAGTCTGATTCCATCATCATCCCACATAGTGAAGTGAATCACTGCCATTTTGCCGTACTCTAGCGATACCCCATCACCTACACTCAAATCATAATACTTCAAGCCGTTATCCAAAATTTCATATTCCGCCTCAGCTACTTCTTGTGGTGGATCGGGACGATCAACTGTAAGCAGCTCCACTTCAAAAGTTATAATAGCATTGGGTGGTACTGCTCCACTGCCTGATCCAGCTTCCCCATAACCAAGGTCAGGCGGTATAACTAGCTCGGCTTTCCCGCCCTCTTTCATCATACCAACACCCTCATCAAAACCGGGGATCATCTCACCTTTACCAACTGTGAATGAAAGCGGCTGACCTCTATCCAGCGAACTATCAAATTTGGTGCCGTCCTCAAGAGTGCCGGTGTAATGAACCTCTACAATGTCACCAGGTTTTACCTCTATGCCCTCGCCTTCTTCGATCTCAATGTACGTCAAGCCACTTTCAGTGGTTGTACTTCCATCAGAATCTCCACCACAAGCCGCCAGGATGGTGACCAGCACCACAATGAGAACAAGACCTGGAGTTGCCTTTGATTTCAAATGTTTCACTCTTCACTCCTTTTTTTCGGATATATCTGTTAGCATTGATGAACAAAGCCCGTCGTCTTCTGTGATATTATTTGGTAGCAACTGCCTTAAACCACGTGTAAAAGAACGTGCCTTCCGGAGTAACTCCCGAATTCTCCAAATCGGAAATACCTCGATCCCATGTTTCCTCATCGATCAATCCCATATCAAGTGATTTCTCTCTGGCCGTCTGCGTCATAGGCACGATGATCTTGTTTACCATTCCATCTATTACTCCGGCAATTAAATAGTATCAGTTGGTAGCATAGGCAATCTTGGGA
>CAZWIP010000356.1:0-2778 GCA_964634125.1 uncultured Dehalococcoidia bacterium
ATAGAGATTAAGCAAGGCCTTTGGAGTAAAATCATGATCTGAGCCCTTTGTGTCTCCATTTCTGGTATATCCACCTCTTGAAAACGGTCCGATTTTTGTCGTCGCTTTCGCATCCATTGATATTCGCAGTATTCCTTTGCGTTTTGCTGCTTCTTCGTGAATTATTTGAAACTATTTATTCTGGCTAACTCCCTTATCTCTTGATCACTAAGATATATTTTCCAAGGAGTCCCTTTTCGCAGTTGCTCTCCGTAAATACGACCTGTTCTTATCCATTTGTGTATCGTGCCCACGTAGACGCCAATGGCTTCCGCTGCCCCATGCACCGAATAGGTTCCGTCTTCCCACCGCTTCGGAAGCCTCCCGTAGTGTTTCACGGGTGGGAGTCCAAAACGTCGACGAAGTAGCCAGATTGTATTGTGGTTGAAAGAACATTGTCTTGATGTACGTAGACCTTCTGCGTTGAGAGCGTTAGCAATCTCATCATCGAGCTTTCCTTCAGCGTGTAATTCGCGAATACGTTTCCGGATTCTTTCAGCCTGTGCATGTTCTCTGTAGGAGTGTACCCGCCGGTTGTACCAGTGTTCCGTGATAGCCCCAGTCTGCCAAACAACCTTGAACCATACTTTACCGGTCATGCGTTTCTGATCAACCGTTACTTGCTTGATGACAAACCGTAAGATCTGTTTACGCTCCGCCGGGGTGGTAGAAGGTGAATGCCAAACTCCCGGCAAATCTGCTCCTAAAGCCATGATATCCTGGCGATCAAAGGTAGTAAGATCCAGTCGCTGTTGTCTGAGCCAGCTTTGGTGTTCCTGTTTCGCTTTTTCAACAGCTCGTAGTTTCTCTTCCCATGTTTTTTCGAGGGTACAAGCCACCAAGCGATTCTCCGGTTCTACTGTATCGTACTGCCGACGGGCTCGTTCAGCTTCATAGTGAAGTCGCTGCAGGTGAAGTTCGCGTTGTTGCTTCAGCGTCTGGTGTTCTTTCTCCAATTCCTCAACGGCTGCCAGTGCCAGAGAAATCTGGTCCGGCACCAATGCCTTCAAAAATAATCGCTCCACCTCGGCATCCAAACCCAATCCCCGCACTTCTTGGCATCGTGGAAGCCCGTACTCAGTGCATGCGTATTCGCATTTGTAGACGGGAAATTGGCCTTGCGGACCTGAATATCTCAAGCTCATCAATGCACCGCAGCGCCCACAGCGCACTATGCCCTGTAGTAAGGCCTGTCCTTTCCTAGGAACTCCAGGATGATCTTTCCGGTAATTATTCTGATTGTCCGAAAGCTGAGCCAAATTAGCCAAAAACTTATCCCACCCGATATAAGCTGGATATACATTCTGGATGACAATCGGCCACTGGTCAATTGGTCGCCGTACAATTCCCGACATCGGATGAGCAGGTTTACGGCGGCTGGGATCTGTGGTTTGCTGCCCATGGACGTACGTTCCAGCATAAGCCGGATTCTTCAGAATGTACAACACCATACTGGTTCTGGCTGAACTCCAGTGCACCTCATGAGGCGCCGGACCTCGTAAAGGCCGTGAAGGCAACTTCAGATTCTTCTGCTGTAAATACCTCCTGACTGCCCTTGCACCCCTCAGTTCATCAAACTTCTGCAACACCAGCCGGATACGGGCTTGTATCTCTTCATCAGGATTAAGGGTAACCTCACCGGTTTGCAACCGTAGTAGACCTACCGGTAATGGATGACGTAACTCGCCACGTTTGGCTTTATTCAAAGCTCCCGCATGCATCCGTCTCTTGATCTGGTGCACTTCTGCTTCGCTCATCATCCCTGAGAGTCCCAACAACAAACGATCTGTGAACATGTTTGGATCATAGACTCGTTCACTGTCGGCGATCAGAGTGCCAAAAACTCCGCACAACTCCAGCAACTGGTACCAATCGCAGTTGTTGCGAGCCACCCGCGAAGCATCGAAACTGAGCACCAACCCGCCCCGCCCCAAGCCAATCTGTGCGATCAGATACTGAAATCCCTCTCGTTCTGTCGTAGAGACCCCTGATTTACCCAGATCGTCATCAATAACCTCTACTCGATCCTGTGGCCAACCCAATTTCTCGGCACGACTCACCAACTGATACTGCAGATCGGTACTCTCACTATGGTGTATTACCTGTCGAAGCGAAGATTGCCGGATATAAACATAGGCAATCTTCGCTCGGTGATCGACGGTAATTTTCGAGTGCGCTTCATACATCGGTTCCACGTTTACCTCCCGTTTTTTCGGCTCTTCTCTGGAGTATCCGGTGAATTAAGTTTGCCCAGCAGTGTGCTATCTGCTTCTGCAGATGTCTCTCTAGTTTTGGCCACAGTTCCGGAATCTGACTGTGGGATTGTTCGACATCGCTGAACGCCGCTGATTGAAGGTTTGATTTCACTTGTACAAACATTTTTCCCCTCCCGGTTTGATATTTGTTTGTGACGAAGAAACTTAGCAATTGGAAGAATAGTTCTTACAGACACGAGGGGCAAATGCTCTAACAGAAGTTCTTTTTCAGTTCCTTTTTTTAGATTTGTAGCCGAACGGGATATTATACGATGTTGTCCATCGGGTAGTATGACAGCTACTGTTGTGCCACGTTTGGATAAGACATTACATGCTATCGGGAATGTTCTGGGGAACAGTGGATGATAAGGGTCGGTAATCGTAACCTGGGTTAACCGGTCTAGTTGTAAGGCATTGTGTGGTGTTTGATTCCGAAGCTGTCGCTGTTGCCGCCGTAGACCGCCTCATCGATGGCGCCACCATC
>CAZWIP010000357.1:0-2778 GCA_964634125.1 uncultured Dehalococcoidia bacterium
TGGTGATGAAAAACATAAGCTGGTGCAGGAAGCATTTGAGTACTTTGACAATAAGTACCGGATAATCGACCGCATTGATGACCTGATTCCGCTCCCTTTCTTTCTGGAACCGTTCGACGGTCCTTTTCTGCGAAAACTGATCGACTTTCTGATCGGTCAGGCAGTGGCTGCATTCAACTCAACAATCTGGGCTGAAGCGCCAACAAACTGAGTCCGCAGGCTGTAATCTGAGCAAGGCGGAGCGCCCAATGGCAGGGTTCTCCGCCTTTTTTCTTATGTCTTCTCAACCTTCTCTCAGTTGCCTTGACTTTCCCACCCCTGCGATTAGCTTGCCACTGCATTATTAAGTAATGCATTGTCAACAACATAATTTCAGGAGAACGACATGAGTACAGTAAAAAAGCAGATCGGTGATCGTGTCATGATCACCGCTGGGCAGTTTAAAGACCAGACTGGCAAGCTGACTGCCAAGAATCGCCGTGGTTGGACCGTTGAACTCGATGATGGTCAACAGGTATCAGCCTCCTTCCCGATGGTTGCCCTACTTCCCTCTGCAAAAGAGCAGGAAGCACAGGAAGCAACTGAAGAGCCGCAGACTGAGAGCACTGGTGAAGATTCATCAAATGAAGCTGATGAGGCTTCAGATCAGTCGGATCCGAGTTCTGATTCACAAGAACAACCGAGTGAAGTGCAAAGTGAAGGAGAACAGGACATCACCAAGATGACGGTGAAGCAACTGCAGGCGCTGGCAAAGCAGCGTGGGATCGGCATCGCACGAACCAAGTCCGATTTCCTCCGGATCATCAAAGAGTTGAATCCCGACGAGGATCTGGATCAGCTCACCGGGAAGACCTTGTTCAACCGGGTCAGCGAGCTTCACATTTCGAGGCTACGGACGAAAGCCGATCTGGTGAAACTCTTGCAAGAATCTTAAACTAAGCACAGCCAAATTCAGCAGGGACGACTTTTCAGTCGTCCCTTTCGTTTGTAGAACAGACATAAAAATCTATTCAACCCGGCATATACTCTTCTACAAGAGTCATTGAATTCAAAAAAACATTATCGCTCATCGTGTGATCTCTTGACAAACAATATAACATGTGCTATATTAGCATAGTGACTAAAATGCAATTGGATTTCATTGGAAAGTATTTTGAGTGTCATTGCAAACATAATTGGAAATAAGCCCGGTCTTAACTATGCCAAGCAGGTGAAACTTCTTAGGGCCAAGTTCAATCTCACGCAACAAGCATTAGCGAAGCGTCTTGGTGTATCGTTTGCGACGGTAAATCGATGGGAAAACAATCAGACGAAGCCTTCTCAGCTTTCATGGACTCAGCTGAGGGGGTTGGAACGAGAATTTCTTCAGATAAAGTCATCAGGGACTGAAGAGGTTTCTGATAAGCCTGTCTTGATGGATTTTACTGCAAATCCAGAACGGGTAAAACTACTTGCAGAGGGAGAACGTCTTTCTTTCGGTCATCTGGTTAATCCCTCATTTGCCACAGAGATATCCAATATAGATCCTCTACCTCATCAGCGAATTGCAGTTTATGACCACATGATGACACAACCAAGATTACGGTTTCTTTTAGCTGACGATGCTGGCGCTGGCAAAACAATCATGACAGGATTGTATATTCGTGAAATGCTATCTAGGCGAATTCTGAATCGCATTATAATTGTAACTCCAGCTGGACTTCTTGGAAATTGGAAGCGTGAATTACAAACTCTCTTTAACCTTCCCTTTAGAATTGTAACCGGTTCAGACGCACGCAATGATAATCCGTTTTGTGGTAATCAAAGCAACAGAATAATAATAAGTATGGATACACTTGCAAGCGATAGAATGTTTGCATGTATTCAGGATACGGATGTAATCCCGTATGAACTTGCTGTTTTTGATGAAGCACATAAGCTTTCAGTTGACCGATCTGCTGATCTGAGAATTCGTCCTACACGTAGATATTTATTGGCAGAAGCATTGGCTGGAGCTGAGATAAATAACCAGCGCTGGCGTCTAAGCTGGAGTGTTAATCACTTGATCCTTCTCACTGCAACACCTCATATGGGTAAGGATTACCCATACTACGGACTCTGGCGTCTTCTTGAGCCAGACATCCTCGCTACACTTGAATCCTTCAACGAATTCCCTCCCGAACAACGACGAAGACACTTTATCCGGCGCACAAAAGAAGAAATGGTTAACCTGGACGGCACGCCACTATATAATAAAAGGATTTCAGATACGCTTGGTTATAGTCTGACACAAGGGGAGATCAGCGAGCAAAAGCTATATGAAGAAACCACAGAATACCTGAGAGTTGTCTACAACCGAGCAAAATTATTGAATCGTGAGGCGGCTCGCTTAGCAATGAGTGTTTTTCAGAGAAGATTAGCAAGCTCTACCTACGCTCTTCTCCGCTCTTACGAGCGTCGATTGGATAAACTTAATAGACTAATTATCGATATCCAGGACGGGAAGTTAACATCTGATCAATTGTTGTCATTACAGCGGCATTTAGGAGAAGAAGAAGATGTCTTCGATAAGAAAACGGCTGATGATGAAACCTCAGATGAGGGACTCGAAGAAAACGAGATAATTGAAGAGAAGCTTCTTCAAGGAGTTGTTGCAGCATCAATTGCTGAACTAATCGCAGAAAAGGAACAAGTTCAAAATCTACTTGATTTAGCAAAACAAGTCTATGAATATGGTCAAGAATCGAAGTTCGAAAAACTGAGGGAGGTTCTTGCTGATAAAAAATTCAGCGGAGAGAA
>CAZWIP010000358.1:0-2771 GCA_964634125.1 uncultured Dehalococcoidia bacterium
TTGAATACCATCCGAATTAACGTATCCACCCAGGTCCCTGAAATTGGGTGCTCCCACTAACATGAGATCACGTTGGGTTTGTTCGATAGTATTTTCATCTGTATTGTTGTGTTCGTCACTTGTCCGGACAATAAAATAATGGTGACTAAATGTATCAAGATCGGAAATATCAATTGATGCAGCTCCAACAACCGAAGCTACAGGATTGAGGAAGTCATAGTTGTCGATCCCGGTACTATCAGCTTCAAATATCTCATACATGATGGAGTCTTGATCTGTTTGATCATCAACAGCAGGTTCCCATGAGAGATGATACATATCGTCTTGAAGTGATACCGAAGCCAGGCCTGCAAAGGCTGGGGGTATTGAGGAATCGATGGTAGGTTCGATTGATGATTGCTCTATTGATGTGGGTTGTATTGTGGTCTCGATTGTTGGCTGGATTGGGGTCTCATCTTTTTCGTCGTCACAACCCACAGCGCATAAAATAACGAGAGTCGCGAGCGTCAAACTTAGCAGCGTTTGTATTTTCCTCATTTGGCAGTCTCCTTAGTTTGAACTAATGAGTGCACCGTTGTGTGGAATCAACTTAGCACGATTGCTCAATGCATTTTTGAGTTGAACCGTGTGTCAGTGTATACACAGACTACAGGAGCTCAGTCACAGAAATATCACAACAGACCCCCCAAATCTTACAAAAGAATCACAGGCAATCGATAGACTCTACAATATTCTTTATTCTTTGAAAAAGAAATAACTTTCCGTATTTGGTAGTTGACAATGTAAAACAGATTTGAATGCGCTTTGGCTATGGCTTTTAAACCATCATGTATCCGATGCCGGGCTTGGTTAAAACATGTTTAGGATTCTTGCTGTCGTCACCTAGTTTCTGTCTGAGCCTTGAGATATTTACATGAAGTACGTGTGTCTCACCTATATACTCTTCACCCCAAACGGATTCCAATATCTGATCGGGGGTGACTACTCGGCCTGCATTGTGGGCCAAATATGATAGAAGACTGTATTCAAGGGCCGTGAGATCTATTTCATGCTTGCCCATGCTGACTCTGTGTCCAGAAAAGTCTATAGTCAGATCACCGGAACGGAATGAAGGCTTGGCTCGTCCCCCTAAAGCCGCGTTTCGGCGTATTGCTGCTCTGATCCGTGCGGCCAATTCTGGTGCTGAAAATGGCTTGGTAACATAATCGTCCGCACCAGCGTCCAATCCTTCAATCTTTTCTGCATCGTTGTGTTTGGCACTGACCATGATAATTGGGACCTGTGAGAATTCACGAATACGACGGCATACGGTGAATCCATCCATGCCTGGCATCATGATATCCAGCAACACCAATGCCAGGGTTTCCTCATCAAACGTAGCTAGAGCGGCCTCACCATTATTGGCTGTGAGTACATCGTATCCTTCAAGTTCCAGAAGCTGCTGTATCATGCGCAGCATTCTGGAATCGTCATCAACTACCAGTACTGAGATTTTTTTTAATGCCATCACGCGGTCCCCCCGTTTCTTGCAGTGGTATGGTGAAGAAACACGATGTTCCCTTGCCCACTTCACTTTCTATCCAAATGTTGCCGCCGTGAGCTTCTACAAGCCCTTTGCAGATGGATAAACCCAATCCAATGCCACTTGCATGGTTGGGATATTGCTCATACTCAACACGATACATTCGGTCGAAAACCCTTTCCAGGTATTCCTCTGGTATTCCTGGTCCCTGGTCGGTGATGCTGAACACTAATTCGTTCAGCTTACGTTGGATCTGAATAGTTACCTCGGTTCCTGTCCCGGAGTACTTAGTGGCGTTATCGATAAGATTAGCCAATATTTGACGTACACGCTTGGAGTCAATAGATACTCTTGGTAGTTTGTTTGGGAAATTCAGCACAAATCGATGTCGCGGTGCCCGTGCTTGCGATTCAGCCATGATTTCGCGGATGAAGGTAGATATACTGGTGGATTCTTTTTTCAGCTTGAACAGACCAGCTTCCAGTTGAGACATGTCAAGCAATTGATCGATAAGATCCATCAATTGATCAGTAGCGCTATCGATAGACCTCAGATGATCTTGTTTAGCAGCGTGCTTAAGTTTAGCGTCATAGTTCAAAAGCATGGTGGAATATCCTTTGATTGTAGCCAGGGGAGTCCTGAGCTCATGTGAAACATTGGCCAATAACTCAGTTCGCAATCGATTAATTTCTTTAAGTGTTTCTACTTCTCGTTCCTTTTCCTCGATGCGTTTGCGCTCGGTTATGTCCCGGGCTATACCCTCAATACCAACCACTTTTCCTTCCTTAACGATAGGAGAGCTATTAAACTCAAATGAGACTATGGCTCCATCTTTTCTGATGATATCCAGTTGGTAGCTGCTCATGCTCTGCCCCTTGGCCACCGTTGTGAGAGCATGAATCCCTTTGGGTTTCTCTGATACTGGCAAGTGATCCTGGAAAAAAGTGCCCAGTATCTCTTCCGGCTTGCCGCCAGCCAGAGTCTCTCCAGCAGCAGAAAGATAAGTAATCCGCCCTTCCAAATCCAGCTCATAGATCATATCGAAATTTCTTTCTGCTACGCTCCTGAATCTCTCTTCACTTTCCCGCAAAGCCTCCTCGGCTTTCTTGCGCTCGATTTCCAGTATTTCGAGCTGGCTAACCCGTTGGCGTAGTTCTGACAACTCCGATATGAGTTGATCTTTGGTTTTGGGAGTATATTTTGGTGACATATCAACCGCAATGTGAATTGGTATTCGATTTTACCTTAT
>CAZWIP010000359.1:0-2758 GCA_964634125.1 uncultured Dehalococcoidia bacterium
AGTCGCTCTTTCGCGTATCCGCGATGCGGTTGACAAGGCCAAGGCAGACCTTCCGCCGGACGTGGATGAGCCAATCGTCAAGGAATTTTCATTTTCGGGCAACATTCCGGTGGTCATCCTAAGCCTTGTTGGTAGCAAAAGGGTTGCCCTTTCGCAGCTTTACGAAATGGCCGAGAATATCAAAGAGATTCTGGAACGTATTCCCGGCGTACTTGATGTAAAGTTGAGAGGCGGTCGCGAGCAAGTGATACTGGTTGAGGTGGACCCTGAGCGGCTGCGCTTTTACAAACTCACCCTGGCACAGGTGCAGATGACTCTCATGTCCTCCAATCGGAACGTCAGCGCGGGAGTTGCCGAGGGTGCAACCACCCGCATCGTTATGCGCGCACCTGGAGAGTTCGAGACACCTGAGGACATCTTCAATCTGGTCGTCGGGACCTCCCATCAGGGCATTCCGGTATACATGCGCGATATTGCCCAAGTACGCTACAGTTTCGAGGATGAAAAATCGCGTGCCCGCCATTACGACTTCAGAGCTCCGGATGGCGAGACACCGGCAGATAGATTTGTTGAACCACAAAAATCGGTTAGCATCGAAATTATGAAAAGATCCGGGGAGAACCTCCTGGCGCTGACTGAGGCCGTGAATAAGACCATGGAAGAGCTGGCCCTGTCCGATGAGGTGGAAATCATCACTTCACTCGACTCGAGCAAGGATGTGCGTATGATGATCTCCGACCTGCAAAACGGCATCGGGACCGCGCTCATCCTGGTGCTCCTTGTCATCTTCATCGGCCTGGGTGCCAGAAATGCCATCCTGGTCGCGATGGCCATACCTTTCTCAATGCTTATCTCCATAATCTGCCTTTCAATGTTGGGTTATACACTTAACATGATGATCCTCTACTCCCTGATCCTGGCGCTGGGGATGCTTGTGGACAACGCCATTGTCATCGTAGAGAACATCTACCGTCATTATTCCATGGGACTCTCCCGGCCCAAGGCCGCCCTAAAAGGCACCTCTGAGGTAGCCTGGCCCGTGATTACCTCCACTGCCACGACCGTCGGGGCATTTTTCCCCATCATCTTTTGGCCCGGTCTCATGGGTGAGTTTATGAGTTATTTACCCAAGACCGTGATCATCGTCCTTCTAAGCTCGCTTTTCGTGGCCCTGGTCATTAACCCCACCCTCTGTTCCCTGTTCATGAAGCGAAAAAAACACTCGGAAAAATCAGTGGATACCGAATCCGAGCGACCAACCTACCGCGCCGTGGTATTATACGGCCGTCTCCTGGAATTCATGCTCCACCGCCCTTACTGGACCATCACTACTGCCGCTGTTCTGCTGGTACTCGTCATTAGCCTTTACGGCGTTTTCGGCGCTGGAACCGAATTTTTCCCGTCCCTCGACCCAAACAACATTCTCTGTGGTATAAAACCTCCCGAGGGGGTTAGCCTGGAAGAATCCGACCGTTTGAGCAGCCAGATGGAAGATCGCATCTTTGGCAGACCCGGTAGTGGATATGATCTTCCCGTAAAAAACCTGAAATACGCCAGCATCACCGTAGGTCTTATGGAAGGGGGGGTGGATTCGGAGCAGATGATATCGGGCCCATCAGGTCTCGTCTTCAGTTTGTTGACCGTGACTACCGCTCTGAAATCACCTCTGAGACCGTAACCGAACTAAGAAACCGTATCGAAGGACTCGACCGTGACGGTAACCGGGTCACCCACCCGCTCTACGGGGCGGAATTCGACGTTGTAACCCCCCAGGAAGGCCCGCCTGCTGGAAAACCCGTCTCCATTGATATATTCGGCGAGGATCTAAGCCGCATGACCGATGTCATCAATGATATGAAAAAAATCATGGCCGAGACCGAAGGAGTAGCCAAGCCTACTGATAATGCAGCCACAGCCCAACCTACATTAGAATGGAGTATCGACCGGGCACGCGCCGGTATGTTAGGACTCGACCAGAGAACAGTTGCAAACCTTTTGCAGCTGGCCGTTGGGGGAATCCGCAGCGGCACCTTCGGCCACGGCGACGAGGAACAGGACATACTGTTTCGTATGCCTGAATGGCATCGCGCCGCCACCGGTCAACTGGAAAATGTCACCATACCCACCCCCATGGGAGGCTCCGTTCCTATCACGTCCGTTACCACGGCCAAACTCGTTCCGGGGCCGGTGTCGATTAACCGCTACGACCAGAAGCGTGTCCTCAACGCAGGCGCCGAAGTTCATCCCTGGATTCGTGCCGACGCTGATGTGCGGGCCAGTTTCCAGAAAAAGGTCGAACAATATACCTTTCCTCCGGGCATCACCCACCGGTTTGGAGGCGCCGCAGAAGAGGAGAAAAAATCCACTGCCTTTCTCATGAAAGCCTTCTTCATAGCCATTTTTATCATCAGCATGGTACTCGTCATCCAGTTCAATTCCGTCCTGGTACCTCTCATCGTTCTGGCTTCGGTAGTACTTTCGCTTATCGGTGTCTTCACGGGGCTTTTAATTTTTGACCTACCCTTCGGTATCATTATGAGCGGCATCGGTGTCATCAGCCTGGCGGGCGTGGTCGTCAATAACTCCATTGTTCTCCTTGACGCCATCCGGCAATTTCAACGAAGGGGCCACAGTGTCTACGACGCGCTTGTCACCGCAGGGATGATTCGCTTTCGACCGGTCCTCCTGACTGCGACCACTACCATTCTCGGTCTTGTGCCCATGGCCTTTAAGATCAACATCGACTTTACCAACCTAT
>CAZWIP010000360.1:0-2754 GCA_964634125.1 uncultured Dehalococcoidia bacterium
GACCAACCCATGTGTAGAGCTCGCTTTCGATCTTGCCAATTTCCTGGGTAAGCTCTTGAGACATTTCCTCCAGCAAGCTAGAATCCAGGGCCATACCGTTTGTCTCCATTTGATACAGGATCGGAACAAGAGGCATCTCGACATTGGCAAATAGATACCATAGGTCCTGATCTTTCATCTGAGGCTCAAATAATTGTCGTAACCTTCCGGTCATATCGGCATCTGCGCAAGCATAATCAGCAGTTTGATTGATACCGACATCGGCCATGGATATCTGTTTGGCTCTTGATCCGATGAGATCACTGATAGGAGTCATCTCAATGCCGAGTTTGCCGAAGGTGAGTTGCTTAAGTCCTATTGCCTTTTCGCCTAAAAGATGAGCGGCAATCATGGTATCGAAGTTGAGGTTGCTTACTTCAAGCCCATGCCTTGAAAGTACAGCGATATCATACTTCGCATTGTGAGCGGTTTTGCCAATTTCCGGATCTGTAAAAACTGGCTGGAGTTTATCGCAGACCAGTGATAAAGAAAGCTGCTCTCCGTCACCTTTGTGGCCGACAGGGATGTACCAGGCTTTGCCCTCGTTCGTGGAAAGCGAGATGCCCACTAAACTCGCGTGCCGGGCATTTGTGCTGGTGGTCTCTGTATCGATTGTCAACGTTCTGGCGGAGGAGAGTTCTCTCATCAACTCGTCGAGGGTGTCGGTAGTATTCACGATTCGGTAATCTTCAGTCCGTTTCTCGCCGGCGAGTATTACCGGTTGATCTTCCGTCGGAGGCCCTGGCAATTTGTCTGCGAGACTATAGAATTCCAAATTGCGGAAGAGCTCAATAACTTTCTCTCGATCATAATCATGGATATGGCAGGCAGTAAGATCAAGGCTTAGGGGGATGTTAGTGACGATTGTCACAAGCTCTTTGCTTTGTCTTGCTGCTTCCTCGTTGGCTTCCAGTTTTTCCCGAACTTTGGGTGGAGTTACCTCATCAATGCGCTGATACATCTCTTCGATACTATTGAATTCTTTGAGCAACTTCGAAGCTGTCTTTTCACCAATCCCGGGGACTCCGGGGATATTATCTGAAGAATCGCCCATAAGTCCCTTCAAATCGATGAGTTGTTTAGGTGCAATTCCGTATCTATTCTGAACTGCTTCCTCATCGTACAGCTGTGTATCACTAAATGGTCTGCGGGGACGGGGCAGGAGTATCCGAACGCTGGGGGAGGCAAGCTGCAAGATATCGGTATCTCCGGTAACAATAATCGTATTAATACCCTTCATATCAGCCTGTTGACATAGTGTGCCGAGAATATCATCGGCTTCATAACCATCGATTTCAAAGGCTGGGATATTGAGTGTTTGCACCAGTTCACGAACGAGCCCAAATTGTGAAATAAGCTCATCCGGCGGTTTAGGTCGATGAGCTTTGTAGTCGGCAAACTGGATATGCCTGAAAGTCGGAGCGGGACTGTCGAAGGTCACAGCACAGTATAGAGGCCGTAAATCATCCAGTGTCTTCAGAAGCATAGCGGCGAAGCCATAAACGGCTCCTGTTGGTTGCCCATCCTTGGCAGATAGACCGGAGATAGCATGGAAAGCACGATGAATTAGTGCATGTCCATCAAAGAGCAGGAGGAGCGGTTTTTCTGACGTCATGGATTGCCTTGTTGACTTTGCCTGTTAATCGGGATACCATGTTCACCAAGGTACGATTCCGATCATATGGATTATATCAGAAAGAGAAGGTCAATTGTGCCATTGATGCCTTTTCTCGGAGGTGAAACCATTGGTAAAAATCAATAGTGTGAGTTTTGGCGTGATAGTAATTGAGGGTAAGAAATATCGAATGCGAGATGTAGTTATCTTTCCCGATGGCACAGTCCAACGTAGAGAGTTTAGTCGTTGGCTTTCAAGTCACCACAAGTATGGAAAGGATGATATCACGAAATTGATTGCAGCCGGTGCAGAAATGGTGGTGATTGGTACCGGAATTTATTCTGGAGTGAAATTGACCGAAGGCATGCGAGAATACATAAATGAATCCAAGTGTGAGCTTGTTGATCTCCCTTCACGTGATGCAATACAGAAATTCAATGAACAGGTGGACTCTGAACATAGAGTCGGGGCGCTAATTCACATACTGTGTTGATCTGGGTTAAAGAAAAGAGTCACCTTAAAAAGAAAACACCACATAGCCATCGAGCAGTTATCTGTTTATGGAAAACGTGCTCAATTGCCATTCCCAGCTAATTTTTAAGAATTGCAGTACTCAAGTCGAAACCGAATATTCGGAATCCAACCCGAATCAAATCGGCGAGTAATTGGTGTTTGTCAGGTACTAACCTTATGCCTTTGAAATAGCATCAACCGGGCAAACATCAACGCACTGCGGTGAATCAAAATACCCTTCGCATTCGACGCACTTATCCGGGTCGATCTCAAATATAATATCGCCCTCTGAGATTGCGTCGACCGGGCAATCCGTCTCGCATGCTCCACATGCGATGCACTCGTCGCTGATTACCATTGCCATTCTTACTGCCCTCCCATGATTAAAGAGTTTAACCTTTCATCAAAAATGGGGGATTACCATCATATCCGAACCCAAACACAAGTTTCAATCTGCTATTTGCTTGCTAGTTAACTATTGTTTCAGTGAAAAGAACTCCGATCTCAACACGTATCGAATCTGTTCGGAGTTGACTTGTGTATGATATGTCAGCCCTTGTTTTAACGGCCTCTATCCCTTTACAATA
>CAZWIP010000361.1:0-2723 GCA_964634125.1 uncultured Dehalococcoidia bacterium
TAATTTTAAATGTTCAAGGACAAGAATCAAGGTTGTTTAACTGGACAGAAGTGGTACAAATATTAATAGACTTAGAGCCGGATATGTTCGGTGACTTAAATGATCCTGATACGTGGGTTTTCGCGTCATGGATGGAATATTTGGGATTTCAGATTCCATCTTGGAGGATCAGGGAGATTGAGGCGATGTTTGGCAAATCGTGGCATAAGTTAGTGAAACCATATTGCAATCCATATTGGCCAGAACGTGGGAACGTTCGCGGTGAACAGTAAGAGGACGGTATAGCGGGAAAAGAGACGCTGGAGCTGGAACAATACGACTCATTCTATGGAGCCGAAAGGGAGATATATTGATTGGTAGTGTTCGAAAACGAGGGAATCAATCGTGGCGACTTACCATAGTAGGCCGCGATAAGAACGGTAATAGAAAACGTAAATGCGTTACCGTAAAAGGTACCCGTTCAGAGGCGCAACGCCAGTTGAGGGAAATGCTTCAGCCTGGTGATAAAGGCACATCGACGGGTGGTGCGACGATAACTGTAGGAAAATTTCTGGAGCAATGGCTACATGATTATGCCGAAATAAACACATCACCCGTGACGACTGAGGGGTATCGGCACAAGATACGCTGTCACGTTTTGCCCAAGATCGGTCATGTACCGTTGGACCAACTGACCCCGCAGCATGTCATCGGGATCTATGTTGGCATACAGGAGGACGGTCTATCAAGGCGGACTGCTCTTCATGTGCATCGGATTTTGCATGGGGCGCTCAACCATGCCGTGAAATGGGCGATACTAACTCAGAATGTGTGTGATGCAGTGGATCCACCCCGGCCGTTACAAAAACAGATGGCCGCTCTGGATACCGTGGAGGTGGGCCAGCTGTTGCAGGCGGCGGAGGAATCACCGTATCGACATATCATTTTCTTGGCGATTTATACCGGTCTCCGTAGAGGGGAATTATTAGGGCTGCACTGGGCGGATGTGGATCTGAAACACCAAACCATCTCGGTGAGCCGGAGCGTTCATCGTCTAGTGGGCCAAGGTTTGATCGTGACCGAGCCAAAAACACGGCGTTCTCGACGTCTTGTAACCCTGCCACCGACGGCAGTGAAGGTACTGGCGGCATTGAAAACCGAGAGGATGGATCAATGTGTGGATCTTGGGGCGAATTGGTCGGAGAATAACTACGTATTTTGCCATCCAAACGGAGGTCCTTTGTCACCGGACACCGTGACCCACGCCTTTAACCGGCTGGTTAAACGAACTGAGATACCTCATGTGAGATTCCATGATTTGAGACACACCCATGCGACCCTGATGTTGAAACAGGGTGTCAATCCCAAGATCGTGTGCGAACGGCTGGGTCATTCCAGCGTGACTATTACCATGGATACCTACAGCCACGTATTGCCCGGGATGCAAGAGCAAGCGGCATTAGCGTTTGAAGCGGGATTGGAAGGCATAGGATTGGAAGTGAAGCCGGAGTCTGAATACTCTGTGCAATCGGTCACAAAAAGATAAGCTTGACCGGTTGGGTGGCACGTAGTACTGAACACAGTTGGAGGCCTGAGGTAGAATAACTGTCACAAAAAGCATATGGCATTTCATCAATTGACCCTGTATATTGCATATTACGGAGGTCACCATGAGTACACTCACAATCAATATACCTGAGGATCGATGGGCTAGACGCAAAGAAATATCCGATCAATTCGGTATTAGTCCAGAAGAACTTGTTCGTATCAGCGTTGATGATCTACTCACTCGACCACAAGAAGACTGCAAGCAAGCCATCGATTATGTAATTAAAAAGAACGAGGAACTCTATCGTCGGCTATCATAATGCGTTATCTCAGTATTGGTGAGGTGCTTGTCCTCTATCAACGTATAATGACCAAAACTGGTGGAAAGATAGGCATTGAGAACCTTAATGCTCTGGAATCCTCTCTTGCTCAACCTCGTATGACGTTTGACGGAAAAGACCTCTATCCAGCTATAGCAGGTAAGGCCGCAGTTTTAGGTTTTGGGGGGTATGCACTTTACTCAACCGACCACAATATATAGTGTAATCGTGGCAGATTCATGTCGCCTCGTTTCCCAATACACTTTGTCTCAATGAGTTTGTATTCAGTGCAAATCGCCGATTATGGGAGGTTCTTCATCGAGCTATCGACAGATCAAACCATTGTGTAGTTGCACGTTACCACGATCTTTTAAGAAATTTACACTGGGAGTGGCCACAACATGTAGTAGGTGGTTGAGTTAACTGCATACCCCCCTAGGTTTTTTACTGCCCATAACTTGAATGCCCCTTTTTGTAAAAGGGGATGAAAAGTTGCAATAGGAATAAAACTCGTATGCTATAAATAATACATGGGGATAATTAAGAGGATGAACCATGCAGTATATGATGCAAAGTATCATTTAGTATGGACGCCAAATTGTTAGAAAGTGGATGCTACGAGGGGATATACGAAAAAGGGTAAAGGAAGCACATCTAGTATCACCGTGGTGATGAAAAGCGTCCAAGCCAGATGAAGTTATTCAAGATGCCCCGCCTTGTAGGCGGGGAGTTTCACTAATCAAAAACCACCCTTTCTCCGATGGAAACAAAAGAATTGGACTTCCAGAGAGCAGGGGCAAGCCTGTGAAAGCATCCTTTAACTAGAGGCCCCTAATTTGTCCCACTTTGCTGAAGGTGAACACTCAAATACCCCAA
>CAZWIP010000362.1:0-2717 GCA_964634125.1 uncultured Dehalococcoidia bacterium
AGGACAACTGGCAGCATGAATGATTTGGTGTCCACTATTGCCATCAGGGCTCACCGGAACACAGTTTGACCCTGAACTTGTTGCAGTGTTTTGCCAGATGATGGATGATGGTGAAAGGGATACAGATGGTTGAAGTCATCGCATGGTTGCCAACACCTGCTTCGGCAACCATGCGATGACTTGACTCTTGTTGGGATAATTTGATAGCTTGTTATCAGGTATAAGGAAATTCTGATGCATATTATAAAAGCTTTCTTGAGAGTCCAGAGCCTTCAAACAATTATTGTTATTGCGCTTGCATGCGGCGCAACCCTTATTTGTTTGCTTTTTGATGTTTACATAGACCTGCCGACAACTCTGATTGGGATCGCCATTATCTTTCCTATCGTGTTTTCCATCAATGCGGCTTACCGGCGGCGTGAGGAAGCCCTGGGACATTTTGCTTCTTTCAAAGGTCATGCCATTGCCCTTTACTACGCACATCGAGACTGGGTTCCCGAAGATAGCCCAGAACATGCCAGCCGGATGAAACAGCTTATCGAAAACCTTTTGCACACGATTCACCATTATTTCACAGCCAAGAATGGCGATGAAGACCGTTTTCAGGAAGTATATAATCGCTTTTCAGAGATTTCGTTATCTATGGAAAAGCTGCGAGATGCCGGTGTTTCCAATACCGAAATCTCACGTTGCAATCAATATATGCGGGCCATGATGATCGATTTTGAAAAGATGAGGAACATCCGTCTCTATCGGACACCAACTACACTCAGGGCGTATAGCCACGTATTTCTCAACACGTTTCCTGTCTTGTTTGCACCGTATTTCGCCAACTTATCCAACGAGCACAATCTTAGTGTTGGTTATTTAGTAGCGGTTTTCTATAGCCTGATTCTTGTTAGTTTGGATAATATCCAGGAAGATCTGGAAAGTCCCTATGACCAAATTGGGGAGGATGACCTCAATTTGAATGTGGCTGACGTCTATAACCGAATTCTGTTTGACAAAACGAAATAAAAACGTCATTCACCAGCAAGGCTCCATTATTCTCCTTAAATATAATCATAGCGTTAAGGACTGGCATCTTTATCATGAAGAACCTCAGGCATACCCATTACCCGAGGGCTGTTAATGAGTAAACAAGACGGAAATAGTATTCGGCCATTCTTCGAACCTCTTTCTGTTGCTGCTATTGGCTCATTACGGGAAATTATGGGAACTGCCTACTGGCTGATCCATAACCTCCAGCATTTTGGCTTCACAGGCCCAATATATCCGGTAAATCCGAGTTCCGATTATAATGAAGTTTTTGGCTTAACGGTTTATTCCACAATTAACGATGTGCCTGGTCCAGTGGATTTGGCTGTCTTGCTTACGCCTCCAAATATTACTCCCGAAATCATCGAACAATGTGCAAATAAAGGAGTCAAGGCTGTTGTGGTCCTCTCCGAGGGCTTTGCCGAGTCAGGTGGGGAAGGGGTTGAACTTCAGCATCAACTAACCGATATTGCTCACCGGACTGGAATTCGAATCATGGGACCAAACACTTTCGGAGTAGTAAACTCTGCTAACGGTTTGGCAACGATTGCGCCCTATATAGATCAGGAAAAGATCGAAAGAGGGGGCATTGCCGTATGCAGTCAAACAGGCTCTACCGGCCCCCACCAAATGCCAGTTGGCGATTGGGCTTACCCTATAAGCAAAATGTGCGATATCAGTAATAAATGCGATGTTGATGAATCTGATATTATGGACTACCTTGCAAATGACCCGGAGACCAAAGTAGTCGCCATGCATCTGGAAGATGTACGAGATGGACCTCGGTTTATGGCCGCAGCTCGAAGACTGGTTGCCCGCAAACCTCTGGTGGTTTTGAAAACAGCTCGGAGTGAAGCGGGCGCAAAGGCATCGGCATCTCATACCGGATCTTTGATGGGTAGCGACCGGATATACGATGCGGCTTTACGACAAGTTGGTGCGATCCGAGTCGGGAGCTGGCAGGAACTATGGGAAGTCCCTAAAACCCTGGTGTATCAGCCATTACCTGCAGGTAACCGATTTGCCGTCGTCACTTTCACTGGTGGACAAGGCGTAATAGCGACTGATGCAGCAGTGAATGCAGGGCTGGAGATTGCTGAATTCTCTGAAAGTACGGTTCAAAAACTTGTGGAGGTTTTCCCTCGTTTGGGGGGGAATCCTGTTGATATTGGCCCCGCTATGTCAGATTCCAGAAGTCAGAGTTCATCCAATCCTTTCTACGCCCTCGAACAGGCGGTGGCCATTGTATTGGATGATGATAATGTTGATTGTGTTACTATTACTTTTTGTGCTGGTCAACAGCTTATCCCTCTGTATCCAATGGTCGTAGACATGTTCAAGAAATTAATGGAAGGCTCTTCAAAGACTATCAATATCTGGGTATACGGAACAAGCTTACCCGCAATAGAGGAATTGGGGCGTCAACTGCAATCGCAAGGATTGCCAGCATATTTTGACCTTGATATGGCTATCAAGTCACTGGGCAGTGCCGCCTATTATTCAAGAATAAAATCAAGCTTGTAGTGGCCACTTTCACTTTTGTAATTTCACACAAATTGAAGGGGGATAATCAATGACAAAAAAACTGGAGGGTAAGGTTGCCTTGATTACCGGTGCAGGCTCTGTGAGCCCTGATGGCAATAGTGGACACCAAATCATTCATGCTGCCAGTTGTCCTG
>CAZWIP010000363.1:0-2698 GCA_964634125.1 uncultured Dehalococcoidia bacterium
TATGAACTCAAATCGCAAGGTCACGGTTTTGGCTGGCTGGTTAAATGTGTCGCACTGATAATGAAACTTAAACCTGATGACATATTGTCCGCCGGCAAATATCCCCAAAGGGTCCAGGCTCGCAGCTTATTGTGCTACTGGGGTGCGCGTGAACTCGGGATGACCACTGTTGAATTGGCGCAAAAGGTAAATTTAGCTCAACCCACAGTCAGCCAGGCGATTTTAAGGGGACAGAAAATTGCCCAAGATTTGGGATTACGCTTTCGAAACCAACTCAACCAATAAACCAATGGACGTCCCCCAAAATACTTCATTTCGCTTCTGCATCTTCCATGCGGCATATGGATCATCGCTTACAGCCACTATCCGGTCGGTTTTTTGAAGGATCTTGTCATACCGGCGTCGGGCATCCTGTGGCCATTTTACCGATTGTGATGGGAACGGTTGTGCGATAACTAATTTGATATTGCTTTCTTTGAGATAGGACTTTTTTATTTTCCGCGCCCTGATATCTACCACAATTTCAGCCGCCCATTGATCAACACCCAGAGCCCCACCGGAAATAAATGTTTCTATTCGACGTTTGATAGCCCGGTTAATTGCATCCCTCAAAGACCGTTTAACAAAGTCCGATGTTGGATTTTGACCATATCCGCCAAGTTTCTGGGGTCGATGTCCGGTGAAACATATGGTTTTTATCTTTGCCATATTGCGAAGTTACCACATCTGCTCAACATCGTCCTCTATATCATCCTCTATCACATCGTCCAACAACTGATTAAAATCCCAACCGCCTATGATTATTCTCCTGAATGCAGATCACGTATATGCGCACAACAGAGAATGAATCAATAATATACACAATTATATAAAATAATACTTGACATGCGCATTTCAAAGAATTATATAGAAATATACACAATGCGGACGCTTCACGGAAAGGAGCAAGCAATGGCACAACGAATCAATATTAGTGTAAAGGACGATCTCTATGAGCGCTTGCAGGCATTCAGAGATTCAATCAACGTATCAAGAATCTGCCAGGAAGCCATCACAGCGGAGGTTCAAGAGAAGGAAGATTTTCGAAAAAGAATGAATGAAACTCCTGACATGGAAGACATTATCGCTCGGCTGAGGCGACAATCACGGGAGGGCTTTGTGATTGTCCGTGAAAAGGGGATAAAAGATGGTGAGGATTGGGCAAAAACTGCGCATTATGATGATTTGTTTGAGGCGGTGGATAACGAGGGATTGGAAATCAATATTGGTGACAATGGTTATGAGTTGCCGCCAGAAATCGTGGAATATCTGTTCGAGAAGAATGCGGTGAAAGCTCAAATAGCCGATGTGATTGAGTACCTAAATGTAGTATTGCCAGATCTGAAAATCAGAAAGCACAATCATGATGAGCTTAATAGTGAATATACACGCGGATGGTACAAAGGAGTTGTAGATTTTTGGGATGAGATCAAAGACGCGATTTAGAGCAAACAGTGGTGAATGAGGAGTGGAAACAATGCCAATAGGATCGAAGCAATACAATGATGAGAGTGGCCCGTCGTCACACCAAATGAGATGTGGACATCGTGACTCATGCATAGCTATCAAGGAAAAAGGAGAACCGGCATGAAAACAACCCTGCATGCAGAAAGAAGGAAAGAACAGAGAGGTTTCACCGCTTTCACAGTTGATATGATTATGAGATACGGAAGGGGTGTAACATCTCGTGGCGGGGCCACCGAGATATACTTTGGCAAGAAAGAGCATCAGATCGCTGTTAGCGAGTTCAAGAAAGCCATTCAGCTATTGGATAGAGCAAAGGGCGGGAATATCATAATCAAAGGTGACCACATTATCACAGCATACAAGAAATGAAATCTGGGTAACGGTCGAGGGCCGAATGGGTGTCCTGCAGAATAGTTTACCCCGAAAGAGAGGCGAAGATGAATCGATGGAGCTTTTCCCCTTACAACCTTGATAAGTGGAATGATGCTAAAGAGAGAATTCTCTTTGTGGCCCCTGAACCGAACGGGGACAACCCCAATAGCGGTGTCTTGGATATGGGAGACTGGTTCAGGAATGCCAGGGATAATGGCTACTACAAGAACAAGCCGTTCTTCAGGCGATGTGAAATCATTCTCACCGGCATATTGGGTGCTGAAACCACTGGAGATGTGTTCAACAGCCTGAGATTCGTGGACCTAAAGGCGATTCAAGGTGGTGCGAAACCGGATAGAGAAGATGTTATGGAGTATGTCGTCAGGAATATTAGCGACGTGACAAAGTATTTCAATTCGACAGACAGGGCTTTTGGCTTGTCTCCCCATATTGTCGTATTGCTTGGGAGAATTGCGCAGCCGGTATTTGTCAGGTGTATAAGACACAAGATCATGAATAACAGCAATATCAGATGGGTAGGCATGCCAAGCCTTTCCCATATGGTTAGCTACGTGGGTCTAAGATACGCCAGTGGGAACATCAGACAGCATCTCAAACCAATAAATGAACCGGCTGAGAAGTGGGTTTACCGTAAGAATGACTTTGATGTCTGGCTGGGAATCTTATGATCGCCCAGTGCATGGCGCCATGATCCTCTGGATGAAACACTTGCTAATCTTGTAGAGAATGTGAGTCTTCAGGAACCGGCCCTCTGTGCCAATGAAGGTGAGACACTTACCCCTTGAAAAATTAGTGTAGG
>CAZWIP010000364.1:0-2695 GCA_964634125.1 uncultured Dehalococcoidia bacterium
CATATTGTGGTTGGTCCAGTCAAGGAGATAGCCCTAATAAGCTTTTAGTGATGTCTGAAGATGAGCTATATCTGATGGCGGGAGCAGGCTTATCCCCATCTTACCAATGAGTTCTTCAGGATCATACCCCAGTTTTTTGTGGGCCGGATTTACATAGATGTACACGGCATTTAAGTCAGTCACAGCCACAAAATCACCTATGTTATCGGCTATCAAACGGAATCTTTCCAAGTCGAGGTCTTTGGTATTCTGGTCTATATATTCTGTGGATTTCTCTATTAACTCATCCATCCCAACCTTCGTTACCCTGGTTTCTGACTATCCTTTTTAGTGCGCAAGGTTTCATATTACCCTGCCATATCAACCAGGCATGGCAGTACTTTGGTTATCAGCCAATTCTACGTCATATTTTCTATCAACTTATCCAATAGATTGCCGCTGGGCATAACCAGGAGAGTCCCAATAACTGACTGCCCGTCAGTAGCAAAAACGGTCGACATTGTAAACAATTCGTCATGATGCTCCATGGTATCCGTCAGAGGAACATTGAGTATTGCCCCGAGCATATCAACCATCACCTGTGGCGGTGTGGGCATGAGACGTATCCCGAGATTTTTCGCTATTGAGTTAAGGAAATAGGTCCCGGTAATGTTACCAATTTCGGAAAGCGCGGAGATTTCCGTTTTCCCCAGGTTTCTAGTCGTCCAATACTCATAATCCATTAGCATGTCCACCAAACTAAAAGCGGCTTGTTTGGGATACACTAACATGATGTGTCCCGTGGTTGCTCCTGTTGCACCCAAATAAACGGCAACAACTTCTCTCTCTGTTCCACCAAAATAATCTGCCACACCAGATACGGGAACAGTTTTCAAATCCAGGGCAGTTATCCTGATTTGTTTGTCTACCATTCGGGAAAGACTGGAGATCGCCTCAGATGTTCCCTCTTCGATTAGTTCAACCCATCTGGATGGTTGAATCTCATATATCTCCGTTTTACGCTTTACCAAAACGCTTCTCCTTGGAAAACTCGTTGCATAAGTCGCTCATAAGGATATGATTACCCCCATCCCTTTTTTACTGTTTTAGGGACGGGGGCTCACCCCACACCCGTGGGAGCAGACAGGAGGGCTGCTTGCTCCCCACTATCCCCACTCAATCTACACTGTAATGGGTTTTCAAATCCGATGCTGAAAACCCGGTTATCCTAATGCCTTGACCTTGCCACTCAATTCCTGGGCTTTGGCTTCATCCATCAGTAACTTACCGGAGGTGTAACACCATTTAGCCAGCTCACCGAGGTGATTTGGAGTCAATTGCGACCCGTCTGTTATTCCAGCGAGGTGCCCGCTTATCTGCCGATCAACGAACTTTTTAGCTGCTGGGCCCATATACGTCTTAGCCAAATTGACTACATCATCGTACAAAGCCATGGATCTATTCCTCCTCGTCCTGAGCCATGAACCGGTACGCCGTGACCATACGGCCAAAGCTCTCGCCCAGATCCCCAATCTCATCATCGGACTTGACGGTGACATTGACATCCAACTCACCCATGCTGACCTTTTCAGCCGCATCGCTGAGCTGAACAATTGGCCTAGTGATACCACGACTCAAATAAAAGGCCACACCCAGTGCCACAACGAAGACGATCGCAAGTACCACGATGAGTGTAACCAGCATGGTCTGGGTATCATCTTCCAGGTCGCTTTCCAGCGTTTCAAGACTTCCCAGAGAAGCAAAGGCAATATCTGTGGGCTGTTCGACAAGCACTGCCCAACCGAATCCATCAAATCCCGGTATACTCTCGTAATACCCTGCAGTAGCGGAACGGGCATATCCAACGATAGTTTCATCCGCCACATCATATCCATTTGCACCGTCACTGGCATAAACCTTTTCTATTGCAGCTTCGCCAGAATCGCGCAGGTTAACATCCGGATTCATGATCCGGTTAAGATCGTTACCAGTTGAGGTCTCTGCCAACAGCAGACCGTTGGGATCAAGAACCGTCACCGAGCCATCGGAAACATCATCCGCATTTCCATTCGCTATCTCTTGAATCAAACTAACGCCAAGTACTGTTTTCATGACGCCTACAGGTTTCCCTGTATCCGGGTCATCAATACGAACCGAAATATCTGTTGACCAGATTCCGGCTGAGTCATCGTACTCAACCTCACCGATGCTGATGCCATTATCCCAGGCTGTTTGCCACCAGCCTTCATCCGACTGAACAAAGTCGGAAGTGGATGCAGTCAACGCTACGTTATAGCCATTAGCCTCGGTGAAGAATATCTCGCCGAAGTGTTGCGAGAACTCAATCTGATCTTTCAGATATTCGTCCGCCGCGGGATTAGGTGCCAAACTGCGGTTATCTGCCATCATTTCTTCGATCTCATCGATCGTCATGTCCGGTAGGCCCTGCTCTTCTGCCAAAGCAGTACCAGCCTTGGCGGTCTCTACCACTATCGGTGCAGATGCCCAGATGATTGCATTTTCCATCCGCGCACGCATGAACATATCGATCTCGTCGGCTGTTCCCTGAGATGTCTTCGCTAAAATATCTGAACCAACCACATCCTGTTCCAGTTGAGTTCGACTGTCCTGCAGACTGTCACTCGCCGATTGCTCCGCATTGGACTGTGCGTCTTCAGCAAAAGTGGGACAAATGGGCCCGATAATTAAAGGACAC
>CAZWIP010000365.1:0-2668 GCA_964634125.1 uncultured Dehalococcoidia bacterium
CAAGATTGCCTATGCTACCAACTGATACTATTTAATTGCCGGAGTAATATTAACGGGTAGCCCAGTCTGAGTGACATACCTGTAGCTCATTATAATAGTTATGGTATCAGATGGGCATTGCGGGAAGGAAGAGTGAACACCCTCATCCTAAAGCGTGTCCACCCCCAAAACAGAGGGCTCCCTTACATGAAGCATCGGAAAGAAATGGTTCCTCTAAGCACGGTAGTTTGGTTCTATTCTATGAAAGGAGAGTGGGCAAATGGGATTTGTTAAGCAAAAGCAGCAATTATGGGGAAGGCGGGACTCGAACCCGCACGGGTTGCCCCACATGATCCTAAGTCATGCTCGTCTGCCAATTCCGACACTCCCCCGCGATTAAAAAGACGGTTAACTGTTAACCAATTTGCCCCAAAAGTTAACCTACTGTTCTCTGAGCAACTCCTGGATGCCTTTTTGAAAAGTCGTCGACAGGGTATCTCAGCTAACACTCTAACATTCTACCATAACCAGCTCAGAAAATTCATAGGTTACCCCATGACCAGCGAAGGCATCAATAGATTCCTCTCACATCTCCAATGTGGTAACGGTAAACATGCTTACTACCGAGCGCTCAGGTCATTGTTCAAGTGGTTGTATCGTGAAAAGTATTTCGAGGACAATCCCATTGACCGAGTCGATCCGCCGAAGATAGCCCAAAAAATCCTATCTGCTGTCACCGAAGAAGAACTGGAAATCCTTCTTGACAGTGCTGAAACACTTCGAGAGAAATGTATCGTCAGTCTGTTATTCGACAGTGGATTGCGTTTGAGTGAATTATGTTCACTTCGAGTAAAAGACCTTGATTTGGACAACCTTACACTCAGGGTTATTGTCAAAGGTAACCGTGAAGCAAAGGCCGCATTTGGGCGTAGAACGGCAGACTTACTGCGCACCTATATCAACAACTCGAGACAACTACGATACGTTGTTTGGTGTTGGACCTGCGGGTCTACGGGAGATGTTAAGACAACTGACACACTCAACTGGTATACAATGTAATGCTCACGCATTCCGAAGAGGGTTTGCCTGTCACCTGCACAAGAAAGGCTTGTCAACACTTTCCATCATGCACCTCGGTAGATGGAACAGCATGGATATGGTTGGCAGATATTGCCGAAGCATCACCTTTGATGACTGTCTGGATCACTATCGACAACTTGAGCGAATATAAAAAAACTCGAGTAAAGAAGTTCTTCTTTTAATTTGGATTCATTCAAGAGCAAGATTCACAATGACATGCCACCGCAGGAGAGAACAATGGCAGTTCTTGGGAAGACTCATACCTCCACTTGCACCGCCCGATTCTTTCCTATCACATTATTGGATAAGTTACTTGTGAGTTTTTATTTAAATATTACCCTGTTGTTTGGGAGGTCTTATGGTTGTGCTGGTTCGTATTCAATAATATAATACGGAAGATGTACCGCGTCAGAGAGCGTACGCCACTCACCAGTGTTAAGCATGCAACCGTGGTAGGGGGCAGGAGACGCCATTCTGGGTTCTCCCGGGTACCAGTTTGTATAGTCCAATGCTTCACCTGTTACCCACGCCAAGTTGCCAGACTCGTTGCTCAGTCCAATCCACATATAACTATACTGCTTGCAGAACTTCCTATAGATAAAAGCATTCTCCTGTTTGGAGTTGATGGTTAATAGGTGTCCAACGTAGGTAATACCTTTTTTCACATCTACATAAGTAGCACCATCAGCAGCATAATTTGCATCGTCCCAAGTATAACCGTCGGAATTTGGAATCATTTCTACAAGTTTATATAAGTGTCCGTGAGATTTTACATATTCCTGCGAAGGTTTAGCAGCTGATGCAGGTATCACCATCATGAGAAGCATCATTGATGCCAATGCAAGTGACATAAATGTTTTCCTTTTCATCATTACTCCTTTCTATAAAACTAATACTGCATATCTAAAAAAATCTATTTGTGATTACCACCACCTTTCTTGGTATCTGTATCATTGAGAACGTCAAGAATATCATGATGTCAGGCATAGTAGTACGAAATTCCTGTATTGCCGCCCCCCTGATTTCTTCGTCTCGTTATGTCTGTAAATTTTTTCTCAATTTTGTCCGAATAAGAAAACTGCTGCCCGAACGGTTCGCGGATTAGTCACGATAGGAACTCAACGGGTAGGCAAAGTTCATTGGTGTACAGGTTATTTCACTCGTAAGCAGTAGAAAAAGATATAACGGAGAGTTAACTGTTGAAGCTAAAAGTAGGTCGCACTATGTCTTTTATGGATTATAAAGTAGGTGAGAATCACTTGAGATGGTTCAGAGATACACCAGAAGTATTACTTTTGATGATTGTCTGGAGCACTACCGCGAAGCTACTAGAAGTTAGCCATAAAAGTTAACCATTTACGATCCAGAATATGATTCGCGGTCATATTCGCCGCCTCATCACCCTCACCAGCCATCACACGCTCTGGGGGGTCGTACTTGTTTGCAGTTGGGGGGATTCATTAGATACCTCTGTCGCAAATTTTTGAAAAGTGGAGAGATGTTGCTGAAGCAAGAGGAGACTCAAGGATAAACGCCCCGTAAAGTCGGGATGAGTGACTTGATACTTATATAAGGCCTCCTCCCAAACAAGGCGGGGACATGATATCCT
>CAZWIP010000366.1:0-2668 GCA_964634125.1 uncultured Dehalococcoidia bacterium
CAATTGCTTTACATAACTTACTTATTTCTATGTACAGTCTTTCAGATTTCTCAGGTATGACTTCTTTCAGAACTTCAAACGCCCTCTCAAAGTCTTTTTGTAAGAATACTTCCCTTGCAATATCACTTTTTAATATCTCTAGTACCTTTCGTGTGTCTTGCGCGCGGGTAAGCTTTCCTGTCCCTACCCAATCTGAGAAATCGTTTGAAGATAACCCAAGGTCTTCCATCGCATTCTTTAATTTAGTATTTTTCACATACTCTTTGAAATAGCTGAATTTATGAACGAAACCAGGATCACCTTGACCATATTTGGGGAAAAACTGCTCAGTCATAATATCATAGGCGTCTATGTCTTGTCTGATCTCTGTGGCAGTTAATTTTGTCATGCTTGCTAACTCTTTGATTGGATATTTCTGAATGTGCCATAATGAACAGAGGTATTTGGCTTGTTCATACCTATCCCAGTCAGTGGTTCCTCTGAGGTGGCAGGTCAGTTTGATAAAATCCTTCTCTTCGTCGGAAAGGTTTTTTGCCAACGTTATACAGTTTATCTTTTTGTATCCCGCGCCATCAGATTCATCCTGAGCTAGTTCTCTATGAATGAGTAAACGAGTGTTTCCTTCTATCACGACATATTCTTCTTTGCGATCAGACCTTGGGTAAACCCAAATGGGCGTCATAGCACCCTTCCCCTCTCGAATGGCAGTTTTTAATTCAGAATACGTCGTTTGAGCCCTCAGAGCAAAAGCTATTTGTTTTTGGCTTAGCTGTTTGGAAGCGGTACCTAATAGTTCTGAGTCCCGAAACAAGGAGATCCTTGGATTGAACTCGTCAAAGAATATCTTATCTATAGGGATACTCTTAGGCGTCCCAGTTATTACTTTTTTGCCAAGCGGGATTTTAAGAATCTCAGCAACACTCTCTTTTTTCGAACTCATATTTTACCTCCAGTGAACTGTACAGATAGTTACTTCGCATCGTGATCCAGAATATCTAAACCATATGCGCTCTTAAGGATTAGGTTTATTTCATGTCCGTAATCTTGTTCCCTAATATATGCTAGTAAGTTTTTGTCCCAGGGTTTATAGTTTGTCTTGTATACTTTTCTCGTTAGATAAGCGACCATCGATTTTAATTCCTTGTTCTCAAAAGTTACCTCATCATAATTGCTGGCACCAAGCTGTTGTGCACTCCTCGGTGAAACCGTTAACCCTTCTTTCCTTAAACCAGCAAACTCAAGGATTTCCATGTACTCCTTACGGATTATCTTCTTACTGTCCTTGTACACCTGATCCACAGTCTCTAGTATGTCCTCTTTCCCTTCCCAATTGTCAACTATTACTTCAGTACCAACGTTCTTCTTGATTCTTTCAAGAACATGCGCACAAATGAATACATCATCAATATAGCCAATTGCACCAACTTTCTTCTCTGAGATTACATCATTCGGGACCACAAAATACGCCAGTGCTGCATTAATAAGCAATCGATTATGCCAGTTGATTCGGTCATCCGAGAGGAGGTTGCAGAGAAGTTTGAAGAAATCCGGAGCATGTCGGATAATATCTGAATAAATGCCTTCTTCTGCCTTTACGGTTTGGCAAAGGTCCTCATAGAACCCATGAAATTCTTGCTCCTTTTTACTTGGAGCCTTCTTAGCTGATTTAGGGCGAGGCACCATATGGCTTTATTACGGGATGACTCTTAAATATGTTTCTAAGTAACTGGCTTAATCCCAAAACACCCATAAACGACATTATCCTAAGATGAGTTATGCCATACAAATTCTCCCCCTCATCCCTGAACTTGTTGAAGGAGTGCCCGCGCTGCTTCTGGCTCCGCTTCAACAAGAACATCAAACGCCCCACCGGCATCTTCCCGTCTCTGCCGAGCGGCATGGACCGCATCCTGAAGGCGCACTTCGACTCTTTTAGGGATAGGTCTGAACTCCCGCCGGAGCTCGCCGAGGTGGACGGCGACTTGAAGCTCTTCGACGACGTCGAGCTGCTCGAGGTGTGGAGGAACAACTTCAAGGGCATCCAGTGGACTGATAAAGGCGGAAACACGCTCAGGGGAGCGGTGGACAACAAACTGCAGAAGGCCGAGAAGCTGATTGTCCTGGACTACAAGACGCGCGGCTACCCCCTCAAAGACGACACCGCGGGCCACTATCAGGACCAATTGGACATCTACAACTTCCTGCTGAGGAAGAACGGGTACGAGACCGAGGACTATGGGTATCTGCTCTTCTACCATCCCACCAGCGTCAATGATACTGGTGATGTGGTCTTCGACACCGACCTCATCGAGCTGGAGACCTCGGTGAAAAACGCCGAAAGGATTATGAAGCGGGCGTTGGAGCTCTTAGCGGGAGAAGAGCCTGAGGCGTCGGGGGGTTGTGGGTTTTGTAAGTGGGCGAAGGAGAGTAGAAAATGAAAAGAACAAACGTAATATCAAGCAACATAAAATCTATTGGATACGATGAGGAGTCACAAATACTAGAGGTTGAGTTTAAGGATGGGATTTACCACTATTTTGATCTTCCAAAAGAAGTATATGGCGCGCTGATGAATGCACGTCCGCCTGTATATTCGCATGGCAAGTATCTTGACAGACACATTAAAGGGAAATATCGTTATAAAAAGATAGGTTAGGTACATATGTAC
>CAZWIP010000367.1:0-2666 GCA_964634125.1 uncultured Dehalococcoidia bacterium
ATCTCCTCTAGAGTCACTCCCAGAGTCATTTGTGCTATTACATCCAACTGGTCAGCGGCTCCTTTCAAGTGAATCGAGCTCTGGCAATGTTGGATTGACTGGCCGGGTTGTAAGGCAGCTGCGGGAGAAGAAGTCTCCAATTCATAGAAAGGACCTAGCAAATTATTATCCGCTTCATAGGGGCCATCGTTATATGAATTGACAACATCGCCACAGAACGGATATTCCTGGATTTCGAACTTTGAATTGACATAGTCGGCTGCATCCGGGTTAAACGTGTAGTGAACAAGGGTAAGCACGTTTTCCCGGGCATCATAACTGCCAATAACAGGCTTTGCGCGTTTTGGACCTATTCCGATCTTGCCGCGATATTTACCGTCACCGGAAAAAAATAAAACATCATCCTTAACCACCAGCCTCTTGGCCGGAATCTTGCCGAAATACTCACTAACCTTAGGGCCGAGTTCGCTTTCAGGTCCTGCTTTGAAGGGAATGACAACTGTAGTAGCGGGTGAGGGCTTTAGCATACTCAAAATCCAGATAGAAAGCATACCAGTTTCCTTCGTCCAGGTAGTGGAGCTTTTGTTCGTAAGACTGTTATCGCTTTGAAAGGCTGCCATTCGGACATCTTCCGGGATGGATAGCCCCAAAAGACTCTGCACCATGGACTTGCCGAGTAAATTTATGGTCCTGTCGATCTGAATATCAAATGTATAGCCTGACATGTTTGTCAGTTGAGCCCGCTTTGTAAATGTCGCATGCATCAAGCTCGTAGAAGCAACCTCGAAATGCTCTGTATCGATAACTTCCGGCGTCTGCCAGTCTTCAGGACCGAATTGGTCGCCCTCCTTAAAGAAAATCGCGAACTGTCCTCCTTCGGGCCCCATCCATAAACGCTCTTCGCCGCCGTATACGTTTATGTGCGGCTGAATCTCTTTTGAAGCAATAGCATCGTAGTTCAGCCAGCCAAGGCTGTCTTTTCCATCGACCGTACTGGTCATCACACGCCCTTGGTATTGGGGGACGATTGCGACCTTGGCCGAGTTATCGTCAGAAGAAAGAATAATCACATCTACATATTTTTCCAGAAACTCAACATCTTTACTAAAATCTTTGTCTGACATTACACCCTCTGCTTAAAAAAGGCTGACTATGTAAACCCACCGATTGCCCAGTTTGAGATTGACATCAGCATCTTCCCCCAGGCGGGCTCAGTGACCGCCTTCAGCTTGACGCTTGGTGTGCGTTTGAGCGTTATTGTGCCGCGCGCGAAACCTCAACCATTAGGCACAGCCTGAGTCGCATGGTTGGGCCTTTTCATCTCGTCGTAGAGCTTGTAGGGGGATATAAACCTGAAGCCGAGGTCCTTGGCGCGCACCAGAAAATCCCGAAGCCACTTTCCTTTGCTCCTGTCGAATACCTCCCTGGTTGGAGTGCCGTGGTCATGACTGCATACGTTCCAGATCAAGTGCTTTTTCGATACCTCCTGAAGCATGGCGACAAGATAGTCCTGATAGCTGTCACCGTGGCGACGATCGTCAAAACGTTCCCAGTAGAAATCGTCCTGGTATCCCTGGACGCCGAGTTCCAGGATATCCGGGAATCCCTGATCGGAATAGAAGAAAGGCTGCTCTGTGAAAGGCGTTGGCTGGCAGTCACGACAGTCACGCGCGTTTGTGCGAATCCACCGGATGGCGTTTTCCTCCAGTATCTGCAGGATATCAGGACGGTCAACCAGACCTCTGTAGTATCCCCAGGGGCCGGTCAGTCCGTGGCACTCGACGCCCAGCACATCGCGGATCAGATTCTGGGTCTTTGTGATTTCCTCGCGTATCTCTTGGAGGGATCCGCCCTTTTTGAAAAAATTCGGCTGTGATCCATGCACGGGTTTGCCATCATTGGGCGTCATATAGACGGATTTTAGAAGCATGTGGCTGTACGTGTGCTGAGCAATGGTCAACAGTGGATTGCCTGCCATCTTCCGGATCTCGTCGCCGCACTTCTCGACGGTCTGACCCGTGAGATAGATCGTCCAGCGCACATTCAGCTCGTTGTGAAGAATTTCAGCTCCCCGAAGGAATCCGACAGTGCTGTCTGATGCGCTTTCGACGTCGTATCCGCAGATAATGGTTCCACTCATGGATAGTACCTCTTGTAGTCACAACCTGGCCAGCTGTTTGCTAATTTGTCGATTGCAATCTGAAATTTTGTACTAAAGAACCCAGTTCGGCGGCGATGAGATCATCCTTTGGATAGGCATTTCCTACGTGCTGCCGGAAGCCTTCTGCGTATCCACAACTGATTTGCTTGCCTCTTTTTTGCCCCATGCTTTTCATTGCTGATATATATTCATCCGTACCGTGCTGTTTGAACAGCCAATCACGTTGACTTGTATGCCTGGTGAGCATTTCGCCTTTTGTCTCGATGACCGAAGAAATGTCGACAATAATTTTCGGATCAATCGGTTCGCCAAAAATATTCTCACAATCCAATGGATCACAATAGTATAAATATGGTATCGATTCGAGCGGCTCAAAACCCTCTGTTTTAATATTCGGAACAGAGGACCAGAATGTCGCATCTCGACCTATCAGGCTGGTAGCTTCATGATCGTAAAGATAATCGGATGGGCTCGCGGCGAAAATCACCGTCGGCCTGACTTTGCG
>CAZWIP010000368.1:0-2660 GCA_964634125.1 uncultured Dehalococcoidia bacterium
CGTTCACGTTCCGCCTTGAGCTTGTCAAATGCTTGTTTCAGTTTCTGTCGCGCGTCATCAATACTTCCGCCACGAAATATCCCCGCGGCCATGACCGCGTGCTTTCGAACGGAGACGTCGTCAAACTCCTTGCCCATTTCCCGGGCAAGCTGTTCGACGATCCAACACATATAAGGCCGCCCCCTGTCAAGTGACGCACCTTTCCTTGGCCCTCTATTTTGAAAAAGATTGCCCGGGAGAGCATTGATCTGTCGAGTAGCTGAATCGTCGAGCTGTCTTGCGTTCAAAGATTTCGGGTGCAGCAACGTCGTCTGCACCAAACACATATTGTGGGTCGTTCTCACGCCCAAGAACACATTCAGTACCCGCAGTCGTCCCAATCAAAGAAGGAGGTCCGAATAGTCGATCCGGCCTCAGTTAGATATGGGGGTACGAAGCGGGGCAGACGGCGAAAAAGTTTCCTGACAGATCACTATGTTAAAACGGGACCGGCAGTCGTGGTAATCAAAGCGCGGGAATCACGAGAACAGGCTCATGGTGCGGCCGGCAGTCAGTGCTGCATGATATGACTCATTGGATACAGTGCACCTGGTGGTTGAGCTTACTCGAATATCGTTCCAGTTGGACGAAATGCTCACGGCTGCCGTCCCGGATTATCCATGCGATTGGAAGAATTTATCAGGATCGAACGGCTTCTTCCGCTTTAGCATGATGTAAACGGTTCGGCCAAGTTTCTGTGCAATGATCGACAACGCCTTCGCCTTGCCATATCTGCTGACCAGCCGCTCGTGGTATTCTTTGGCACGTTTGTTGCCCCGCAAGAAAATACAGGCTGCTTCACCGAAGGCCCATTTGAGATGGACGTTGCCGATCTTGCTGTTCTTCGATCCCTGCTTCCTACCGGCCGACTCGTGAGCCGGTTTTACCAGACGGCTGTAGGAGATGAAGTCACCGATTCTTGGAAATCGATTGATATCATCGATCTCGTAGATCATCACCAGCGCCAAAATCTTCCCGACGCCCGGAATGGTACGAAGCAATCCGAGAGCAATCGGATCGTGGATACGTGCCTGCTCGAGCACTTGCTGTTCAAGTTTGAGAAGAATCGCATGATACTCATCGAGTAGTTTCATATCAGCCTCGATGCTTTTGCGTACCATCGGATCGGGGAAATGCTCACCAAGACCGGTCCTGTTTGATTGATAGGAGATACGTTTGGCAAAATCCGGCAGGTTATACTGGGTTTTGGTGTTCTGGATGTGGGCAAGTAATTCCGATTGATGATGCATGAAGTACATCCTGCGGCGAAGCAGATCCCGGGTCGAGCGGTTTGCTTGTGGATAGACATACGCCATCGGAAGCATTTTCGCACGAAGAAGGGAGGCAATTTTCTTACTGTCAATTTTGTCGTTCTTCGTCTTTCCGCCGTGGATCGCTCTCATATACAGAGCGTGGCCGAGCACGAAGGTGATGTTCATCTGGCTGCACAGATCGGCGATCCAGTACCAGCTGAACATACATTCAACGCCAACCGCCAGGTTTTCGCGGTACTCGGCGACCGCAGCGCAGAATGCATCGCGACTGGTTTGAAGGTTCTTGTGAAACAGGACCGTACCATCGTTGTCCTGGATGCACAGGTACATCGATCTTGCATGGAGATCCACTCCGCAGTAGTATTGATGAGATTGGTTGTAAAAGCGCATAAGATTTCCTCCTTGAGGAGAGAGTTTTGGATACGGTAATTATACCGGACCTCCCAAGGGGGGGCCTTAATCAGTATCAAAGCGGTTCTCTATGCCAGAGTCTCATCCAAGGGGCAGGAACGGGAAGGCTACTCGATTCCGGCCCAATGCAAGCTCTTACGTTCCTACGCATCCCGGCACGATTATAAGATTGTCCGAGAGTTCATCGACGTCGAGACCGCCAAGCAGTCCGGCCGCACCAACTTTACCGAGATGATCGGCTTCCTTGAGGAGCATCCTGATGTACGGATTCTCCTGTGCGAGAAGACCGACCGGCTCTACCGCAACTTCAAGGATTATGTGACAATAGATGAGCTGGATGTAACGCTTGTGTTCGTGAAAGAAGGCTCGATCCTCAACAAACATTCCCGCTCCCACGAAAAGTTCATCCACGGCATCAAGGTGCTGATGGCCAAGAACTACATCGACAACCTTTCAGAGGAGACCCGGAAGGGGTTACGTGAGAAGGCAGAGGAAGGATGGTACCCCGGCACCGCGCCGCTTGGTTATCTCCACAACAAGACAAAAAAGACCATCGAGATCGACCCGGAACGCGCACCGCTGATCCGCTGGATGTTCGAGCGGTACGCCACAGGAACCTGTTCGATCCGCAGGCTTGAGGTTGAGGCCGCGCAGATGGGGCTGACTACCCGGCAGGGCAAGCGGGTGGCCAAAGCCTCCATTGCTCACATGCTGAAAAATCCGTTTTACACCGGGAATTTTCAGTGGAACGGAAAAAGCTACCATGGTAAACACCCGCCGATCATCGACAAGGAGCTGTTCGACCGCGTACAGGCAGCTTTTTCCCGGCGAAACGACACCCGCGCCAACGTCCACCGATTCACCTACACCAGGCTGTTGAAATGCGCCCACTGCGGAGGCTCTGTCACCGCAGAGATCAAGAAAGGCCGCTACATC
>CAZWIP010000369.1:0-2656 GCA_964634125.1 uncultured Dehalococcoidia bacterium
TGTGCCACACAGAGGGCACCCAGTCGAAATAGCCGTCAATCAGGCCGATGATCCCGAAACCCTCTGCCGCGGCCCGAAACAGGTCGCCCTGGGCCGCCGGTGGTCGCCACTCGGCAACCGTCAGCCGACGTACCTCCTCCGGTGGCAGGCTCGGTCCCGAGAATACAACAGCCTTCATAGCCAGTTATCCCGCGCCGTTCGGGCCCGTGGACCCAATGCATAGTCATCAATTCCGATACCGTCCTCCAGGCCCGGAACGACAATCCTCACTACCGGGATCGAGTATTCGGGCAGGATCAGGTTGACAACGAGCACCCGATCCAGCCGGGCACAGCTTGCCCGCTGCAACAACCAGTGCAGGTCATCGGTGAAGGTCTCACCATCATAGGTTGGTACGTCTGTGAAACTACAGCCACTGGGTTCTTCAAGAATAATTTTACGCTGCCTGGTGACGACGTTCTTAGAGGGTGAGCGGTATGCTGCTCGTTGAAGATTATCCCGCGAACCAGCTATTCGAGTGAGGCGATGCTGAGCCGCTTCGGTCAGCGCGCGCGCAAGTGCCACCCTCCGATCAATATGACACCCTGAACCGGTGTACCTAACTCGATCCAATGTACCATCATCGACCACCGCGGTAACGTCGCAACGGAAGGCCGCCACACCGATATCACTCGTCACATTCCATATCGCGGTCGCAAATCCTGCCCTTTGGAACTTTTCCAGCAACTCGACACAGAGCTCATCATCAATAGTGGCCAGATCGAGACGGGTGCGTTGCCGACTCCACGGAAACGAATTCGCCTCGCCCCACAGGGTGCGAGCGTCCCGTTCAATGACTTCGCATAGTCCATGGATGATCGCCTCATGCAGATGATTGCCGGCTGCCAGACCATTGGACGTGGCGAGGAAACACCCTGAACCGGGCGGTGCTGGCACGGTAAAGCGGGTGTGTACCACCTCGTGAGGAAGCCAGACGGACTCTTCATTCAACAGGTCCCAGGACAATACCCAACTAAGCGGATGATCGGATGCGTATCGGGACATGGTGGTTTTGGGAAGACCCTCGACCCTGGCAACCGCTATCTCGCCTTGCGCCAAAGTATCATAACTCGCCCATGTCCGCTCCAATCGATCCCGTTCCGCGTGAAAGCCTTCGATGGCTTCCATGATTGCAGAGGCTTTCGCGGCTTTTAATGTCGCCCCCTTTCCCTGAGAAACGGACACGGCCCTTGAATTGGGACGGGTTGCCGCTGCAACGGGAATACCGATGACGTCGAGACCGGTGATATTGGCGACCCGTGTGATGCCAAGCCGCTTCAGAAACGGCTCGATATTCGACAATGTTTGATCAGGCGCAAGGCTGCGATGGGTCCCGCTCCGGAATGCCTTAACAAGACAATCTTTGTTACGGTCGTCTGGCACGAAGTTTCTCAAGGAGAGATATGTAGAGGCTTCAGTGTCCATAACCGTATACAGTTCGCAAGTCGGTTTAAGTTTCGATTACTAGTCGACCGTTGACAGGCATTGGCTGCTCAAGATCGGTGGCAATACTCCCTGTCCCTCGTCACCCAAAATAACCGAAGGGCCTGAGATCCATTGGACTTGGTAGCGGTGCACCCATGTATATCAGAATCTTATCTTCTCATGACCGGTACCAGTTTCTATTTCCGTAACGTCATCACCCAAGATAGCATTTTCTACTCTTATCAATGGACTTGCATGTGTGAGCGAAGCGATCATCCTTGTACGCTCATCTCCTGCAAGCTCCCTGATCGTTGGTGGTGAAGCATTCAGATCGATCACCCATACCTCGTCGTTACTGCTACGCACTACTAGTTTTTTTGCCATTTTTCCTCTCCTCCTTTTTTAGGGTTAAATATATTGTTGTTAGCCAGTTTGCCACCTCTTGAAGCTAATCAGAGGTGTTCTAACCACTACTGAAGACCAGATTGAGATGTTGCTTGCTTTTATATGAGAAAACATTTGAATGCATCTCTTCGCTCCCCCTATGGGATAGTAAAACATTTTCTAAACGAAGAGGTAAAATAAACTATTTATGAGAGGTACCGGATCAGCTTTTAACTACATCTAAAGAAATGAGATAGATTTAGAATTGTATCTTATAAATGAAATTCCAACGCAATTTCAGGATCTTTTGTATTGGTAACAATCTTATATGTCAAGTAAATAATACCTTAATTGATCGCAAATAATTGGACCCCTTGTATCTGGACATCCGCGACTTTCGTTCAATCAATGCTCCAAAAAACCACAATATGTCAGTAATCACATTTTGATAATGCACGGCAGGACTTTGATATCGCTGCCATTACTCACAAAAGTTTTTTCATTTTCTGACTCTAAATCTAACATCCATTCCCTTTTGAATTATTAAGGTAGCAAACCTCCAACTGATTCAGTTCATCGGGATTAGCAACTTTTGGGTCTTTAAAATTCAACAAATGGTTGAACTCATGGCCGAGAATCGCTTGATTGATAATGATTTTACCCCCCAACCTTTTTCCAAAAACAAATATTTCATTCCCGCTGGTTGCATAACCGGCCACAGGAGATCCGTATGCCGCAGCTTTCTCCCATTGAAAATATTTGCGATCACTGACAATGTGTACCCTGACGTTTTTCAATTCTATAACTA
>CAZWIP010000370.1:0-2654 GCA_964634125.1 uncultured Dehalococcoidia bacterium
CGACTATTGTCTTACCGATGTGAGCTATTCTACGGTAAATCGCAGCAATCCTGTGATAATTACCAACATCACTGTTGAAGAGATTCAACCTTTAGCTTTCTCACTACAGCACGCTTATCCGAATCCCTTCAATCCAGCTATCACAATTGGATACACACTACCCACCGAGGGATATGTAAGCTTATCAGTCTATGATCTAAAAGGTAAAGTGGTGACAACTCTTGTAGATGGGGAGAAATCAGCAGGTGAATACAGCATTCACTGGAACGCCATTGGGGAAGATGCTGGTATCTACCTTCTGCAGTTGGTGACAAAGGATATTAGGCAGGTGCAGAGAATAACGTTGCTTAAATAGCAGGTTTCTCACTATTCCAATCAAGCCCCGGATTCCGGGGCTTTTTCATATCAGGGATTAGGATGATACCCGGCTGTCAAAGCTGGGTGTATATGCTCGTAGATCATACTGATAATTAAATATAAACCCAGATAATTACAGTTTCGACCCTGACTGGTCAACAATCTGAGCGACCGCCTATCCGACACTGATTGTCATCATAGTCATAATCCCATGAGACACGTCACCACGTGATCGTTGATTACCCATGATCTGGATATAGACGAGTATATGTCAACACGCTTTTCTCAGCTATGGTGGTAATAATAAGCACAACCAATGAAGAATAATCCCTGAGCGATGCGACTCTGCAGGCGTTTTACGCGTGTGATCGCGCCTGTATACGCGCGAGGCTATTCTACGGAAAGTTCTACGGAGTTTTGCTAACAGACATTATTAGACCATAACAGACCTCATCACGAGGAGTCCAGCCAAACCCAATAAAAAAGCCCCTCTACGCTGGAAAGTGAGGGGCTATATGGAGCGGGACCGACGGGACTCGAACCCGCGACCTCCGGCTTGACAGGCCGGCGTTCTAACCAAGAACTGAACTAGTTAGCCATTCTTGTGACACTCCTTGTACTGTAAGGAGGGTGGAATGGCGTTGATTTACACACGGAAGTCAAAAAATGGGATGCTCAAGTATTACGGTGATCTTACAATTAATGGTCGCCGATATAGACGAGCATTGGGATTATCTCGTGAGACAGCCGTAAAAGCACTTAAGAAGCTTGAAAATGACCTGCTTTTTGGTGAAAAAAGTAATCAGTATTATGAAATGGATTGGTATGGTGCTCAATTACAATTTCTTGTACACGTAGAACTAAGTGGAATCGCAGTCGAGCAACGAAAACACATTCAATCGAAATGTGAACATTTCCATCAATACTGCCAACAATTGGGAAACAAATCGTTAGGAGACGTGAGATCAGAGGTCTGTACTGGTTATATCAAACATCGATCACAGACTTCGATTCGTAATAAGTACAATTATGCTAAGGAAGGTAAATGGGCGAAGCCATCCACTGCAACTATTAACAAAGAGATAGCAGTTCTCCGCCGCTTTTTCAATTTCTGTCTCAATAACCAATGGATTGACCAGAATCCATGGACAAGAATCCAGCGGATCAAGGACAATACCAACGGAAGGCCTCGTTACTACTTCACTGATAGAGACCTTGAGCGCATTTTCGACAACGCTGGCAAATTTGGTGATTTCTACTATTTCCTATTACACACCGGGCTTAGGTCTACTGACGCGTTTACGCTTATACCTGATTCATTTGATGGGTCATATATGTCCCTCAGAATGAAGAAAACAGGTGCTTGGCTGAGAAGCATACCTATTTCGGATCACGTTATAGAAAGGTTGAAGGGGAGGCTTGGATCGGATAAACAATATGTATTTCCAGAGCTTCAGTCTGACAGACAGCGCAGATATGCTAGGAAGGGGGTACAGTCGTTATTTGAGCCTGATTTCGTGCGTAAACACAACATAAATCTCCATACCTTTCGCCACACCTATGCTCATTCTATGCTCAATAAGGGGATGCCTAAAGAAGTATTGCAGACCTTTCTAGGGCACCGATCAATCAGGACTACTGAAATCTATGCTAACTGGGTGAATAGCACTGAACTGGATAAGTGGGTCGAATAGGGCATTAAGCCCAGTCCGTAATACACAGGATACTGCCCATTTTTGGTGCATAGTGGGTAGCTAGAAGCCGATTTACATTCGGAGAAATGTCTAGCCATACCTAGGTATTGCTACCTACGGCTGGCAACCTCAGAACGGATAGAATTGGCTGTAACTACCGCCATAATGTACATCTCAACAGGAATAGTGACTGGGGTACACCCCACCCCCGATACCTTGGATAGGGGGGTATCTAGATTATCTTATGCCACTCTTGCACACCAGAGGGGTAAATATGCTTAGGTATTCACTGCTTCTCGTATTGCTTTGTCTCTACAACCAAACATCATTCGCATTCAATGAAGTACAGCATCAAAACCTTACCACCTCCATCACTGATCTGAGGGAGACTGCCACCTCCCCAGACAGCAATTCAACACTAATAGGACGTTGGCGTGATGGAGTATCCCTGGCAGTAGATGTGAACGGCGATTTTGGGGTGTTTGGGAATGGGGCATCAGTTGAGGTGCTCAACCTTTCAGACCCTACAAATCCAATATCACTAACAAATTGTTCGTTTTTTTAACCTTTGGCACAGATTTGCATAAAATCTAAGAGAGACTT
>CAZWIP010000371.1:0-2645 GCA_964634125.1 uncultured Dehalococcoidia bacterium
TTGTAATATATTTTCGATGTTTTGTCTAGTATTTAATTGCCGGGTTAATAATACAAACCCAATCTTTCAACCCAAGTGAAACATAATAGCTACACTGTCATCTTACTGGCAGTGGATTTGGTCGAACCGTTCATTATAGTGGATAAATGCAGATATGAAAATAAAAAGGTGCCAATTATTGTTGGTCTGTCCATGCAATTATTTCACTCACCTGCGTCTTTTAAGAACTCAAGCAAAGCCTCCGCCGCTGGCGAAAGCACTTTTTGTTTCCTGTATACTATATAGAAATCTCTCGCTAGTTCAATTCCATCAATTTTAAAAACCTTTATAGTTCCCAATTTTACCTCGTTTTGCACTGCCCTTTCGGATACTATCGAAACTCCAGCCCCGGACTGCACTGCCCGTTTAACAGCCTCCGTGCTACCCAGAGTCATTGCAACATTGAAACTCTCCAAGTTAGAACCTTTCTCGTTAAGCTTACCTTCAATTATTGCTCTCGTACCAGAACCACCTTCTCTGAGCACGAAAGGCGACTTTTCAAGAGTATCCATGGTGACCGAATTGTATGAAAACCATTTATTTTCAGCCGGAGCAATTACCACAAGTTCGTCGCTAACAAACTTCTCAAAGACTAATTTGTCGTTTTTCTCACTCGCCCCAACAACCCCAAGTTCAACCTCATTTTCCAATACATTCCTGATAACACCCGCAGTATCACCAATCTTCATTGTGATATCTATTCCGGGATGACCTTCTCTAAATTTCTGCAACATACCAGGTAGAATATATTCCCCCGGAATAGTGCTTGCCCCTAATGCCACTTCCCCCCACAACAATCCAATCAGGCTGTGAATAGCTTGTTTTGCTTCATCATTTAATTCCAATATCTGCCGCGCATATCGATACAAGACCTCGCCACTTTTAGTGAGCATGGTCGTTCTCCCTCCACGATCCAGCAACCTGGTACCCAATTCCTCTTCAAGTGAAGCTATTTGAAAGCTTACGGTAGGCTGGGTCAGTCCCAATTTATCTGCAGCTAGTGAAAATCCCCTCTCATCTGTCACAACACAGAAAATCTCCAGTTGTCTGATCTCCATATCCCCTCCCAATTATGTCAAGTTTATAGCATGATGCATAAATCAAGTCAAGCGAATTCGGTTGCAATCGATTGGCTTGATACAGTACAATGCCTCCATATGAATTCAAAAAGCAATTTTCGTGATTTGCCCAGCGTGGATAAGGTCATTTCCGATAAGAGCATTCAAGACCTTAAAGACCAGTACTCGCATGATACGATGGTCGATGTGACACGTCAGTATCTTGATGGACTTCGCCTGTCCCTTTCTCAAGGCAATCCCTGCCCTTCTTTCGCAGATATCATAGATGCCATTGCTTCGCAAGTCGAATCGCTCGGCACTATCGGCCCGCGGCCAGTCATCAATGCCACTGGAGTCATCATCCACACCAACCTTGGCAGATCTCCTCTGAGCACTGACGCACTAGCTGCAATGAAGACGGTTTCTGAGGGCTATACTAACCTTGAGATCGATCTAGAGAACGGTAAGAGAGGATCACGCAATGTTCACGTGGAACGGTTATTATGTCAACTTACCGGTGCCGAGGACGCATTGGTAGTTAACAATAATGCCTCTGCTGTACTACTGGCCCTCAGCTCTCTATGCAAACGAAAAGAGGTAATAGTTTCCCGAGGGCATGCAGTCGAAATCGGTGGTAAGTTCCGTATTCCTGATGTGATGCGGCAGAGCGGCGCCAAACTGGTAGAAGTTGGTACGACCAACAAAACATATCTCGCCGACTACGAAGAAGCCATCACGTCGAAAACAGCCGCTCTTTTGCGGGTTCATTCAAGCAATTTTAAAGTTGTAGGGTTTACAGAAGAAGTCAACATTGAAGATATGGTCAAGTTAGGTGAGTGGTATGGCGTGACTGTATTGGATGATGTCGGAAGTGGTTGTCTTTTGGATACAACTCAATACGGGATGGGTTTTGAGCCACGCCCACAAGAAAGCATTGCTGCCGGAATAGGGCTTGCCATGTTCTCTGGTGACAAACTGCTCGGTGGACCACAGGCTGGCATAATTATCGGTCAAAAGCACCTGATGGCCAAACTCAAGAAACATCCGCTAGCTCGCGCTGTACGAATCGATAAAACCAGGCTGGCAGCCCTTTCAGCCACATTAATCCATTATTTAAAAGGGGAAGCCACCGAAAAAATCCCAGTCTGGCGCATGATAGCTACACCATTGAAGGATATTGAAAAACGAGCCCAAAAATGGTCCGACCAAATTGGTAAGCTGGCAACAACTGCGTCCGGGGAATCTACTGTGGGAGGAGGAAGCCTACCGGGAAGCACTCTACCGACCCGACTTGTGGTTATCAAATCGCCAGCCAACAGAAAGGTTCAGGACCTGGCTCAAGAGTTACGCAGTCAACCTTTCCCGGTTGTGTGCCGAGTGGAACGCAACTCACTTATCCTCGATCCCCGCACGGTACTTCCTGAAGAGGATTCTTCCTTGCTCCAAGCGCTGATCACTGTTTTAAAATAAATCACTAAATCTACTGCGAGACTGCTGCTCTTCATCACTCCAAGCCTCTTCCGCTATCAGAGGTACGAAGCGGCATCC
>CAZWIP010000372.1:0-2641 GCA_964634125.1 uncultured Dehalococcoidia bacterium
AAGCCACTGGCAGAGTACTTAATTAAGTGTGCTCATAATGTGGTGTTGGTGTCAGGAGTTGCTGTAACTAGAAACCGTGAGTTACTGGATGGTCGCTGGGATAAAAACGACGACAAAGATTCGGCTAATGTAGCAGACCTGATCTGTCAGGGGAAATGCCTGTATTACGATTATCCATCCATAACCTTAAGGGATCTTAGGAATCTACTGTCTCTGAAAAGGAGATTAAACCGAAGTTCCTTTCTAATAAAACACTATCTCATTGATTTCACATAGCTTTCATGTGATATGACTTTCCGCTTACTGGCTACAAACCCAGGAGTTGAAAAGCTCGTGTCTGGAGAGGCGTCGGTTCAGTAAGTTCATAGAACGTAGGTCCGGCCGCATCAGACTTAACTCGACAGCGGTTACGGCTACGCGTCGCGAGTTCAGCCAAAAGAGTTTGGAAGCTGTGTATTTCAAAACCATCCGGTGTAAGTCGAACTGTCTTCTTCCTTTTCACTGAGGCAGAGGGTTTTGCGGGTTTGACAGGATCTCTTGTCTTGCGCCTCTCATCGAGTTCCTCGTCTTGGAACAAAAGCGGCGCTAATGCTTTTCGCATATGGTATTCCACGTAGTAGGCTAGCATACAAAGAAAGATGTGGGCCCGCACATGATCCACCGTACGATGGTGAATCGGTCGTACAAGAAGGTCAACCCCTTTCATGCACCTGATAGCCATCTCTACCTGTTCAAGCCTCTTATAGTTGCGCACCGTGTCTTCCGCCGAGATACGTTCAGCTGGTTCACTGGTCCTAATCACATAAATCCCGTCCAAATCCGATTCACGATGGATCGATTCCTCCTTGCGAGAAAACGAAAAAGCACCATCATCAATCATTATTGTGAAGTGCTTTGCAACCTTGAAACGATTTATTACCTTTCCCACTTTTTTACCGATTTCGGCCTTATCAAGGGGCGTTTTTGTTCGACGAGCAACTTCCTTGACTATTTTCTCAAGCCCTTTTTCGGTTGCCGCCAGAAGCTTCTCTCTTTTTTGCCGTCGTTCCTTGGCCAATAGGGGATTATAGCAAGCCACTAATCGTTCGTCCGGAAACTCGGAGGAGTGGATCTCAGCAAGGTTTTTCTCATCGAAAATAGACATTTGTAGACTATCACTACTGACTAACTTTCGGATCGCAGGAGAGCGCAATGCCGATATCCAGCCAAGCCCAGGATAATCCTTGAGTTTCTCAATCTGCGTTTGAGTCAGCATTCCACGGTCACCAACCAGTACAACACGGCAAAGACCAAAACGCTCCCGAAGCTTCTCAACCTGACTCGGTACCGTGCTCGGATCCCCTGTGTTCCCAGGATAAACCTCCACGGCCACCGGCCTGCCCGCATCATCAGTGAGCAAACCGTACACAATAATTAACCTGCCCCTCTTGCGATCCCGGTTATGACCAAAACGAGCCAACGGACAGGTCCGTCCCTCATAGTAACTGCTGGTCACATCATAAAGCACCAAGGATCCTTCCGAAAGGTGACGGGCAGCCAACTTTTTCTCGATACTATCTTGCCTTGCCAGCACCCAGTCCATCGCATCGTACAGATCGTCCTCATCGGCATCGGACACGTTGAGTTCTTCAGCTAATGTAGTGGTATGCCAAAACCGAGTTGTCGCTAATTTCGAGCACGGTTGGATCAATCGCTCGGCAATCATCGCAACAACCAAATCTCGCTCTCGGCAGCGTTTGGAGGTAATGATCGAATCCAGTCCAAGCTTTCTAATCGTGCCTAATACTGCTTCCACATGGCCATGAGGAATTGTCCGCTCGACAACGAATGCCTCTCTTGCTGAAACCATTGGTTCTCCTTTGAGGACCAATCGAAGGGCTTCAACTTTTTCTTCCGGCCAATTGGTAAGATTCGCAATGGTGCGTTTACGAGTCTTTTTTCCTTCTCTCCAGCCTTCGCGTAACAGGATAGCTGGTCGAGAATTGCGGTTTGGAACTCTCTCGATATACATGGGAGCATGAATATCAAGTATTGACCTATATGTCAAGTAAATAATAATATTTACATGGGAACAATATGAATTTACCTGCCGGCTCTTTATATCGATATTTCAATAAGATAAAATCGTTTTTAAGGAATCTTCCTGGGGAACTTCAGCTTAAAGGTAAACAAGTGACTTGTCATATCCGCTTCAAAGGTGGCACATGCAGGACGCTGAACTTGCCACTGCCTCAGTCTGCATGGGAGCAAAGACGGACCCCTCCGGAGGTTGTCAAAGCCATCGATGAACTCCTTGACGACCATCCGGAGTACAAAGTTTCCAACATCCTGACAGGACGCGGTATGAAAAGTGGAAGCGGTCAGACATTCACACCGGAAGGCGTTGCGCGTATCCGCATCGCCTATCGTTTACCGAATCGCTGGAAACGACTCCGGAAGCGGGGAAAGTTCTTGGCTCGTGAGCTTTCTGAAAGGCTTGGGATTACTTGTGGAAAAGTCCGTCGCTGCCGCGAACTTGGTCTGTTCACATCTTATGAGTACAAGAAAGGAAAATACCTCTACGACGATCCTGGCCCCGGAATAGTAGACCGAATTCCCCAGCTGAAAAGGAATGTACACTTAACCGCTGTTCACACTACAC